>MQVI01000100.1 GCA_002002485.1 Pasteurellaceae bacterium 15-036681
CTTGAATTGTCAAACCAAGTGCAACGATTTTTTGAAGTAAACTTCATAAGGTGTTTTCCAACCTAGACATTTACGTGGTCTTAGATTGAGTTTATCAACAACCTGCTGAATATAATCATCGTTCCACTGTTCCATATCTTGTTGCTTCGGGAAATATTCTCGGAGCAACCCATTTGTATTTTCATTTGTCCCTCTTGTCCACGGTTGATGTGGTTCAGGAAAATAAAATTCTACCCCCAACGCTCTTGTTACCGAACTATGTTTAGCAAACTCCTTGCCACGGTCTGGGGTAATCGACCTTAATTTATGTGAACGAAGCAATTCAATTATTGCATCTTTCACGAATTCGACTTTCTTGGCAGACACCTTCTTCACTAGCTCAAAACGGCTTTTACGCTCTGTCAATGTGACTAGACACACTCCTCCAGTTTTACCAAGCACTGTATCCGCCTCCCAATGTCCAAAACGACTGCGATTTTCAGCTGAAATAGGACGTTCATTTAGATGATTGGATATCTGAATTTTGCCACGTTTTTCAAGATGATTTTTGGTATGTCGAGTCTTGCCTTTATGACGAAGTTTACGGCTCGCTTTGCGTTCACCTATATCAAATAACCCTGCATAAATACCACGATAAATAGTTGCATAACTAATTGATAAATCAGATTTTTCCTTCTTTAATCTTGCGCTAAGTTGCTCGGGAGACCAATTCTCAACAAGACATTTTTCTTGGACTAACTGGATGTATTCTCTTTGCTCTAACTTACGAGTTGCCTTGCAATTTTTACGATGCATTAAGTAACTTGCTTGTGCTTTAGTTGCGCTATAGTGGTCGAGAGAATGCCGTTTTAACTCACGAGAAATAGTACTCGTACTTCGTCCAAGAACTCGAGCAATTTCTACTGTTTTTTTACCGTTTGAGTGCATAATCATTATGCTTTCTCGTTCAATTATTGTAAGATGTCTATAAGAAGTGTTCATGTTTAGCGTAAGTTTTTTGTGTGGTAGCAAAAATTATACTCTATTATGAACACTTCTTTTTTATTGCACTTGGATTGTAAATTCAAG
>MQVI01000101.1 GCA_002002485.1 Pasteurellaceae bacterium 15-036681
CATAATGAGAAAAGCAAGAAGAACGTTCAGTGCTGAATATAAAGCTGAAGCAGTAAAATTGGTGACCGAGCGTGGATATTCTATTCCACAAGCGTGTCGAGAGCTAGATGTGGGCGAAACAGCATTTCGTCGTTGGTTAAGCCAAGTGCAAGCGGAGCAACAAGGTTATGTTCTAGCAGGTTCAAAACCAATTAGTCCTGAACAGCAACGAATCCGAGAACTTGAAAATCGCATAAAAGAGCTTGAAGAGGATAAAGAAATCTTAAAAAAGGCTACAGCGATTTTAATGTCACTCGAAAACAAAAATACCAAGTCATCACGACGTTAAAATCGCGAGGAATCAAACGGTTATGTGAGCTATTTGCGGTCTCTGAAAGTGCTTACTACGCCCATTTGCGCAGTGCAAAAAAGCCAGCGAAACACACCGCTTTAGCTGTCGAAATCAAAGCAATTTTTGATGCAAGCCGAAATTCAGCTGGCAAGCGAACGATTCAATCGCATTTGAAAGAGAAAGGTATTTTTGTTGGGTTGTATTTAATTCGCAAGTTAATGAATAAACAAGGATTATTTAGCAAACAACCTCAAAAATGGCGCAATCACAGTAAAGGGAATAGCCAAGTTTTTGATAATATTTTAAGCCGAGAATTTACGCCTGATAGCCAAACAACGGTGCTATGTGGTGATACAACTTATATAAAAATCAATGGGATATGGTGCTATTTAGCGGTAGTCATTAATTGATTAAATCGTCAAGTCGTCGGTTGGAAACTAAGTCGCCATCATGATAGTGAGCTAGTTAAAGATGCTCTAAATCATGCAATGCTGAATATCAAACGCACGGAGCGAATGCTGTTTCATTCAGACCAAGGTAGTATTTATGGCAGTGAAATATTCACTGATTGTGTGAAGAAACATAGGCTTATACAAAGTATGAGCCGTCGTGGTAACTGTTGGGACAATGCACCGATGGAACGTTGGTTCAGAAGTTTTAAATATGAATGGATGCTGAAAGGTGGTTACAGTGATTTTGAAAACGCTGTAAACGATGTGAGGGAATATGT
>MQVI01000103.1 GCA_002002485.1 Pasteurellaceae bacterium 15-036681
AGCTATCGCAACGCGTTATGATAAATTAGCAAGAAATTATGCAACTTCAATTGCATTGGCTTGCTGTATTCATTGGGTTAAATTGATTTTCGGTTAAATATCATACTCAAAAGATCAACACGCCCTATTAATTTTGTAAAAAGGCGTAAAAATAGAATTTTAACCTGGCTTTTTCGCTTGGTACAAGGCAGAATTGTCCAATATTAGGTTACATTTTTATGAATGTAGTTAAACTATCCGTAACGTATTTTGGGGTATTATGGCAGCAGAAGGTGCAAATCAATTAGTCAGTGTCGTAACATTACTTGGCGCTGCAATTTTAGTTGTGCCTATTTTCAAACGATTGGGATTAGGCTCTGTCTTAGGTTATTTAGCTGCAGGGTTAGCTATTGGACCTTTTGGTTTTAAACTTTTTGCAGATGATCCGCAACATATTATCCATATCGCAGAACTAGGTGTGGTCATGTTCCTATTCATTATAGGTCTTGAAATGAAGCCTTCTCATTTATGGAGTCTACGCCGTCAAATATTTGGGCTTGGTAGTTTGCAGGTTGTTTTATCAGCCATTTTACTCACTTGTGTAGGTATTGCCTTTGGTACCCCTTGGCAAATTGCATTCATAGGCGCTTCTGGGTTTGTTCTAACATTGTAGTGGTCAACTAATTTAACAGTCACCGATAAGTTGTTTTTGCTAAAATCGGGGATAGACCTTGATTGTAACTATGTGGGCGAATATGGTTATAGTACATAACATATTCCCTCACATCGTTTACAGCGTTTTCAAAATCACTGTAACCACCTTTCAGCATCCATTCATATTTAAAACTTCTGAACCAACGTTCCATCGGTGCATTGTCCCAACAGTTACCACGACGGC
>MQVI01000104.1 GCA_002002485.1 Pasteurellaceae bacterium 15-036681
TGCCAAAAGCCTTGCTCAAATAACTCTTCAAGCGTACCGACTTGTTGCCCTGAGAACAACAACCAAGATGCTAGACTGTTAAGGTCTTTATAACCATCGAAGTCATTGATAATACCAATTAACTTGGCTTTTAGCTCAGGGGTAATACGTTTATTTTTAGCAACAACTCCATCAACCGCTTGATAGAGTTGTTGGCGTAATCTGTTAATATCATTGATATAGTTTAAGCGTTGAGAATAGCCGTCAAAATCATTATAAATAACTCTTGCGTTGGGTTTAATGCGTTTAGCAGTGTGAGATAATAAACCTGAACCACCAAACACATCAATAATAGTCCAACCCCCTCCATCTCCATTAATGTTATCATTTAAAATTTGCGTAAAATGTTTTAAAAACATTCGCTTTTGACCAACAAACGGTAGCGGGGCTTGTTTAAATGTTACATCATTTTGCTTGCTTGCTTGCTTGCTTGCTTGCTTGCTTGCTTGCTTGCTTGCTTGCTTGCTTGCTTGCTTGCTTGCTTGCTTGCTTGCTTGCTTGCTTGCTTGCTTGCTTTTGGGATTATGTGTTTGTACTGCCATATCTGCAACAGCTAATGCTACTAAACTTTTCTTCATTTAATATCCTTTTTAAAAATTGTTGCTAAGTCATTCGGGCTAAATCGCCATCCATCTTGCCCCCCGATAGCTTCCCAGCACCACTCACTACAAAAGAACTTACTTTTGCTTTGCTTGTTGCCAAGAACTGCCCCTATCGCACCAAGTAAATCGTATTTTTTG
>MQVI01000105.1 GCA_002002485.1 Pasteurellaceae bacterium 15-036681
TTAACATGCCTGCAATTGTTGCAATACCAGTTGTCGATAACGTTCCTGTGGTCACGCTTGTGAAGCTTGAGTTTTCATTGGTTGCAATACTAATGTTGTTACCCGATTGGGTGATATTGATGTTCTTACCTGCATCAACAACGACTTGCTCTCCCATCTGAACGTTGTGAACTGATACCCCATCCACGTTACCTGTTGAATTTGATGTGGTGATATTCCAACCTTTGTTCACTTCCGCTTTCGTTGCATTTAACTGGCTTAAGTTCACTGCGTCCGTGTCTTCCGTACCATTCGCAACACCTTGTACTCGGTTGTTACCCATGTTTACAGCTTGACCATTCGCCACTGTTAAACCACCGTTCGCAGTCAACATACCACCAATCGTCGCCACACCAGTTGTCGTTAAGTTGGTTGTGTTGACATCTGTTGCATTCACTGTGGTTGCATTTACTCTAGTCGCATTCACATCCGTCGCCGTCACTGACGTAAACGTTGAGTTCTCATTCGTCGCAATGCTAATGTTGTTACCCGATTGGGTGATATTGATGTTCTTACCTGCATCAACAACGACTTGCTCTCCCATCTGAACGTTGTGAACTGATACCCCATCCACGTTACCTGTTGAATTTGATGTGGTGATATTCCAACCTTTGTTCACTTCCGCTTTCGTTGCATTTAACTGGCTTAAGTTCACTGCGTCCGTGTCTTCCGTACCATTCGCAACACCTTGTACTCGGTTGTTACCCATGTTTACAG
>MQVI01000106.1 GCA_002002485.1 Pasteurellaceae bacterium 15-036681
CAATCACTAACGGTACAGATGGTAAAGACGGTAAATCTGTTGTAGCAGAAGTACAGCCAGATGGTAGTGTGAAAGTAAGTGAAGTTGACCCAGAAACAAAAGAGAAAACTGAAATTGCGACAATCACTAACGGTACAGATGGTAAAGACGGTAAGTCTGTTGTAGCAGAAGTACAACCAGATGGTAGTGTGAAAGTAAGTGAAGTTGACCCAGAAACAAAAGAGAAAACTGAAATTGCGACAATCACAAATGGTCAAGACGGCGCACCAGGTAAGGATGGCGCACCAGGCGCAGATGGCAAAGACGGTAAGTCTGTTGTAGCAGAAGTACAACCAGACGGCAGTGTGAAAGTAAGCGAAGTTGATCCAGAAACGAAAGAGAAGACTGAAATTGCGACAATCACTAACGGTACAGATGGCAAAGACGGTAAGTCTGTTGTCGCAGAAGTACAGCCAGATGGCAGTGTGAAAGTAAGTGAAGTTGATCCAGAAACAAAAGAGAAAACTGAAATTGCGACAATCACTAACGGTACAGATGGTAAAGACGGTAAGTCTGTTGTCGCAGAAGTACAACCAGATGGTAGTGTGAAAGTAAGTGAAGTTGACCCAGAAACAAAAGAGAAAACTGAAATTGCGACAATCACAAATGGTCAAGACGGCGCACCAGGTAAGGATGGCGCACCAGGCGCAGATGGCAAAGACGGTAAGTCTGTTGTAGCAGAAGTACAACCAG
>MQVI01000107.1 GCA_002002485.1 Pasteurellaceae bacterium 15-036681
TGATTGGCTCGAAATTTTCCACTCTAAAATTTCTCCTAATGAAATAGCTATTCCTGAAAGTATTCATAAGCTAGTTAAAGATAAAAATTTTTCTATAGATGATATTATCAGAATGTCTATTAGTTGCATTCTAAATCCTGGCAATAGTTTTTATTGGATAAATCGTATCAATAGTAACATAGAATTTGATGAAGTACTTGATTTCTTTTATAAAGTCAGTATTAGATCTGCAAAAAAATATATAGCTATCCATCTTATGGATAAAATTGATGATGTTTTGTTATCTAAAAAACTAGAAAATGCAATTCGACTAACTGTTCATGTAAAAAAAGATAGACCAGATATTCCTGCTATATCTTTATTAGGAAATGGATATGAAAATAAATTATCACAACATATATCAACATTACTCTTAAAAAACAATCTTATATTTAAAACTAAACTAGAAATAGTCTTGGAAAATAATTCTATAAAACAAGTATTTATTGAAAATCCCAAAAAGTTCTATTGGTTATCTTATCAACCATTAATGTACGTTTCTGATGATGATTTTCTACAAAACATCTATAATATTCAACTAGTTTAGGAGGGAATATGAAAAAATACATCACTCTTATAGCTCTATTTTTAGGGCAAGGTCTGACAGGAACTGTTATTTCATTATTAACATT
>MQVI01000108.1 GCA_002002485.1 Pasteurellaceae bacterium 15-036681
GTTTTGCTGATGAAGTTATCCACGCCTACGCTACAGAACGAGTTTCTTCTCAAGGGGCGTTCAAGCTGTGGATAACATTATGCTTTGGTGTTGCTAGTGTACTATAAATTTAACATACAAGGGGCGTATTGAATACGCCCGCGGGCGTACGCAGTACGCCCCTACATTTTTAGGTAAAAAGGATAACATATGGCTCAACAAGCAAAAACAGTTAATCTCGCAGATATTCCACAAGCAAAATTAAAAGATTTATTAGAGTTCCCATGCTCATTTACTTTCAAAGTGGTTGGTGCTGCGCGTGATGGTTTAGTTGAAGACGTAGTTCGTGAAACCAATAAAGTGGTTAAAGGCGACTATAACCCAACAATGAAAGCAAGTGGCAAAGGTACTTATCATTCGGTTTCAATTACAATCACCGCACAGAATATTGAACAAGTTGAAACCCTTTATACAGATTTAGCGAAAATTGAAGGCGTGAGAATGGTGCTTTAATTTAGCGGGCTTTAATTTTTGTAGATACTATAAGCCCCCTTCAAAAGCAATAGCAACTTAAACTAAATTTGCATAGCGTTTTTCATCAAAGGGTTGTTGGTATTTTAAGACTGATTGAGCAATGGTAACGAGTTTTCTCATCAATGC
>MQVI01000010.1 GCA_002002485.1 Pasteurellaceae bacterium 15-036681
ATGGTCGTCGTGGTCTCATCCAAAAAATCACAAAATATCCTGTCCAACTTTGCCAATATCATCAGCAACAAATTATTCGTAGATACCTTCCAAATCGTTCTAAACACCCTGCTAGCAAGCATCTAAGGCTTATCTCAAATATGCTAACTGAAATCACTGAGGAGCAATTTAAGGACTTCTTAGAGCAATGGCTAGACACTTGGAAAGATTATTATGATGAACGCTCTATAAATTTGGAAACAGGACGATCTCACTATACTCATAAACGACTTAGAAGTGCATTTAAAAGTTTAAATAACAATCAAAGTTATTTGTTTACCTATCAAAAAGATCCTGCGTTATTGATTCCAAATACATCGAATATGATTGAGGGTTGCTTTGGTAATTTGAAGCAATTATTAGGTAATCACAGAAGAATGAATATAGAAACAAAAATGGCAATGATAGATCAAATATTAGGTGTTTAGAATGCATAAAAAATGGTCATAATGCAGATTATTTTATGACCATTAATATTGTCCTTTAACGCATTTATAATTTAAAAAACCATTAAAAATGTCCTTTATGCCTGAAAATATGATTAAAATTGATGACAAAATACGAAATTATGTAGCACTTGCACAAATCAAATATTTGAATTCACCTCTCTCTCCCTTTGGGAGAGAGACCGCAAAAATTGCGTTCAGCCATTTTTGCAGAGAGAGGGTAACAAGCTTGATATTTAAGGAATATTTAACAATTTCCCTCTCGCTGACCTCGGTGCTGAACGCACCTTCAGTCTGTCCCTCTCCCAGAGGGAGAAGGTGTAAATAGAGTTTGTGCAACTACTACATAATATCGACAAAATATATACAGTTTGCAAATTCTACTATGCCTGCAAATATAGAAAAAGCACTATAATTCAAATATTTGACAGACTTCACATTTATAATTTTGTTATAGCTATTATTCTTTTTTTCGTCTCGCCCTTGGATGAGCAGAGTCGTAAATCTTCGCTAAATGTTGAAAATCCAAGTGGGTATAAATTTGGGTGGTTGAAAGACTACTATGCCCCAACAACTCTTGCACCGCACGTAGATCGGCACTAGCCTCTAACATATGGGTGGCAAAAGAGTGGCGTAGTTTATGGGGGTGAAGATGAGTATCCAAATGCTGTTTCTGTCCCCATTTTTTCATAGCTAGCTGAATAGAGCGGTGCGACAGTCGTCCCCCTCGCTGATTAAGAAACAACGCATTATCTTGCGGTTTAAATTCAGCACGTACCGCAAGCCAATTATTAATTGCCTCTACGGCTTTAGAGCCAATGGGCACAATTCGTTCTTTATTCCCTTTCCCTAAAATACGTACCTCTTGCGAATTTAAATCCATATCACCCAAGTCTAGCCCTTGTAATTCCGACAAACGCAACCCTGAGCTATACATCAGTTCCATCATTGCAATATCACGTAGATCAAGCGGTTGGTTACTCTCAATATTTAGCAACTGTGCTACTTGTTCCGCATCAATATTTTTCGGTAGATGTTTATTCGCTTTTGGGGACTTAATTCCAATCGTAGGGTTAACAGTTAGCTTACCTTGTCTAACCAAAAAGTCTAAGAACTGGCGCAATGCCACTAGGCGTAAGCCAATACTTTTAGCTGATAAACCTTGTTTATGACTTTGAGAAAGTAGCCAACGAACCGTTGAGGCATCAACATCTTGCCAATTAGAAATCTCTGCTTGCGCTAACATTTCACATACGGCTTTCACTTGGCGTTGGTAATTAGATAGAGTATGCGGACTTGCTTGCTTTTCAATACGCAAGAAATCCCAATAGGGCTGAGTGTGAGAATAGAGAGAATGTGGCATAGGAAAATGTAGGGACACGGTGCCCGTGTCCGCAAAATCGCAATTATGCTAAACCTAACTGACCAATCTTAATCCCGATATTGCCTAATGCAACAGGGCCTAAGTATTCAGCTAAGAATTTAAATAATTCTTCTACATCGTGGAAAATGCAATGAGTTTGCACTTCTTTTTCCACTTTACGTGTAAATTCATAAGAGACTTTGTCGCCGTCGATATGAGCCACAAGTTTTAGGTATACGGTTTCAAAATAGTGGCTTAATGCACCTTCTAAACCTGGGTCGCTGATACGAACATCCCATTGATTACTAAAAAGAATTTCTGTTTTTGCTGACATTGTGTGTTACCTTTTTATCATTAAAATTATTAATTAATTTAACTCTCTCCCGTTTACGGGAGAGAGACAGCTTAAAATTGTCTAGGCAATTTTAAGCAGAGAGAGGGTAGACTTTATTGCAATAATGAAATATCCGCAACCTGTAAGAATAAGCCTTGTAACGTGCTTAAAATCGCTAAACGGTTGTTACGCAGTTTTTGATCTTCTGCATTTACCATTACGTTATCAAAGAAACTATCCACTGGCTGACGTAAACTTGCTAATTTATCAAGTACCGCAGTGTAGTCGCCTTGTGCGATTAACGGTTGAACTTCTGTTTTTAATGCTAATACAGCTTCCGCCAATGCTTTTTCTGCATCTTCAACACACACCGCTAAATCGATTTCGCCGATTGTGCCTTCCGCTTTGGCTAAGATATTGCTTACACGTTTGTTGGCTGCCGCTAATGCTTCTGCACTGTCTAATGTACGGAAGTGAGAAACCGCACGTACACGTGCATCGAAGTCTGCTGGTTTAGTTGGACGACGTGCTAATACCGCTTGGATTTCATCCACGTTCATACCTTCATCTTGGTACCACGCACGGAAACGGCCTAACATAAAATCTGATACATCTTTAATTAGCTCTGTTTTTGTTGGTCGGAAGCCAATCCATTCACCATTTTTATCTTTGATTAAATACTCAAATGGAGTATAAACTGCATCATCATACTTAATAGTGAAAGTAGCATTTTTAGTTGTTTTGAAAGATAAATGTTTAAATGTTTCTATTGATGAGGCAATAAGATTTTCTAAATCTAATGGTAATTTTTTCTCAACGATAATACGTAACACACCTAATGCTGCACGACGTAATGCGAATGGGTCTGCGCTACCTTTTGGTTGCTGACCGATACCGAAGATACCCGTTAGCGTATCCATTTTATCCGCTAATGCAACAGAACAAGCCACCAATGAGTTTGGTAAGTTATCGCCTGCGAAACGTGGCATATATTGCTCGTTTAACGCTACAGCCACTTCTTCCGCTTCACCATCGTGACGAGCATAGTGCATACCCATTACACCTTGCGTATCAGTGAACTCAAACACCATATTAGTCATTAAGTCACATTTAGACAGTAAACCTGCACGTTTCGCTTTTGCTACATCCGCACCGATTTGCTCTGCAATAATGCCCGCTAACTGTTCGATACGGTCGGTTTTATCACGTAATGTACCTAATTGTTGTTGGAATAATACCGTTTCTAAACGTGGTAATTGATCTTCTAAACGCTGTTTTAAGTCAGTTTTGAAGAAGAATTCCGCATCAGTTAAACGTGGGCGAACTACTTTCTCGTTACCTTCAATAATCGCAGTTGGATCTTCTGGGTTGATGTTTGAAACAAAGATAAAGTGCGGTAATAACTTGCCGTCTTTATCGTAGATCGGGAAGTATTTTTGGTCACCTTTCATTGTGTAAACAAGGGCTTCCGCAGGCACCGCTAAGAAACGTTCTTCAAATTTTGCGGTTAATACATTCGGGTATTCCACTAATGAAGTCACTTCATCTAATAAGTCTTCTTCGATATCCGCAACACCACCTAAAGCGGTCGCTTTCTCTTGTGATTTTGCAAGAATTAATGCTTTACGCTCGTTGAAATCTGCCACTACCGAACCTTTTTCTTTCAGTAACGCAGGGTATTGATCCGCGTGTGAAATTTGGAATTCTCTTTCACCTAAGAAACGGTGGCCACGAATAGTTGTATCGCTCTTAATACCTAAGATTTCGCCTTCGATTAACTCACCACCTAACAATAAAGTGACAGTGTGAACAGGACGCACGAACTGTTCGGTTTTATCACCCCAACGCATTGTTTTAGGGATAGGTAATTTTGCTAAAGCATTGCTGATCATCGCCACTAATAAGTTTTTAGTCGGCTGACCTTCAATCACCGCACGGTGTACAAGCCATTCGCCTTTATCCGTTGCGATACGGTCTGCTTGTTCAACCGTAATCCCACAACCACGTGCCCAGCCTTCAGCCGCTTTAGTCGGCTTGCCTTCAGCATCAAACGCCGCAGACACCGCAGGACCACGTTTTTCAATCTCTTTGCTTGGTTGGTGAGTGGCTAAACCTAACACCTTCACCGCTAAACGACGAGGTGCCGCAAACCATTCAACTTTCTCAAAAGCCAAACCCGCTTGGTTTAACTCTTGTTCTACATTCTCTGCAAACGCAGTCGCTAATTTTTTAAGAGCCTTCGGTGGTAGCTCTTCAGTGCCGATCTCGGCTAGGAAGTTTTCAGTTGTCATTTTTGTTACTCTTCATTTTGGAATAGTCGATTTAATCTGGTTAATAATAATTTCGTATTCATTGAGAATCTTTTCCGTTTCTAAATTGGTTTTATATTCATATATTCCATTTTTTAGTAGCCTCAATGTATTAATTAAATAATAGTCAACAAATAATAAAATTACTACGAATAATATAAATGTAGCTAAGGTAAATGAACCTATCCAAAGAAATAGAGGGTTGATAAATGCGATGAAAGTCAGAATAATTATACTATGTTGATTAAAAATATAATCTTTAGTACTAAATTCGATTTTTAGATTTTCTATTTCTAAATCTCTTTGTCTTTGTAGTTTAGATATTTCTTCAAACTTTTCTTTAATTAGTTGTTTTTTTATTTCTTCTTTTATTTCTTCTTCGCGTATTTTTTCACTCTCTGCCTTTTTCATTTCATTATAAGAATGAATTGTGCTTTTAATGTTTTTTTCATCAGAAAACAATACATTAAGTTGATCAATGTATGCTTTAATAACTTCTCGAAGGAGAATAAGTTCAAAAGGAAGATTGTTGTTCCAGTTTTTCAGATGTTCATTTATAATGTCATAAATAACTTCAATATGATTTGAAAAATCATATTTTTCAACTTCATTTTTTGACCATTCAATAAAATCAATACGAGTTTCTATGGGCAGTTCTTTGGGAAGAATAAATTGTTTGCTCTTGGAATCTTTTCCCTTGTTAAGATTATTAATATACTCTTTTAGTTTATCTTTGATAGATTCCGAAATAATTAATTTATTCTTTTCTTTTTCCTTAATAGAGAGAAGATGTTTTTCTCTTTCTTCTTTTTCTCTTTTTTCTTCAGCTAGTTTTAAGTTTACATACTTTTCCAATTCAATAAGCCTACTTTCTTCTTGTTCAGTTGGTAACTCTGGCTTAGTATTGACCTGATTAGGCATAATAGACATAAAATGATTATAAACATCTCTAGCTATCTTAGGGTAATTTTTTCCTATGTAGGACTCTATATAGTTTGATTTTATATTAAGATCTAATATCCATTTCTTTTCTTGCTCATCATTTGATAAGAAAGAAGGGTGTAAGACAATTTTTTCTCGTTCCGATAAATGAGCTAGCAGTTGTTTAAGCCTATTTTTATATTCAACCTCCTTTTGCCTATCATTATATAACTCTCTTTCTAATCTTAATTTTTCTTGACGTTCTTCTAGCTCTTTCTGTCTTAGTAATTCAGCATGTTTTTCTCTGAATTCTTGTTCTTCTTTGGCTTTTTTTTCTCTAAGTTCTCTTTCTTCTTTTTCTTTTTGTAATTTAAAATTTCGCGCAGCTTCGATTCCTCTTTGCTTTTCTAAGATTAATCTATCAACTTCACTTAATAATAAATTATAAGATATTTCGCCAGAATAACTGAAATCAACTAATTTTTTATTATGATAATTTAAGGATTTTTTAATAGCTTCTACAGCATCTTGAAAAAAGCACTTAAAAAACTCCCGATTTTGATTCACTCTATAATTCTTTAATAGTTCATGCGCATATTGTTCAACTTCATATGGATGAGTTGTATATACTTGATATTCAACTTTATATGGGTGTGGAACACCAGTTGAATCACTAATTTCTTTGGCTCTTGAAATAGGATCTCTCTCAGTATAACCAATTTTCCATAGTCCGTGCATTGCTTGATTTGAAAGAATATATACCCAACCAGCCATTTTTTCTCCTATATTTTGATCAATACCACATAATGTATGCGTAACCTAGTACGTAAGTGCTAGGTTTCCAAATCTGCTAACTTTTCTCTCGCCCTTTCAAGCTGTTCTTTTAGTTCCAACTCTGTCGGCAAATATGGCAAATACTTCGCACTAAAAATCTGTTTTCTATCGGCAAGTACTGAATATTTTGCAACGGCTTCACTTTGTTCACTACATAACACTAAGCCGATTGTCGGGTTATCGTCATCGCCTTTAAACTGCTTATCATACAAACGTACATAAGTATCCATTTGCCCGATGTCTTGATGTTTGAGTTTACCGATTTTTAGGTCAATCAACAAAAAGCATTTTAGCTTAAAGTTATAGAACACGAGGTCGATATAGAAATCTTCATCATCAAAACGTAACCGTTTTTGACGTTCTACAAAGGCAAAACCTTTACCGAGTTCAAGCAAAAACTCTTGCAAATTGCTAATAATTGCCTGTTCCACACCGCTTTCTTGATAGGTTTTATCCTGTAGGTTAAGAAAATCTAAGATATAAGGATCACGCAAATAATCTTGGATTGTTTCTTTTAACGGTTCAGTTTTTTGCTTTGCTTCTTCTACCACTAACGCATTGTTTTGGCTTGCTAGCAAACGTTCATAATAGAGAACACTAATTTGGCGATCTAAGGCTCGTGAAGACCAATTATTTTCAATGGTTTCATTAAGATACCATTCTCTAGCTTTGGGATTTTCTATCCGTATAAGAGAGCGATAATGTGTCCAACTCAATTCGCGACGCACTGCGTCTCGAATTGGAAAAGCTAAATAAAATTGTCTCATATTACGCAAATTCGTAATATCAAAGCCTTTCCCATACATTTCTGTCAAACGTTCAGATACATTTTTCAGAATGTATTTACCATACTCCGCACGCTCTTGCCCTTGTTGTTCATCTTCAACAAGAAGTCGCCCGATTTCCCAATAACTCTGCACCATAACACTATTTACCGTTTGGCGCACTTGGGAACGTGCTTGTTCGATAATCTTAGCAATATTACCGATTAAGTGATCGTTTGTGGGTTGTAGTTCGTTCATAGTGTCACCTATTCGACGGTGCGTTTACACGCACCCTACAGATCTACCAAATCCAAAACCGCTCTCTCCCCATCAACCAACGCGGGAATACCGATATAACCATTTGCTTTTGCGTTTTCAAAAGCGGGGTGGGTGTCGCGTAGTTTTAGGAAAGGTTTTAACGCACTTCCGCCGGTTGTAATATCAACGGCTTCGTATTCAATCCCTAAGCGTTGTAGCTCTGCCACAAAAGGTTCGGTATCTGGGCACCAGTGAGCAAAATATAAAATAGGTTTTGCCATATTCACCTCAATTATTCCCCCTCTTTGACAAAGAGGGGGGTAGGGGGAGATTTTTATTTTTTACAACCTGGGAAACCTAACGCTTCGCGGCTTGCGTAGTAGGCTTCTGCTACGCCTTTGGTTAAGGCACGGATACGTAAGATATAACGCTGACGTTCTGTTACCGAGATTGCTTTGCGTGCGTCTAATAAGTTAAAGCTGTGTGCCGCTTTTAAGATACGTTCGTAAGCAGGTAATGGTAACGGTTTCTCGAGGCTCAATAATTCTTGTGCTTCTTTTTCATATTGTTCAAAGCAGTAGAATAAGAAATCAGTATTTGCGTATTCAAAGTTGTAAGTTGATTGTTCCACTTCGTTTTGGTGGAATACATCGCCGTAGGTGGTTTTACCTAGTGGGCCGTCTGACCATACTAAGTCGTAAACGCTGTCCACGCCTTGAATATACATTGCTAAACGCTCTAAACCGTAAGTGATTTCACCTGTTACTGGTTTACACTCTAAACCGCCAACTTGTTGGAAGTATGTGAACTGAGTAACTTCCATACCATTTAACCAAACTTCCCAGCCTAGACCCCACGCACCTAAAGTTGGGTTTTCCCAGTTATCTTCCACAAAACGAATATCGTTTTGAGTTGGGTCGAAACCTAACATTTTTAAGCTATCTAAGTAGAGTTCTTGAATATTGTCTGGAGAAGGTTTGATCACTACTTGAAATTGGTAGTAGTGTTGTAAACGGTTTGGGTTTTCGCCGTAGCGACCGTCCGTTGGACGACGTGAAGGCTGAACGTAAGCAAATGCCATTGGCTCTGGGCCTAATGCACGTAAACAAGTCATAGGGTGAGAAGTACCTGCGCCCACTTCCATATCGAATGGTTGAACAACGGTTGCGCCTTGTTGTGCCCAGTAATCTTGTAGGGCTAAAATCATACCTTGAAAGGTTTTAACGTTAAATTTTGTGCTCATTGATGATTTCTCTGTAAAAAACGTTCAAAAATGTCGGCTATTATAGCTTGTAAGCGGTCTTTTTTTGAGAAAAATTTGCTAAATCTCACAAATTTTCGCTAATTTCCGTGAAATATCTCCATTTGGTGGTTACAATAGGCTAAATTCACGTGCAAACAAGGAGTGACTTATGAATATCCCGTTCTGCTTACCAGAAAACATTACCCCAGAAGAGTTTTTGCAAAATTATTGGCAAAAACGACCGCTTCTAATCCGTAATGGTTTACCCCAAATTAAAGGGCTATTTGAGCCACAAGATATTATTGAGCTAGCTCAGGAAGAAGATGTTACTGCTCGTTTGCTTGCTACTCACCAAACGGAAGAAGGCGAAAAGTGGGAACTTAAACGTAGTCCATTGAGTGCGGAAGATTTTGAAAATCTGCCAGAACAGTGGTCGGTGCTTGTGCAAAATCTTGAGCAATGGTCAGAAGAATTAGGCGCATTGTGGCAAGCCTTTAGCTATATTCCGCAGTGGCAGCGTGATGATATTATGGTTTCTTATGCGCCAGCAGGTGGTTCTGTAGGTCGCCATTATGATGAATATGATGTATTCCTTGTGCAAGGCTATGGCCACCGCCGTTGGCAGTTAGGTAAATGGTGTGATCCGAGTACCGAATTTAAGCCTAATCAGCCGATTCGTATCTTTGATGATATGGGTGAATTAGTGCTTGATGAAGTGTTAGCCCCTGGGGATGTGCTATATGTGCCTTCACGTTTATCACATTATGGTGTGGCGCAGGATGATTGCTTAACCTTCTCATTTGGCTTACGTTTCCCAAATGCGATAGATTTAATTGAAAATCTGTGCAAAACCATTGAGCATCAAGGCGAAAATTTACCAACGTCGCAGTTTGCGATTCCGTTCCGTTTATCGCCATCTATGCAACCTAATGCGTTGTTAGATCCAAAAATGGTGGCAAATTTAAAAGCACAATTGATCGATTTATTACAAAATTCAGATCAGTTTGATGCGTTGTTTACCCATACCGTTGCGACCGCTGTGAGCTCGCGTCGTTATGAACAGCTAACGGAAGACAATGAATTCTACCCTGATGAAGTGCAAGAAGTGCTTGAAGAAGGGGGATGGGTACAACAAGACGCGAATGTGAAAATTCTCTACACCGAAAATCCATTGAAAGTGTATGTCAATGGCGAATGGATTGATGAGTTAAATGAAGCGGAAGCAAATCTATTAATTCGCATTGCGAATGGTGATGCGATTTCGTGGAATAAGCTCGCCTCTAAAGTTGAAAACCAAGATGAGTTAGAATTGCTATTAGACAGTCTGTGCGATTGGTTAGATAGCGGTTGGATTATTTTGGAAGAGGGTGAATAACAAAAAATCCCACGGTATATAAAACCGTGGGATTTTTGTTTATTGATTACTGCACAAAACCTACAACTTTATACACTTCTGCTAAAGTCGCTTTCGCACGTGCGCGGGCTTTTTCAGCACCTTCACGGTAGATTTTCTCTAATAATGCTTCATCTTGACGGAAATGGTTATAACGCTCTTGTAAGCCGGTTAATAACTCAGATACACGCTCTGCCACTTCGGTTTTTAAGTGACCATACATTTTGCCTTCAAAGTCTGCTTCTAACTCAGGAATTGATTTGCCTGTTACCGCCGAAAGAATATCTAATAAGTTTGATACACCCGCTTTGTTTTGCACATCATAACGCACGACAGGTGGCTCATCGCCGTCTGTCATTGCACGTTTGATTTTTTTCGCCACTGCTTTCGGATCTTCTAATAAGCCGATAACATTGTTGCGGTTATCGTCTGATTTTGACATCTTTTTCGTAGGCTCTAATAGCGACATAACACGTGCGCCTGCTTTGGCAATAAACACTTCTGGCACTTGGAATACGGGCTCAACTACATTACCTTCCGCATCTTTTTTGCCATATAACGCATTGAAACGGTTAGCAATATCACGGGTGATTTCTAAGTGTTGTTTTTGGTCATCACCTACTGGCACTTGGTTTGCTTGGTAAAGTAAGATATCCGCCGCCATTAACACAGGGTAAGTAAATAGACCTACGTTTACGTTATCTTCGTGGCGTGCTGATTTATCTTTAAACTGGGTCATACGGCCCATTTCACCAAAATAGGTGTAGCAGTTTAAAATCCACGAAAGTTGGGTATGTTCTGGCACGTGAGATTGAATAAAGATAGTGCTTTTCTCAGGATCAATACCACAAGCTAAATAGATAGCTAATGTATCTAAAGTCGCTTTACGTAATGCTTCAGGATCTTGACGAACAGTGATTGCGTGTAAATCCACGATGCAGAATAAGCAGTCGTAGTCGTCCTGCATTTTGGTCCAATTGCGTAGTGCGCCTAAGTAGTTACCTAAACTTAGTTCACCTGAGGGCTGAACACCACTAAATACGATAGGTTTGGTCATAGTTATTCTCTTCTTTTATATTAAAAGGCTAGCGCGAGCGTCTCGCTCGTGCTCAATGTTATATAGGCACGAGCGAGACGCTCGCGCCAGCAGAGTAATTTTTAAAAGGTACGGATAAACAAAACCGTAAATAAAAACAAGCGGTAAGATTTTGGCAGAAATTTGCAAATTTGCCAAATGATCTAACCGCTTTTTATATTAAAAAGCTAGAACTATTATTGGCACGAGTAAGACACTCGCGCCAGTTGAGCTTTTGTATTTAATTAATCCTGAGTTGCAACACCGCATAATTCTGCTAATGCTTTTAAGCGAGCATCTGATTTTGCCACAAATGGATTTTTCTCATCCCACGCATAGCCTGCAAGGATTGATGATAACATTTGACGAATTTCAGGTTGTGGATTACGAGCATAGATCACATCTTGGAATGAGTTATCATACCAACCATTTACATAAGTACGGAATGCATTAACGCCTACCATTAATGGTTTTGCAAAATCTTCCTGCCAATCAACTGCTTCACCATTTAATTGACGAGTTAATAAGCGTGTTGCAAGACGTGCCGAATGTAGCGCGATAGTTACCCCTGATGAGAATACAGGGTCTAAAAACTCTGCAGCATTACCTAATAGAGCAAAATGTTTGCCGTGTAGTGCTTTTACATTTGCTGAGTAGCCTTGAATATTACGGTATGGGAATTCGTTTTCCCAACTTGCATTCGCAAGGATCTGTTTTAAGCGAGGTACGCCTAAGGCAAATTTTTTCAGTACTTGTTCACTATCACCAGCCAAAGTTTCTGGTAAGCCAACTACACCAATAGAACAGCGGTTATCTGCAAATGGAATTAACCAAAGCCATACATCACGATGTTCTGGGTGAGTTGAGATTAAGATTTTATTACGGTCAAATGTCGGATCACTAATGTTGTCATCAATATGAGTAAAGTGAGCGATACGTGCAGGTAGATGTGACGGGGTTTCTAAATCCATTAAGCGCGGTAAAACACGACCGTAGCCACTTGCATCTAATACAAATTTTGCGCTTAATTGATACTCTTCACCTTGCTCAGTACGTACATTTAATACCGCTTGTTCGCCTGAATTATCTAAAGCTAAAACTTCGTGGCCAAAGCGCACTTCAACGCCTTTTTTGGCGGTTTCATCAATTAAGATTTTATCGAAAATACCGCGGCGAACTTGGTATGTTGTACCAGGGCCCGCAGTAAATTTATCTGTGAAATCAAAATAGGTATTACGGTTGCCCCAAGTGAAAGCTGCACCATTTTTGAATTGGAAACTTGGTTCAGCATGAACTGCTTCTACTAACTCTGCTTCCTCTAAAATATCCATACAATAAGGCAGTAAACTTTCACCGATTACAAAGCGAGGGAAGTGCTGTTTTTCTAATACGCAAACATTAAAGCCTTGTTTTTTTAGTAATGACGCTGATACAGAACCAGACGGGCCTGCACCGATAATAACAACATCAAAATGGTTCATAATTTCTCCTAAAGTTTAACGTAAAAATTTAAAGGTAATTAATACACTGAATAGCACCCCAATACTCACACTTAATCCAAATGAGGCTACCGCAGGGGTTGAGCTTAAACTTAATAACATAAATGAGATTAAGGTAGTAAGAGCCGCTAGTGAAACAGCGACTCGTTTAGCATTTAAAGGTTCTTTGGCAGTTTGCATATAGGCTGTGTAATCAATCCCTATCGCCGAAACCAACAATAAACCAAACATTGCAAATAGGTTAATTGAAATCCCTAGCCAACCGAAAATCGCAATAGTAATTACAATCGCCGAGAGAGGAATAGCTAACAATTTCACTCCCGCTTTAAAACCAAATAAACGCCATAGCAATAAACTTGCTAAAGCAAATGAAATGAGCTTCAACCAAGCAGCTTGATCACGAGTTTGTTGAAATTGTTGATTTAAATCCGCACGTTTATCTTGCCAATAAATATCTTGATGATTAGCGAGAGCAATGAGATGTTGGCTATCTTTAATCCCTGATACTTTAACTAGGCTAGCAACATAGTTTTGCTCAACATTATTGAAATAGAGATTTTGCCAACCTTGTCCTAATTGGGTATTTAACGCTTGTTCTAATCCAACAAACTGTTTGTTTGATAAAGCTTGAATTGCCTGTTTAATTTCCGTTTCTGGCACGCCAATTTCTTGCAATATCGCATAGTCTTCAGCTTGAATTTTGTTAATCAACTGATTAGCAAATTGCTGTTGTTGCTCAATTGAAACAATCCATTGGCTTAGTCCTTGATATTGTTCAATTTTACCGTCATTTTGCAAAAGTTGTAGTTTATCAATTAATCGTTGTTCTTTGTTGAGTAATTCCTCATTATTTTGAGCAATAACAAGAAAATACTGATTACCAAGATTAATTCCCGTAATTTCTCCGATTTTTTGAGCCTGTTGAAGTAACATTGTTGGCATAGAGACCCATTGACGAATATCATCTTGCCACTTACTTTGATAAAGTCCACAAGCCACAAAAATGAGTAACATAGTCGCTCCGACTTTTTGCCAGAGAGGGTTAATACTCGGTAAATTAATCGCAAAAAATGACCGCTTGCGAGGTTGGAAATTGGCAAAGCAATGTGGCAAATAGAGCATTGTGGCACAAATCGCCCCAACCAATGCAACCGCTGAGAATAGCGCCGTTTGTTGTAATACAGGTAAAGCAGTAAAACCTAATAAGCCATAGCCTAAGAGAGTCACTAGTAGACTGACTAAAAAGGTAAAGCGCAGTTTTGCCATTGCTTGTGTTGGTTGCCAATTTGTTGCAAAGAGTGATGAGGCAAGCCAATGCAGTGGGAAGTCGATCAGCACACCAATCAAACTAGTCCCAATTACAAGGGTAAGAATATGGATATGTCCAAATAGCGCAATGGTTGCCACCACGCCACAGAGCATACCAATGCCAATGGGTAAAAATAGCCATAATACTCGAATTGAACGGAAAGCCCCGACTAGCAGTAGCAACGTTAGGCTAATCCCTAGCACTGACATCAAAGTACTTTCACTTTCTGCTTGTTGCTTGGCAAGAGAGGCAAACAGTGATGTGCCTGTAATCAGTAGCTCACCGCCTTGTTGCTGTGCAATCAATTGGCTTTGCTCAACTAACTGCAGAAGATCTTGCTGTGGGTTAATAATATTTGCTTGTGAAAGCTCACCACGCACCAAAATCCACGTTATACCGTCCACTTCCCGATAAATGGTACCGTTTTCGCTATTCCATTGTAATGCGCTCAGATTTTGTGATTGCGCCAATACAAAACGCCCAAAACCTAGCCAATCTTGTTCAAGGGAGAGTAAATTAGTCTGCCCGAAAGGATTAGCGATTTGTTCCGCATAGTGTTGGAAATAGTCTTTTGGTTGGTTAAGCAACTGTTGCTTAATGTGGTTGGGTAATAATGCAAATTTTAATAATGAGATCTCAGTCCTAAGCTGTTCCAAGCTAGGCTGAGTTTGGAAGTCAATTTGTTGAAATAGGGTGCTTTGTTGCCAATTTTGCGCAACTTTTTCCGCAGAAATAAAGGCCTGCTGTGGATCTGAATGTCCTACAAGCGCAATAACTTGTTTGTTGAGTTGTTGCTCTTGCAGATGATCGGCTTGTTTCTGCACTTCTGCCCAATGTTGATCTTTAGGCAGAAGTGCTTGCAAATCCGTTTGTAACCATTTACCACCAGCTAACTGAACACCGAATAGCACAGCAATAGCGATTAAAAATATGCCATAAATATAACGACAAAGAGTGAGATTTAGTGGCATTTAAATTCCTTATATTTCTTATCTCAATGCTTCTTGCACAAAAGTCGCAAGCGGTTGGTTTATTTGGGTATTTTGCAATTCAATTAAGGTGCGATCCCCTTGGGTTTCATTTAACTCAATAGATTTCACCACATCAGCCCCTTGAATATGAATTGAATTAAAAATCTGTTTCATCAACAAACTACTTGGGGTAAGGGTAAGTTTCCAGTCCTTTGCGCTACCTGTAAGATTTAAATTAAATTGGCTCGATAATGCCGAAACATCCCCAGACAATAAGCCTAAAAACAGTGAAATTTGCTGAGACTGTCCTAATTTGTCATTAGATACCCATTGCGAGCCATTCCACTGGCTAATGCCTTCTTTTTTAACTCGCAGATTATTAGCAAAAGGCTTTTGCATTTGCCACAGTAAGCCTTGATTTTTCGCAAGAGCAAATTCGCCTGTAGCGACAATCGGCTTAGTCAATGACTTTAAAAAACGTTGTTGAGTAAATTGCCCCTGTAAGCTCTCTGGCTTTTGTAGCTGATTGACTAATTCTTGTTGTGAAAAACCAAAAGCTAAAGGCGAAAAGAGTCCGAGTAACAACAGTAATTTTTTCATCTAGTTTCCTTTATTAAATGCGTGGTAACTCTCTAGGGCATCACGCCAAGATTGTGGGGTTTGTAGCTGCATTTCACCTGTTTTAATCTCTACCGCTACTTGCGTTGTGCTACCTGTGGTTAATTTTTTATTGGTTTCACAATCAACAATGGTGTAATCAATGCGCAAGCAACTTTCATATTCTACTACGGCTAAATTCACACGAATTTTTTGGCGGAATAGTGCCGGTTTTACATACTTAAGATTAAGTTGAACAATCGGCCAACCATACCCCTTTTCACGCATCATATCGTAGTGGTAGTTAATTTCTTCCAGAAAAGCACAGCGTGCCATCTCAAGATATTTGACATAGTTGCCATGCCACATAATATTCATCGGATCCACATCAAAAAATGGGATTTCGTATTCCGAGCTATGGCTCGCATAGATATGTTTTTTTAATCGCATAATTCAATATATAAAAAAGCGGTAAATTCTTACCGCTTGTTAGAGTTAAACATAGGTTAATTATTTAACAATATCACCTTTTAATGCTACACCAGCGATACTTCTACCCGCATGGCATTCATATTTAGTGGTACTTGAGTACTCATTTTTCTTGTAGTAAGACACTAAGTTACCCACTTTAGTTGCTCCTGCACGGTGTGCTGCATCTTGGAAGCGTTTTAATGCTGATAGGAATACCCATTGACACGCTTTTTCATCACTTTTGTTTAGTGCATTGGTTTTTTGGTTAGTCGTTGCGCCTGCTTTAACTACTTTACCAGGGGCTGGTTTGCCAAAGTAGAATTTAATTTTAGGATCAAGAACTTCTTTTGCTTCAGGCGAATTTAATGCTTCTTGAATAGAATAGTATTGCGCTTCATTACGTGGTGCACAAGCTGCTACAGTAACTGCTGCAAGGGTAATTAAAAGTGTTTTTGCTAGTTTCATTGCTTTCTCCTGATAAATGAATAAATTAGTGTTTTTGGTCATTCCAAAAATCGTAAAAATTAAACCACAATAATGGATTTTTTGCACACTCTTTTTCAAGTAAATTGGCATATTTTTGCATTGCTTGTTGAATATTTTGAGTACGCACAGCACCTCGTCCTGAAATGCCTTCTGAAAAACGGCGTAGCTGCAAGCGGTATTTTCCATTTTCTTTTATACAAAAAACCGTATTCAGTGGAGCTTTAAGTAAACTAGCTAGTAGCCAAGTCCCTTGGGGAAATTCAGCCGGTTTACCTAGAAATGTCGCTAGTTCAGTTTTATCTCCACGAACAGGAATGCGATCGGCTGCAATCGCAATCCATTCACCACGTTCAATGCGCTCACTTAGTTCTAGCATTTTTTGCGCATCTAAATCTTCCACCTGAATAAGCGGTAGTTCATCTGCACCAGCTTCAACTAATGCACGATTAAAGGCTTCAGCGTGCTTGTTATGAACCAGCACATTTAAATGAAAATGAGGGTGATGACCACTCCCAACCAATGCGCGACAAATTTCAATATTACCAAAATGAGAACAAACTAAAATTTGTCCACGTCCATTCGGGTTATCCATATCTTGATAAAGATTATCCGCATCATCAACCATTAAATCCTTATAACGAATTTTACGTTGCCACACTGCAAAGCGATCAGTAATCGCCTCACCAAAGGCAAGAAATTGACGAAACAGCGCAAATTTAGGTAGCTCAATGCCCGTTGTGTTTTTTAAACGTTGTTGATAAGTACCAATATTTTTGCGCATCTTTTTTGAGGTGATAAAAAAGTAAAATACCACCCAAAATGTCGCAAAACGTATCGCCCAAAGGGGCAGATACTGCACAATTAAGCGGGTAATATTCAAAAAGAAAGCACTACCACGCTCATTTTGTTTTGCCCAGTGTTGCGCTTTATTTTGCTCGCTCATACCGATTTCCCTGTTATGCTACGGATTAACATTCCAAAGAATAAACGTGCATGCATTTTACTAATCAACCAGTTATCCGCTAAACCACGAAAATGTGAAATCCCCCCTTGTTCATATTTGACAGGAGTATCAACCCAAATCATTGGGATTTTTTGCCAATGGCATTTCACTAAAATTTCAATATCAAAATCCATCCGGTTACCAGTATATTCTTGCTGTAAAATTGGACTCACCTCCACCAAAGGATAAATACGAAAACCACACATACCGTCTTTAAGATCTTTGGAATGGGTATTAATCATATTCCAAAAATCCGTGATTTTACGCCCGTAAAGGCGAGCTTTCGGCGCATCTTCACCATAAACTGGTGCGCCACAAATTAATGCGTTGGGATTTTGCTGTGCTTTTTCTAACATAATTAGCGCATCAGATAGGCGATGTTGTCCGTCAGCGTCAATTTGCAAAGCATGACTAAAGCCTTGAAAACTGGCAAATTGCAGACCCACTTTCATTGCCACCCCTTTTCCACCGTTGTAAGGCTGAAATAGAACCTGCACGTTCTCTCTTTCTGCAAGGGGTTGGATTTTCTCTACATTTTGCAAATTAGAACCATCATCCACCACAATTACAGGCAGTCCCATCGCCAATAGCTGCTCAACCACACTTGGCAAAGTATCTGAATGATTATAATGAGGAATAATGGCTACAGGGTTAAATTCGGTTGTCATTAAAAGTTCTCCTCAGCAGGATTTAAACAGACTGCCTCAAAATCAGCTCGGCTAATTTTTGATTGGCTATTACGTGGTAATTTGTCACAGAAACGCCAAAAACGTGGTAAGGCGAATTTCTCTTGGGTGTCCGTTAAAAACAATTTTAACTGCTCAATCACCGCTTTTCGTCCCTGTTGCTTAAAGCATTCAATACCTTGTGCAGATAAAGCAATCCAAGCTACCGCACGTTTTTGTTTTGGGTGTAGTGCTATATAGCAATCGGCAACATAACCATGTTTAAGTAAATCTTGTTCAATTTTAACTAAAGAAACTCGCTTATCACCTAGCTTAACTATGCGATCGATACGCCCTAATAATTTAAATCCCTGTTCAGAAATCTCAACAGCGTCAGCGGTCTGCTCTCGTTGTGCAATCCAAGAATTTTCTACCCATAAAGCCCCATTCTCATCAGTACCCATTTGGCTAGTTGGCATAGCTTGCCACAAATTACTATCAGTTCGGTAAGCAATTACCCCTGTTTCACTACTGCCATAAATTTCCAATACAGGCACGTTTAATTTAGCACGAATAGCATTGCCAACCTCTTCAGGTAAAGCACCACCAGAAGAGATAATCCCTGCTAAATGACACTGAGTTAGTTCAGGGTTATCCAAGTTAAGATTGGTGAGTAAAGCAGGGCTACTTACCCATAAGCTCGGTTGCTCAATTTTACTTTCTGCAATTAAAAACTCAGGATATTGCAACTGTTCTTGCCCCATTTTCCAGCCCATTTCAAGCCCAAGGAAAATACGAAAGGTTAAGCCATATAAATGCTGAACACTGACACTACCAAGTAGTTGAATCGCATTTTGTTTGAAAGGAATAATCTGCGCTAGAGCTTTAGCCTCTTGCCACATTTGCTTGGCGGTTTTGACGATAATTTTGGCATTACCGCTACTGCCCGAGGTTTTTAACCAAATTTCTGTGGGATTGTTTTTATCAACAAGCGGTGGATTTTGCTGACTTTTTTGCAAAATCCCATATTCTGCAAAATTTTGAGAGGTAAGAAAAAGATCGGCATTTTCCGCCACCCATTGCTGATTTTCAGCAAGCAAATTAGGGGGAAGTAATACTTTTACTTTGGCATTTAGGCAAGCTAACAACGCACAAGCAAACTGTTCAGCATTTTCTAACCATAATCCCACCGCTTGAATATTATCTTGCTCAAGTTGTTGGGTGATTTGACTAATTCGCTGTGTTGTTGATTGAGATAGATTTAGGTTCATTGTGGAATTGTTCAAAAATTTAGGCTATTTATTTATGGTATCTAGATCTATTTGATTTAACTGCTGTTGTAATTCAGGAATAGAGCTAATAGCAGTTTCCCATACTACAACAAAATCAAGCTCAAAATAGCCATGAGCAATTACATTTCTCATACCTTTCATATATCGCCAGGGAATTTGACTATTATTAGCAATAAACTCCGGATCTTTATGGTTAATTACTGTTACGATCTCACCTATAGCAATCAAACTCATTGCCACAGCATTTTGTGTACGACGGTCATCCAAAAACTCTTCGAGTTCAATTCCCTCAACAAAAGTTTGAATATCTACGCAAAGTTGTTGCAATTTTTCAATATAATCTTTTGTCCTTTGAAAATAAGTCATAATGGGATAGCCTCTTGTAAAACCTGCTCCCTAAATTTTTCAGGTAAACTTCTAGGGGTTAAAACATCAACTCTGATACCCAACAGATCTTCTAACTCTATTTGTAAACCACATAGATCAAGCATAGTTGTATGAGGAAGTGGCTCAACTAATAAATCAAGATCACTTTGTTCAGTATCCATTTTTTTCGCGATTGAACCAAATATTCTAGGATTATGAATAGGAAATTGATGAATAATCGCCATCATTTCGGGATAACGTTGCTGTATTAATTTAGAAGGAACCATACTGCCTCCAGCATTAGTTATTCAGTTGTTGTTTTAACAAACTAATAATCTCTTTTAATGAATTAATTTCATTATCTTTCTGCTCGATAATTTGGTCTTTATATTCAAGAGATAATTTTAATTTCTCATTTTCCGCAAGAAGCTCTTTATCTGTATTATAATAAGTTGAATTTAAATGGCTATTTTCACCAATGCTATTTTCACCAATAATAAAGCAGAAATTCTTTTCATTAGAATTTAATAAATCTGAAACATTGATATTAAAAATTTGCGCAATCTGCTGTAATTTGTCTAAATATAATTTCGTTTCACCACGCTCGATTTTGGCATAGCCACTAGGCGACATATTTAATTTATCTGCCATATCTTCTTGAGACCATTTATTCATTTCTCTCATCATTCGAATTGTTTCGTGTGTACTCATAAGCTACCTACTATACCAATGGTGTTATTTTTTTACGGATAAGGGAGAACCCTACTCTGTTTGGATTAGACAAAAAATATCAATTCTATATCATTCTCTTTCGTCAATATAAACTGACAAATCGCTTTTCATTTTTACATATATAAGGATTTTTTGCTATGAAAAAACTACTGGTTTTACTCTTTTCATTAGGATTAACGGCTTGTATGACATTATCGCCTGATCCAAAGTTATTAACTCAAACACAAAATACATCATCTATTGTTGAACAAGGCTATCAGCTAGAAACTGATATTAATCCTAAAATTGAAAAACAATTAACAGGCGGTGGAATTAAGCAACTTGTGCATAAAACGCTAGAAGTAGGCTTATCACAAGCAAATATTTTTGCAAGTAAGAAACCTGAACAATATAAAATAAAAGCATATATTGAGAAAGCGAGTCAACAAGCGGGAATGTCTCTAGGAAGATTTAGAGGTGTTATGATTATCCACTATACTGTCACAGATCCAAATGGAAAAACAATCCTTGATAAGGAGATTGAAACAGTAAAAGGTAGCGATAAATGGAGTATTTTTGGTGCCGAGCGCCATATGCGTTCTCGCATTGTAAATTCAGCAGAAAACGTTAATCAATTCATTGCTGAATTAGATAAAACGTTGAAAGCATCTAAAGCAAAAAAATCTAAATAAATCGTTCCACTGGCGCACATATTTGTGCGCCTATTTCTTCATCACCACCTGCCTTACACACCATTCTCCAGCCATTAAAATTCCCATTAAAATATAATAAATAACGCCAGTGAAGATTGCCCAGTAGTGATATTGCTGAGTAAAAATGAGTGTAGTGGCAACAATGATATTAAACAGAAAAAAGCCACACCAAATTTGCGTAACGGTACGGGTATAGCGCACGCCTTTTGGGGGAAGATCAGGATCTTGCAAACGGGCGAGACGTTCAACGATTGATTGTGAGCTAAACAGGCTTCCACCAAAGGTAGCAAGCATTAGCCCATTAATGATCACCGGATACCAATACATTGTGCCAACGGAACGACTTAGAGCAACAATCGCCAGTAGCAATGTCATAAACATTGCAAAATAACGTTGCCAACCTACCGCTTGTAGCCTTGCTTTAATTGCCCAAAGTAACGCAAGCAAATAGGGCAAAATGCCCAGAATAACCGAGGCTTCTTGCCCTGTTTGTGATGAAAAAAGCCATACTAAAGGGTAAGCAATACTCACGAGAGTAAGCAGTAAATTAGTGATTAAGCCTAGGCGATTCATCCACTTTCGCTCTTAGGCAAAGACCACTAAACCACTACCGCACATTTCATCGTTCGTTTTAAGTTGGAACTTCATACGGTTTTTACTCTCTTCCCACGTTAGCGTTAATTCCATTTCATCATTTGGACGTAAGAATTTTTGGAATTTGAGGTTATCTACACGCAAAATCGTCTTTTCTTCCCCAAATAATTCATTGATCTTATCTGTGACCCATTGCATTTCAATCACCCCAGGAACCAAAGGGAAATTAGCAAAATGCCCTTTGAAGAAAGTTAGATCAAGCGGTACTTTCCCTTTAAGAGTATGCACATTCTCTTGTGAATTTTGCTCAAGCCAAAGTGGATCAACTAACTCTTCGGTACAAATCTTTTCAAATTCAATACGGCTAATTTTTGATTGGCTGTTGCGTGGTAACTTATCGGTAAAACGCCAGAAACGTGGAATAGCGGTTTTTTCTTGAGTCTGTGCAAGATACTGTTTTAACTCATCAATCACAAACTTACGCCCTTGATCTCTAAAGGCGTTAATCCCTTCGCTATTTAAACCGATCCAAGTTGCTAAACGCTGTTGCGTTGGGTGTTGTGCAATATAGCAATCCTCAACCCAAGGGTGCTGGCTTAACGCCTGTTCTACCCCCACTAATGAAGTACGCTTATCACCAATTTTCACAATACGGTCAATGCGCCCAAGTAGGTTAAAACCATTTGAGAAGATCTCAACAGCGTCGGCAGTTTGCTGACGATCCTTCGCCCATTTCGCCTCTAACCATAAAGCACCATTTTCATCAGTGCCGACTTCACTATAAGGTAGTGTTTGCCATAGCCCCGTATCCTGACGAATAGCAATAGGGCCCGTTTCCGTACTACCGTAGATTTCCACCACAGGCTGTTGCAACTGCTGACGGATTTGATTAGAAGCCTCTTCCGCTAATGCACCACCAGACGAGATAATCCCCACCACTTTTGGTAGTTGTGGATTTTGCCAATCCATACGAGTGAGCATTGCTGGGCTACTGACTAACACCGTCTGCTCAGATTGATTACTCTCCGCCATAATACATTCAGGGAAGAATTGTTGTTTACGCCCAATTGCCCAACCATTCACTAAAGACATCATAATATGTACGGTGAGTCCGTAAATATGTTGAATACTCACACTGCTCACCGCAGTAATTTTATTCGTCGCAGGGAAAGGTAGTTGATCAGCGAGAACTTCCGCACTCAACCACATCTCTTCGGCCGTTTTGATGATCGTTTTAGCCTCACCAGTACTGCCCGAAGTTTTTAGCCAAAGCTCCGTTTGGTTATGGCGATCAAACATTTTGCGATCTTGGGCTGAAACAGCAAGATCAATCCCAAGCTCTCCAAACTGCTTTGCATTCTGTTCTGGTACCTCATTGTCGGTAATCCAAAAATCAGCAAACTGCTCAACCCACTCTAAACTTTCAGGGGTGAGATTTGGTGGGAACAGCACCTTTACATTTGCCTGCCAACTTGCTAGTAAAGTACAAGCAAGGGAAGCACCGTCCTCAAGCCATACAGCGATAGCTTGAGTATTATGCTGTTTAAAGTATTCTGCGATCTGTAATGCACGTTGCTCAAAGTTGTTGAATAACCAACAAGGCGAGTGAGCAACAACATCATTAGGTTGATAAGCAATAGGCGTATTCATTATGCGTTTTCAGTATTTGCGCTGATTTTCTTCACTGCTTCAATAACATCATTTACAGTACGTACATTACGGAAATCTTCCGCTTGTAATTTGTAACCTGTTTGGCGTTTGATATAGTCAATTAAATCAATCGCATCAATGCTATCAATTTCTAAATCTTCGTATAAATTTGTTTCAAGTGTAATCTTGCTTTCATCTACTTCAAATAGTGAAACAAGGGCATCAGTTAGTACTTTTTGGATTTCTTGTTCAGTCATTTTCTACCTCAAATTACGCTTTCTTTGAACGAATAAATGACGCAAGTGTTGCAACACTTTCAAAATGTTCACGTAAGTGTTCTTGTTCGCTATCTAACTGTAAACCAAAGGTTTTTTGCACAGCTAAACCAAGTTCTAAAGCATCTACTGAGTCTAAACCTAAACCCTCATCACCAAATAATGGGGCATCTGTTTCAATGTCTTCTACACTAATATCTTCTAATGCTAGGCTATCAATAATTAACTGTTTAAGTTGTAGTTCAAGTTCCATATTTAATCCTTCGAGTAAGTATTGAAATAATCTTCTAAGTAAGTATTTAAACGACGAGAAGCGATCGGTAACGGCTTTTCAGCAAGCCATTGTTGCGGATCAATATCCTCGCCAACGGTAAATTCATAAGTAATTTTGCCACTTGGAATTTTATACCAAGGTTGCCCTTTTTTGAAATTCAATGGCGACATTTTTATGACGATTGGTGTAATCACTTTGGCACTACGTAAGCCAATCGACACCGCACCACGGTGAAGTTTTACTACCCCGTCCCAACCTGTACGAGTTCCTTCTGGGAAGAGAAGTAATGCTTGGTTTTTAAGCACTTGATCGCACTGTTCTAATAGCTCTTCGCTTTCGGTATTAGGTAAAAAACCGCAGGCTTTGATTGGGCTTATCATTGACGGATTTTTCATTAAATCACGTTTTACGACACAATTAAAACGGTGTTCTTTGCTAAAGATTAGCACCACATCAAGCAGAGAGGGGTGATTCGCTAATACTAATTGCCCTTCACGCCCTAAGCGTTCAAAGCCGTTATATTTAACTTCCAAAATCCCAGCCCAAATTAAATAGCGTACAAAGAAAGCCCAAGTACGGCTTACAATTTTGCGCCCTTTAAGTTGTGTAGCGAGATCATTATTCGGGTAATTTTTCGCATAAGGATAGAGCATTGGCACAAATAATACGCCAACAATGCCGAAGATTATAAAGCCAAACAGCGTAGCTAAAAAACGGCGAACCCAATCTAATTTTTGCGCCATAACCAACGTCCCCCAGTGCTACTTTGGGTCTGCCACTCAGATTGTTCATCATATTGGTTTTTAACCCAAATCAGCCCGTTATCACACTGATTTGCACTCTTTTGCTCAGAACTCACCGCTTGTTGTAAGCTAAGTGTATATTGTTCGCCTTTTTCAATCACCATTGCCAATGCATAAGCAAATGGCTGACGTGTAATTGGTTGAGCATTGTAGCTTTCGGTAAGAGGATCTTCGGCAATAACCACCAATACCTTTTCATTACCGTCATTCAGTAACAAAAATGCCTCTAACAGTGCGATTTCAAAATTATCTTTTTGCGCCGTAATTGCGGTGGTTTCTTGCTTTACTTGACGCATTTCAGACCATTGTCCTACTAGCGCATTATGTACCGATAAGCTAAAAGAAGTCGGGGAAACATCACCCTCTTGCAAGAGGGTTTGCCACAATGCAAAACTGCGGTTAATTTCACTATTCAGTGAAGCATAAACCACAGGGATATTGCTATTATCCGCCGTTAATTCCCAAGCAGACTCAAAAAATAGACGAGCAGAATCACTCAAACGGCGACGTTTCATTGCCGGTAGGAATGCTAGCTTAGGCGCAACTGTTTCTTGTTGCGCCACATATTGATACCAATGTTGTTCGCCTTTCTGCCAATCTTCCACAGTTAATGGCTTATTTGCGACAATATTCCAACTATGGATATTGAAAGAGAAGTTACAAATTGTATTCATAATTAATAATTTTGGAAAAGTTCGCTAACCATTTTATCAATTTGACCTTTTAAGCCAACTTGTTGGGCGCTCTCTTTTTCATCACCACGGTATTTGTAGCCAACAACACCGATCCCTGTACGCTTCTGATCTTTTACTTCAATTAATTCCATTTTACCTCTTACAATAAGATCTCGCTTACCGCCAAATGCGTATTTGAGATAGTTATTGCAATGCTCTGGTAACGAGCCTTTAAAGGTTTCAGACTTAATATTTTTCTTCGCTAGGCTCTCTTGAATAAATTGAACAATATCTTGAGAGGTGACATTAAGATGTGTCGGACGCTCTTGGATACAAATTTTGGTTAAATCCGCACGCTTTTCTACAGGTTCACTCGTTGAAATACCTGCTGAACATGCTGTTAATACAACTGAGCTCGCTAATAAAAATGCTAATTTTTTCATCGATTTTCTCCGTAAAATTATGTAAGTAGGCGTTAGTTTACACTATCTCAATAAGATTATGTAGCTCTGGCAGTAGCTGTTCTGGCGGAATTGTTGCGAATTTGTGATCAAGATCGATTTTTCCAAGTGCATTTTGTGGATTGCGACTCACCACAAACCACACACTGCCTTCTTGTTGATTTTCTGCACTATGCTCAAATACCCAACCGACTAATGCCGTTTGTTCAGAATTTTCGGCTAAATCTAACCAAGCTAATTGCAGGGGCTGAGAATAATTTTGCTCATTAATTGCCAAAAACAGCGTTGCACCTTGAGTCTGTAAACTCTGTGCCAGCTGGAACGTTGCAGAGTTATTGAGATTTGCCATAAAGTCTAAAGGACTCGGCAAATTCTGCTCTATAACAGAATGGAAGATTTTATTAAACTTACTCGGTGAGCTAAAACTTGACGCTAAATAAATCGGGCTATTTTCGCTAAGTTGTGCTTTTAAAGGATAAGCCCCTAACAAGGCAAGTTGAGTAAATCGACTTAAACGGCGTGCGTCAATACCTTGCTCTTTTAATAAAGTGCGTAGCTCTTTATCTAATAAAGGTGCAGTGATAAATTGATTTGTAGAGTGAATATATAAGGTTTTCATTAGCGTTTTGTCCATTTCATTACCCAACCCACATTACTCCCACCAAAGCCTAAGAAATAATTTAGGTAATAACCATTTTCTAAGCATTTATCTGCAACAAGCGGTAAATTGTCGGCATTTTTCTGCAAATTCGGTGCTTTTTGAGCTTTTAAACAATCCATTAAAAAGGCGGTTTCCACCGCTCCACTTGCCCCAAGGGTATGCCCAAAATGGTTCTTTACTAAAATCCATAAGCTATTTGGAAATAATTCGCTTAACAACTGCATTTCAGTTTGATCAAAATTGCCCCCTACCGCATGAGGTTTAATTCCACAGATTTGCTCTGCCGAAATCCCTGCATTTGCCACAATTTGAGTGAGTAAATTACGCAGTGCATTTTCGCTGTTATTAGTGAGATTATCGTTATCGGTGAGGCTCGTTACCCCTAGAATCTCACACTCAAAGCCATTATTGGCTTGTGAGCTTAACGCTAAACAAGCAATACCTTCACCTAATACAATACCACTAGGTTCAATAAAAGGCTGATAGCTTTCGCTTTGAGCGAGTAGGTGCATTGAATGGAAATGTTCAAAGGTCAAACGGTTAAAGAGTTCAAAGCCAATCACTAAGGCTTTATCACATAAGCCATTATTGAGCATTTTATAAGCGTAATTTAGCCCTTGAGCAGAAGAGGTACAGGACGTCGCAAAGCTAAAAACCTGCGTATGATAACGTTCACGCAGGTAGTCACCAATATTGGCAATGGTATATTCTGTGGGAAGAGGTTGGTTATGCTGAACACGATATTCGCAATCGGTAAGCACATAGCCCGTTGAACCAATAAAAATCGGGATCTGACAAATATCTGCCATACCCCAACCTGCTTGCTGAACAGCTTGTTCAATATGTTGTTCAAGTAGTTGATAAAGCTGTGCTAAATTCAGTAATTGAGACTCAAACGCTTTGAAATAAGGAAGAGAAACCGCTTCGTTTAAAATCAAAGCGGTCTGTTTTGCCACGTTTTTTGCAACGGTTGAAGCACTTGCTGTTAGATAAACCGCCATTATGAATGGCTCTCTCGGATAAATTTAGCCAAATCTTTTACACACATCATATGCTTACGCACCATTCGATCCCCTTGTAAACGCACCCCAAAATGCGCCTGCAGTGCTACCACAATCTGTAATGCGTCTAGCGAATCCAATTGGATACGGCTTTGATCACCAAACAGCCATTCATCATCACTAATCTCCTCAGGCTCAAAATCATCTTTTTCTGTTTCTTGTACAATTAATTTTTTGAGTTCTAATTCTAAAAGTGCTGGTTCTAGGGTGAATTGATATTTCATATTATTCTTTCTCGTCTTCAAAATTAGTTAAAATTCGCCTACCAGTGCTACGAGGCTGAAGCTCAAATTCAATATCAGCCAAGTTCGGGTTACTTGGTGTTAACACTTCTAAAGCGCTAATAAATGATTTTTCTTGAGCCTGTTCTACATTTGTAATATCAGTTTCTATCGTCATAATCAAAATCTCACCTGTGTTTTTAATTGATGTTGATAAACCAAAGAGGCTATTGCAAGAGTTAGCACCCCAAAGCCGACTAGCTGTAATAACGGCTGTTGAATTTGTGCAAGGCTATATTGATTAAGCAATAAATTTTGGAAACCTGTTAAAGCCCAACCCATAGGTGACCACTGCGCCACCGTCTGCATAATTTCAGGCATTACATAAACAGGCACCATAATTCCACCAATTGCCGCCATAATAATAATGCCACCGCCCCCTAGCACCACAGCGTGTTCCGTGGTGCGTGCAATCACACTCACCAATAAGCCGTAGCCCAGTGCTGCCAAGCTCACACTACTTGATAAAGCCACATAAGGTAGCCAATCCCCTGCTAGCTGAAAAGCAGGCATATCTAGCTTGGGTAGCACAAAATAGCCAAGTGCCACCATACCGACAAATTGCAACTGATTAATAATAAAATAAGGAATTAATTTCGCCACAATCAAACTGAGTGCCGAAGCTCGTGCCATTCTCAAACGAGTAATGGTATTGGTTTGACGCTCCATTGCCATTACATTTGAGAGTGGAATCATAATAAAAAACATTCCAAAAATTAACCACGCAGGCACACTATGTTGCACTGAATTCGGTTTTGCAACCTCTTTCCCCTGACGGTTAAGATAAATCTCCTGCCATAGATCTTTCGCCAGATAATCATTGATTTGATTAAATTTCTTATCCAAATCTTTATTAACTTTTGTTTCGATCTCTTTGATTTGCTTGCGTTTATTATTTTCCAGTTTGATATGGTTATCTTTTAAATAATAGGCAATTCGTTGCTCCGTATAGTGCTTTTGCAACACGCCTTTTACCCCCAATAACCAACCTCTATCCACACTTGGATTTAGCCAAAGTTGCAACGCCTGCTCATCAGCTAAAGCGGTCTTTTCGCCATTATTATTTACAATTAATAGCTCAAATTTACCTGCTTGTAACTCCGCTTGATACTGCTCTAATTGAGCAATATCTGCCTGTTGAATATTTAAATTTTCTGTCTGTAGTGCCTTAAAAAAATCTTGAGTTAACTTATTTTCAGGCTCACTTAACAGCACAATCTCTGCTTTATGGCTCAATTCATTATCATTGCTTAATGCCGCTGACATAATCAGCATAAACAAAATTGGCATAATAAAAAGTACCGCAACACCGTGAAGATCTCGACTTAATAGGCGAATTTCCTTAAAGATCGACGCAATTAGCATTGTTTTTCCGCCTGTTTATCTAAAAATTCCAAATAAAAACGTTCAAGGCTTTGCCCTTCGGCTAAAATGCCCTGTACCGAGCCTTGATAAATCAATTTCCCCTCATTCAGTAGCACCAATTTATCGCATAATAGCTCAATTTCTTGTAGGTAATGGGAGGTATAAATCACCGTAACCCCTTGCTGAGTAAGCTCTGCCACCGAATTTAAAATAAATTGACGAGATTGCGGATCGATCCCCACCGTAATTTCATCTAGGAAAATCACCTTAGGGCGATTAATTAATCCAATCGCAAAATTTAAACGGCGTTTTAACCCACCAGAAAGGTGTTTCGCTAATTTACTTTTATGTGAAGTTAGCCCTGTTTTTTCGAGTAATTGCTGTAAATGAGCTCTATCGTTGATCCCATACAGTGAGGCGAAAAATTTTAGATTTTCCCATACACTCAGTAGCGGATAAAAAGCAAAATCCTGTGGCACTAGAGAAATCTGGTGACGTTGGCTTTTGCTCAATTTCTCAAAAGGTACCCCCTCAAATAAAATCTGCCCTTGTTGGACAGATTGTAATCCCGTGAGTAGCGACATTAAGGTTGTTTTACCTGCCCCATTAGGGCCAAGAAGACCAACGGCGGAGGATTGGGGAATTTCTAGATGAATGTTTTGTAATGCTGGTATTTTCGAATTAAGATAAGTATGTGAAAGATGAGAAATTCTTAACATTTATATACTCTTTAGTTTCCGTAGCTTATCCATCCATTCTTTGAAATGTGGACACTTAGACTCTATAACATCTAAGGTAATTGATTGAGCCAGTAAAGGACCATGCCTTGTTTTCCTATATTTAGGAATTAATAAATTTTCCAAGCGTTTAGATGGCGCTGTTGCAAAACTATTATTTATATGCTCTGGATTTTCATATTGTTTGCATATACCTTCTAACTTAGAAATATGACTACTCCATTCTGGTTCCACATCCGAAAATTTGTTCACATCAGAAAACAATAATGCCTCAAACTCATGTGGCTGGATATGTGGAATAAAACGCTCAGCTCTACATCCTACTTTACTAATAAGATCAGCATGAAATGCCGTTTCTAGATGCTGAATTTTATTGTAAATTCCATTTTGTTTATCCAATTCATCAAATTTTGGAAAATGGCTATCTAATTGATAAAAATCTAAAAAACTTGTTAAATAAGTATCATTCTGCTGTTTAAGGATATGTGTTGCGTGTTTAAGAAAACGTTCATACGAAACTGCACCACCCTTTGCTGATTTTGATGTAGGTATGAGCATTGGTTTTAGATATATACCCGAATACGAGAGTGAAGGGGCTACAACATCTTTAATAAAACGTTCTTCTGTTTGTCCTTCTGCAAATACATAAACAACGATCATTATGGACGCCCTCCAAAGACATTATTCTTCCATAATTCCCCTAATGTATATTCTTCTAACCAACTTAATAACGCCTTACTATCCAAGCGTTCAAATATAGATTCATCATTTTTCTGATTTACTACAATAATATCTTCAGGCTCCAATTCATTAACTAGTTCCACAGACTGAGTAGATACAATAATTTGTTTTTGCTCTGATACTTGTTTAAGAATTTCTGCAAGCACAGTGATTGCATAAGGATGTAAACCTAGCTCAGGTTCATCGATGAGAATCGTATCAGGTAATAAATATGTTGGTTGTAGCAATAATGTTGCTAAACAAATAAAACGAAGGCTACCATCAGATAACATATGTGCTTTCAATGGCGTATCAGACCTACCTTTTTGAGTCCATTCTAATTCAATATTCTCAATATTTTCACGATGAACAAAATCACCAAAAAACGGCAATACCAAACGAATAGTTAATACAATTCTGTTATACTCTTTTTCATGAGAATCTTTTAGCATACGTAAATATGCGGCTAAATTTGCTGCATCGGGTTTTAAATTCAAATTATCATTTACTGGATGAATTTGTTTCACTTTTGCTGAATCGCCTGTATCGTGAAAATGATAGACTTTCCAATTTCGAATGCCATCTCGTACATAGCTAGAAATAACATTTTTGTCGTCTTTTAATTTAGCTTCTGCGTGACCATATCCTAGAACAGTTTTTTTATTTGGTACATATTGTCCATGAAAAATGGTTTCCTCTAATTCAAAAACCATTCTATTATCATTAGTTGGTTCTAAATGAAACAAATAGCCATTTGCACCAAACTCTGCATGAATCTTTATTTTATCAGTTTCTTTTCTACCGAATCTCAACAAAGAGTCTGGGCCCCCCTGTTTCTGAACATAAAGTTGTAACCGTTGTTCATAAATCTCATTTAGTAGACGGAATAAATTAATAAAATTACTTTTACCAGCACCATTGGCACCAATTAAGACATTTAAATTATTAAGTTTAAAGTCTTTCAATTCTCGAATAGATTTGAAACCTTCAATACTAAGAGAACTTACCTTTGACATAGAATACCCTAAATAACTATTAGTTTGTTTTAATCCATTTTACTGATTAACTGAAATTTTTCCACAATGTTTCCTCTTTTTCCGCAATCCCTCTTAAAAACTCTGCCACTTCTTTGTAACCTTCAACACTCGGTTTACGGCATTGTTTAACGCAAAGGCTAGCGAATTGTCGCCATTGATCACCAATTTCAGTCATCTGAATAGAGGCTTGTTTATAGGCTAGCTGTTGGCAAATTTCCGAGGCTTGCTCAAGAAAATAGGCATAAAGATAACGGAAGCCTGCACCGCCTGTGCCGATCTCTTCCTGCATACGCACAATATGCCCAAGATACAATTTTTTGTATTTATCGGATTTATTGCTCGTTGCCAGTTTCTCAATTGAATTTGCGATAGTGCGAATACCTTTTACCCCCACAAAAAACAGCGGTGCCAACATCTGTTTGGCATTTTTGCGGATCGCTTTATGGATTAAGTTAGGTAGCTCTTGCGCTGATAATTGAGGACTATTTTCAAAATAGTACATTAGCCCTTTCGAAGCCAATGCGCCTTTGGCAAAGCGTGCTTTTTGCAAATCCTCTTCGCCACAGCGTTGCATTTGTTCAAAAACAGGATCGCTAATCAAATATTCATTTTGCTCTTTGCCATATACCAATAAATTATGTGCATTGAAATGAAAACGCATTTCTGCAGGGAAGTACGGAAGCCAAAAAACCGAGGTTTGTAAGCCAACTAATTTCTGCTGTTGAAGTGCTTTATCTAATGCCTCTTTGCCCTGTTGTGGGTGGCGGAATTTTTGCAAATTCAGCTTGATACCGAGCGATTTAGAGACATTTTTAATAATCGCACGAGGTGGCATTCGATAAGAGATTAACGGCATCCCACTGACTTTAATCAGTGGAATATAAACAAAAGTTAAAGCCGACGCTAATCCAAAAACCATTGCTTCATTCAGATCAATGCCGTTGGCTTTTAATAGTGTAGACATCACCCCACTTTCACAGTGGGCGGTGTGTTGGTGTTGGAAGTTGTTCATTTGCATACCTTATTGCCTAGCACTTACGTACTAGGTTAAGCATAGTGCTGTCGCTTTGCGACAGTAATCCATTTTACTATGTGAGTGTTGTGGTTTTAATATTATTGATACTCACCCCAAACGCCTCCGCATATTTCCCTAACGTCTTTTCCGAAAGTTTCGCAAAAACGCTTGGTTTAAAATGCCTGCGGATTTGCCATTTCCATAAGCCTGTAGTTTGAGCGAGGCTAGTTTCATCATAACGGTATTTAAACATAAGATAATAAATTACCGATTTTTCGCCATTTTTGACCGCTTGTAATGCTTGTTCTGTTTGCTGATTTAGCTCTTCTACAGCCTGTTCGGTGGCAAATTCCTCCGCTTGCCAGCCTGTGGTGGTGCCTGTTTCGTAGTGACCATTGCGAGTGGCATAGATGACTTTTTTCTGCCCTTGGAAGATTTTGCTATTGTCTTGGGGAATATCGTCAATTTCCATTTACCACCTCTAACAACATAAAACACGACGAAAAACGTCCGCTTTCAGGCACATAACACAGCACTTTTTGCCCTGCTTGTAGTTTGTGAGTACGAGCAAACTCTTCTAGCATAATATAGATTGAAGCTGAGCCAGTATTGCCTTTGGTGGTTAAGTTGGTAAACCATTTTTCCTGTGGAATATCAAAGTTGATATTACGCAAGCCAGCGGATAATTTGTCACGGAAAAAGCCCGAGGAATAGTGCGGAAGCAAATAATCAATCTCATCTGCTTTTAAGTCATATTTTGGAATAATACGTTGTAGAGCCTTTTCTACCGTATATTTCACAATATTTTCATTCAGCAATTTCACATCTTGTTTGATCGCCATAAAACTTTTGGCATCTCGCTCTGCTTGAGAAACAGATTTCCAGCTTACAAATTTGCCGTCGGCTAAATCGCCCCCTGCGTACATACACACAGGCATTTCATTAGCGTAAGAGACTAAATCGATCCAGTGAATTTTGAAACTTAACCCTGTCGGATTTGGCTGGTGACTTAAATGTACCGCACCTGCACCGTCCGATAGCATCCAACGTAGAAAATCTTTTTCGAACCCAATTTCAGGTTTTGCATTCTCCAACTGTTTTTGTGCTACTTCGCTTTTAAAATTTTCACTGCGCATAATAGCGGAAGCACATTCTGAAGCTACCGCCACAGCATTTTGATGTTCCCCTGTACGAATGGCATTAAAAGCATGTTTCATTGCGCTCATACCTGCCACGCATACGCCTGCCATAGACATCACTTCCATTTCAGGGGCATTTTCAAGTAAGCCATGCACCATAACCCCTTGTCCAGGTAAGATTTGATCAGGATAAGATGTCCCCACTGCAAGGCTAGTAAATTGATTAGCAGAAATTCCTAAATTTTTCACCGCTTGTACGGCTAATTCGGTACTTGTATGAGTCGTCTGACGAGTTGTCGGATCGATAGCATAGTGGCGTTGCTCAATCCCATTTGAGCGCAAAATCATTTTACGCACACGAGAGGGCACATCCCCCACCATGCCCAACACTTGTTCCATTTGATCGTTGGTAACGGGGTTATTAGGTAAGAAAGCAGAAATATGGTTAATATAAACAGCTGATAACATTAATTTTTTCCAAAAGTTTTAATTATTATTTAAATTTCGTTTCAAAATTTTCAATTTCTTTCTGAATCTCAGATAATAGCATTTGCTCTGATGGTAAATAAAGTTGGTATTGACTTGCAAATATTTGTTGCTGGTTTTCGGGTAAACTAAATTTGACTACAGAATCATTCTTATCCGCACAGAGTAAAATACCAATAGTAGGATTTTCATGAGGTAACTTTTCCATGCGATCGAAATAATTCACATACATTTGTAGTTGCCCTAAATCTTGATGAGTCAATTTATGCGTTTTAATTTCAATAATTACGAAACATTGTAATAAACGATTATAAAAAACAAGATCCGCAAAAAATTCATCGCCATCTAGGTGTAAACGTTTTTGGCGAGCTACAAATGAAAAACCGTTACCAAGTTCTAACAAAAAATCTTGTAAATGCGTGATGATACTACTTTCAAGATCCTTTTCGTAATAACTCGATTCTCGTTTTAAGCCGAGAAACTCTAATACCATAGGATCTTTAATAATCTGTGTAGGATTTGACGGAAACACTTCATTTCTAGCAACAGCTAATACGCTTTGCTTATCATTACTGAGTAATAATCTTTCGTAAAGTTGACTATAAATTTGGTGTTCAAGCTGACGAGAACTCCAATTATTTTTCACACTTTCGGCAATATAAAATTCTCGTTTATCTTCATCATTTATGGATAAAAGTAATTTATATTGTGTCCAGTTCAATTGTGTCCGCAGTGCGGACGCAATTGGAAACATACGATAAAATTGTCTATAACGATTTAATTGACGAACCGAAAAACCTGTTCCAAATTCAGGTTCTAACTGTTTTGCCAATTCTTTAATTAAGTAGCTTCCATAATCTGCGCGTTCTTGTCCTGCTTGTTCTTCTTCAAAAATCCGCTGACCAATATGCCAATACATCAAAACACGTTGAAAATCCACAGAACGAATTGCTTGCTCTCGCGCTTGAGCAATGATTTGTTTAATATCATTAACAATAATTTGATTAGTCAGCATATTATCTCTTCTTGGTTCACGGAAAATCGACTATTCCCCACTAGGCTCCGCAAAATAACGCTTTTGCTGTTCTAGTTTATTTTTCAGTAATGGACGTAATAAGCGTTTAATCAATGCGCTTATTGGCACTACAGTTAAAATTAAAGCGATTAGAAATAGGATATAAAAATAGAGTACCGCTTGGCGTAATTTTGGTGAAATTTGACCGCACTTTATCAGCAATTTTCCCCATAAATAGAAACTGCGGTGACCGACTTTTTCACTCATCATGAGCTTTTCGTCAATCTTAACTGCTTGCATATTGCGGAAGATTGTGTGATCAAGCGGTTGGTTTTGCTGAAAAATTTGCACAAGTTTTTCACCAAAACGACTAGCATCTTCAATTTCATTTTCAGCGATACCTGCACTTGGTAAGTTACCGACTTTTTTCTTGCCTGTTAACATCCAAAGTGGTGTAGTGATAAAACTCGCCCAGTCGTTAGATTGATCTACTTTCACCACATTACCAATTAAGTTTGCGCCAGTATCAGCCAACATCTTTTTCACTTTCTCTTGCGCCATTAACCACATATTACGGCAACCAATGAGGGTGATTACAGGTGTATCTTTTAAGATTGTTTTAGCCTGTTCTGATTGTAAAAATGCCGTTATCGGCTGTGACGGAGAAAGGAACCAAACCGTATAGGCAATAATCACTAAATCATAGTTCGAATGTTGGAATTGTGGTTCAACAATAGGCGCAGGCTGTAAATGTACGCTCTCTGGAAATGTATTAAAAAACGGTATAAATTTCCACGGAAAGCCATAGGGTTGTTGAGGTTGCACCACAAAATGCTCAACAGTAATATCCTGTTGAGCCATTAATGGACGGACAAAACTCTCTGCTAAACGAGTAAGTTGCCCTGTTTGAGAGTAAGAAACGACAAGAATTTTTTTTTGCATATTAATTTAATTATTTTTAACCATTAGCATATCCTGCATGGAGTGTAACAGTTGCTCCAGCATTGCATATCTTTTTCGATACATAGAGCGCTTATTACTTGGAATATCCTCAAGTTTTTTGGATTCTAAACTAAGAGGTAGCTCCCAATATTCATTCAGTTCACCCGAAGATTCTTTAAAAATCGCGTCATAGTCTACAACATAACGTTTACTTTGTACCCATCTCGATTTATTTTGGTATTTTTGTGGAATACCAAATAACTGGTTATAGCCTAAGCTCAAAGTTAAACATTTCATCGCTTCAACCATTAAATAAGCGGGACGAAGTCCATGACACTTTTTAGTCAGTAATTTAACTAAATCTTTAGAACCTTCAAAATTAGGACCTTGAATAACGGCGATTAATAATGCCTCTTTTAATTTGCCAAAGGTTAATAAATAAATCAGCTGATTAGTTGGCTTATAGCGTAGTTCTAATGCCCAAAAGCCTTCCATAGGCTGATGCTCATTAATATTTAGATAGAGTTCAACATTCTCAATAATTTCACCAAAACAAATTGGTTTATTCCATAATTGCGTTATATTTCGCTCAGCGAATAATTTAGGTAAGAAGCTTAAATTATCGCAAATGGTGTTAAATCTTTCTTTTCCACCAAAACGTTTATCTAAAAAACGATGAACAAGAGGGTAGCTATAATTTGCTCGTTGTATTAATAAATCTGCAAATAATGTATTTTGGTTTACTTCACGTTCAAATTTTTTAATTAATGGATAATGTAATAATGAACGCAGAGAGTAGCGAAGTCGTTTAAGACGATAAGACTTTTTTCCTTGATCTGGATAAAGCAGAACAGGCTTAGGCCATGTATAAAAAGATTTCTTCATATTAATAATTAAATGAGTTTGGTTAATATAAGGTGTTAAAAATAAATTGCGTTATAATCCCGTCCAACGCTTAAAGATCAATGAGGTATTCACCCCACCAAAGGCGAAGTTGTTATTCATTACATAGTCCGTTTGAATTTCACGACCGTCACCTTGAATATAGTCAACTTTACCACAACGTTCATCAATATTATCGAGGTTAATGGTTGGCGCAAACCAGCCGTCTCTCATCATTTCGATACTGAACCAGCTTTCTAATGCACCGCAAGCCCCTAGAGTATGACCTAAATAGCTCTTTTGTGAGCTAAGAGGCACATAGCCAAATACTGCTTCTGTTGCTTGAGTCTCGGCAATATCGCCTTGTTCAGTAGCAGTACCGTGTCCGTTTACATAACCAATTTGACTTGCGTCAATGCCCGCATCTTTAATCGCAATTTCCATACAGCGTTGCATGGTCTCTTTTTGCGGACGAGTAACGTGGCTGCCATCACTGTTTGCGCCATAGCCAACCACTTCCGCAATAATATTTGCACCACGAGCTAGGGCGTGTTCCAATTCTTCTAACACAAACATTCCAGCACCTTCGCCAATCACTAAACCATCACGATTTTGATCATAAGGGCTTGGGGTTTTCTTCGGTGTGCTATTTTTACGGCTTGCCGCATAAAGGCTATCAAATACATAGACTTCTGACGGGCAAAACTCTTCACCACCACCTGCAAGCATCATTGGAATTAAACCATATTTAATCGCTTCATAAGCATAACCAATCCCCTGACTACCCGATGAACAAGCACTTGAGGTTGGGATAATACGCCCTGTTAAACCAAAGAAGATACCGATATTTGCAGCAGCTGTGTGAGGCATCATACGCACATAGGTATTTGCATTAAAGCCATCTGATTTACCTGTCATAAGTAACTCTGCGGCATCTTTAATATCATTCGTTGAACCTGTTGAAGAGCCACAAGCTACACCCATTCTGCCATCTTTTAGATAAGGCAGAATAACACCGTTTTCATCTAACAAGTTTGCACTCGCTAGCGCCCGCTCGCTTGCTTCAACGGCAAATTGTGATACACGGCCTAAACTGCGTAACTGTTTACGGTTCCAATGTTTTGGCGGTTGATAACCAATAATTTCCGCACCTAATTGCGCTTCTAATTCAGGATAGCGTTCCGTCCAATCTTCCTTAAATTGCACCGCATTTTGCTTTGCTTGAAAAGCGGTTTTAATCTCTTGCCACTCTTTACCAAAAGCGGTAACAGCGCCAATACCTGTGACTACAACTCGTTTCATATTTTTATCCTTTTAACACAATCCGCCATTTACCGCGATAACCTGACGGGTAATATAAGCGGCTTTTTCATCCATTAAGAATTGTACTGCGTGTGCGACTTCATCTGGGTTGCCCATACGTTGTGCAGGAATCATTTTGAGGATTTCATCAATCGGCACATTTTCATCTAAAATATCTGTATCAATTAAGCCGGGGGCAACACAGTTAACGGTGATTTTACGTTTCGCAAGCTCAATCGCTAATGCTTTTGCAGCACCGATAATGCCTGCTTTTGAGGCACTATAGTTTACCTGTCCACGATTACCAATTAAGCCTGAAACAGAGGTGATGCACACAATACGTCCTGCTTTACGGCGACGAATCATCGGCATCATAATCGGGTGTAATACATTATAGAAACCGTCTAAGTTTGTACGCAATACACTGTCCCAATCTTCATCAGTTAATGCAGGAAATGCATTATCTCGAGTTAAGCCTGCATTGAGCACCACCCCATAATAAGCACCAAATTGTTCCACATCTTGCTCTAAAATTTGACGAGTACTCTCACGATCAGACACATCAAATTGTAGCACTCGTGCATTTTGTCCTAAAGAACGCACCGCTTGCGCAACTTCTTCCGCCTCTTCTACACGGCTACGGCAATGCACTACAATATCATAACCTTGTTGTGCAAGTGTTAATGCAATCGCCTTGCCAATTCCACGGCTAGAACCTGTAATTAAAACTGTGTTGGTCATTTTGTTTGTCCTTTTATCAAGTTCATCAGTATTTTTATACGAATACTAGTAACTACTAGTAACTACTAGTAACTACTAGTAACTACTATGGCTCCATAATAGGAGTTTCACCTGTATTAAGCGTAAAATACTGAGTTGGATCCTTAGCACTTAAACCGTGCCATATAATGATATTTCGCTTTTCGAGAGATTGAAGCGTTCTTCTTGCAATAAGCTTACTTCTACTTAAAATTTCACTCGTAATTTTTACTGTAATTTGTTCATTAGTATAAAGATAATGCAGAATTTTCTTCTCATTTTCATTAAGCTTTGCCATCACGTCTTGAGTAAGAATTTGCTCAATCCGCTCAAAGTCTCTGATTGTGCGATGTTCAATATCATTCTCTAGTACTAACTTAACTGAATTTTCATTTGGTTCAAGATAAATAGGATTTCTTAGTAAGTAATCATTCATCTCCTGCGTCATACGATTAACACCTTCATTCAGTTCTCGAACCCAACCAAAATCATAAAGCACTTTAGCTATTTTAGGATTGCGAGATAAGCGGGTGTAATACATATTTTCTAATGTTACAGGTCTAGGCAAACCACCAGGACTAAATATCTCTAAACGATCATCATACATAGCGATACGGATACAATCACCCTGATTACTATAGCTACGATGTGTAACAGCATTAACTATGCCTTCTAACCAAGCAAATTCTGGATATTCATCAGTATGCTCAAACTGTCCATTATCACCTAATCGCTGGAACTCTCTTAGTTGCGTTTTGGTGATCATCTTTACTTGCTCAATTAATTTTGGAATCGGCTCTTCAAACATAAACTCTTTAATAATATTAAATGAGCGTCCAGTAAGTGGCGCATTTCCGTCATAGCGTAAAAAGCGCACTCTTGCATTTGGGAAATATCGTGTTGGGTTATTACCAAAGAGTAAGATACACGCATTAGTAATTTCACCTTCTTTAGTCATTAAATCGCGTGCTTTCAGAATTTCTTGTAAAGAGCGATCCGTTTTAAGCAATGCTTTGTAACGAGTTAAAAGCTCTAAATCTAAATCATCTTCAAAAGTTGCGTTACGCACAATTTGATCTTCGAAAGAACGTGAACCCTTCTCGTATTCTAATTGCAGACGTTGTTCAAAACGCAGCTCCAAAGTGCTATCCATTGAACGTAAATAGGCTTTCCCATCATTACTTTCAATTACTCTACCTGCAGCAGTGCTAATCTCAAAAATTAGAATTTGATCTGCTTCACCTTTATTATTAGTTATATCTCGAAAATGAAACTTAACTGGCAATGGCATTCTTTGTAATTCAATTAATGCCCGAGTGAATTCTTCTGCTTGATGTGCCTTAGGGTGCTTAAAGCCTGTAAGTTCACCGCTATCTTCAATACCGATTACTAATATTCCGCCAGCGGCATTTGCAAAACCAATCAAATGTCTTAAGATCTCTTTTGGTTCTTTACGAGCGCTTTTCCGATCGAAAAAAGTATTTTCCTGCATTGTTGCGAGTTCTTCAATCGTATAATCTTTTAGCATATTCCACTCTCTACCTAATAATTTTAATTGATCTAGCTAGCTTTCTCTTCCTTCGGACTAAACACATTTAATGCGCCTTCAAGTAGCACCTTATTATCAGCAAGATCGATTAATTGGCTATCAAAAACGCCAAAGCCTGTGGCATCTTGGATCGACATTTTGATACGGATTTGTAACTTAGTGCCTACGGGGATTTGTTGGCTGTGAATATGTAATTTACGAGTACCGAGTAGATAGCCTAAGCGAACAGGTTCACCTGCTTGTACTGCCATACATCCAGCCCAAGCAGCAACGCCTTGTGCCATAATCTCAATACCTGCAAAAGTCGCGAGTTTACCGTGTTTAATTAAAATATTATCCGCTTTAACTTCGCTCTCTGCGATAAGAAAATCAGCACCAAAATCGGTGATACGATCGAGCAAAATCATCTCACCACTATGGGGAACTAATGGCGCAATATGGGTGATCGGTAAAGTTAAATCTGTCATTTATGCTTCCCCTAAAATCAATACTGAATTATTGCCACCAAAGGCAAATGAACTGCTTGCACCAATGCGTTTTTCACCCTGCCATTGGCTATGCTCATCAGTGATATTGATGAACGGTAGGTTTTCATCACGCACTTTATCCCACAATTGCGCAGGTAATTTCCCTTGTGGATTATAGTGACGGCTAACAACAGACCATAGAATAGCCGCTTCAACAGCACCTGCTGCGCCTAAAGTATGTCCTGTATAAGATTTTGTTGTGGTACAAGGGGTTTGATCACCAAAAACTTTTGCAACAGCAATAGTTTCCATCTGATCGTTATGAATCGTTCCTGTACCGTGTAGATTAATCCAACCAATTTGAGTTGGTGTTAATTGCGCTGAGTTTAGGGCATTTTGGAATGCTGAAATTGCCCCCTCGCCCTCTGGGTGTGGAGAAGACATATGATAGGCATCGCTGCTTGAACCATAGCCAAAAAGCTGAATATTATGCTTATCCACTGCTTCTTTTGTCATAATAAAGGCAGCTGCGCCCTCACCAATATTAATTCCACTACGATTTGCTGAAAGGGGATTTGTACGCTCATCAGAGAGTACCGAAAGGGAGCCAAAACCGCTAATAGTCAATGGTGAGAGAGTATCAACCCCACCACAAATCACCGCATCACATAGATTGCTTTTTAATAGGCGCGCAGCACTAATTAAAGCTCTTGCTCCTGAAGTACAAGCCGTTGAAATACCGTAGGTTAATCCCTCTAAACCATAAACTTGTGCGACAAAATCTGCAGGCGCTGAGAAGAATTGTTGTTGCTGATTAAAATCAGCCCCAGACCAGTCATTATGTTCAGCCCCCTGTTTAAAGACAGGGATATTTTCATCCACGCCAGTGGTTGAAGTCCCCATCACCACCGCAACACGCTGCTTACCAAAGCGTTCAATACAATGTTGAATTTGAGGTTCAATCTGAGCTAAAGCATGCCATAAAAGCTGATTATTACGGCTACGGTGAGCATTGTCTAAATCCACAGGGAATTCTCGTAAAGTTAGATTAACCTCACCAAAAAAGCGCGCTTTACCTTCAATATTATGTTCTTTAAAAGTTTTATCGGAACACACAAGAGGTGAACGTTGTTGATTAAGTAGTACATTTAGATGTTGTTCAATGCCCTCTCCGATACTACTTACTATCGCAGGTTGGCTGAGAAAAAGTGCTGTCATAATTTATTGTTCTAATTGTTCAATTTGCCACTGGGATTGATCGCTAAGATCGATTTTAAATAGATTATTTTGCTGTTTGATCGCCCATACCTTTTTATGATTGATATAAAAATGTTGAGCGCCATTTTCATTTTGAATCTGACTAAATTCAAAAAGCGGTTGCTTTGGATTCAATGCAGTTGCTAAGGCAGAATAGAGCTGTTTAGCTTGATTATTTGGCATTACAAAACCATCATTCTGCCAGCCATCTTTAGTTAACAACAAACGAGCAATAGGGGCGCCAAGTGGATCCGTCTGTACCCAACGCCATTGCTGTTGTTCATACTGCACTGTTAATAAACTTGCCTGCTGAACGTGCTGAGTTGCAGTCAGTTGCTCAACTTTGAATGTTTGGCTTTCAGCTGTTTGAATGGGTAATTGCTGAATTTTTAAAGGGGATGAGCAAGCACTCAGTATTGTACAGACAAGGAAGAGTAGCCAGGATTTTAATATATTTCTCAAGCGGTTACTTTCCTTAATTATTTTACAATTTTAAGAATTTCCGCAAAATCCTCACACACAAAATCAGGCTCAGACTCGCTGATTGGGATATTGTAGTTATATCCGTAAGTTAAACCCACATTTGCACAACCTGCAGCCTTAGCGGCAAGAATATCGTTTTTAGAATCGCCGACAAACAGAATTTCTTCTGGTAATAAACCAAATTTACCGCATAGATAATAAAGCGGTGCTGGGTGTGGTTTAATCGCAGGAAGCGACTGCCCACCTAATGCTTCTGAAAAAAGATGATCGATTTCAAAGGCTTTTAAAACTGGCTGAACGTGTTTAGTCGGTTTATTGGTAACAACAGCAAGAATGTAACCCTGCGCTTTTAATGCTTCTAAAGTGGATTTAACGTTAGGATAAAGCTCACTGATGTTACACACATTCTCACCATAGAAATGCCCGAAACGACGTTTGAGTTGTGCGATCTGTTCTTCACTAAATTCATCAGCTCTGCCTGTCCATTCCAAGCCACGAGCAAAGAGAATATCGGCACCATTACCAATCCAAGTTAAAACTAAATCTTGCGGTGCTTGAGGTAAACCGACTTCAGCGAAAGCAGAATTTAAAGAGAGAGCTAAATCGGGTAGGCTATTTACCAATGTGCCATCAAGGTCAAAGCCGATAAGTTTATATTTATTCGTCATATCATATCCTATAAGTAGGGCGGGATTTATCCCGCCATTATTTATTTCGATACGGCGGGATAAGCCCACCTTACCGCTATTTCTTATTAAATTTATACGCCACCGCGATAATTACTAATCCACCAATGACCATTGGTAATGACAGCAACTGCCCACGGGTAATTAAATCTGCAGCGGTATTCACATTTGGGTCAAATTCACGGAAGTATTCGACAATAAAGCGGAAAGTACCGTAACCCAATAAGAATAAACCTGCAACTGAGCCTGTTGGACGAGATTTGCGGATAAACAGATTTAAGATAATAAATAGTACTAAGCCTTCTAATACAGCCTCATAAAGCTGTGATGGGTGACGAGGTAAGAAGCCACCACTTGGGAACATCACTGCCCAAGGCACATCTGTAACGCGGCCCCATAATTCATCATTGATAAAGTTACCAATACGACCTAAACCTAACCCAAACGGAATTAATGGCGCTACAAAATCTGCGGTTTGCCAAAAGTTACGATTTTGACGGCGAGAGGTCCAAATCATCGAAACGATTACCCCAATTAAACCACCATGGAAAGACATGCCGCCTTCCCAGATACGGAATAAGTAAGTTGGATCTTCAAGAAAACGGTCAAAACTATAGAAGAATACATCGCCAATGCGTCCACCTAACACCACCCCAAAGAAGCCGTTATAGAGGAGTTGGTCAACTTGTTCTACAGTCCAGACACCGTTGGAGTTTTTGGCACGGCTTGTCCCTAACCAATAAGCAAAGCCAAAGCCCAGTAGATACATTACTCCATACCAGTGAAGTGAAATCGGCCCCAAGCTAAACAAGACAGGATCGATATTTGGAAAAGCTAAAAATTGTTCGTTCATAAAAACCTTATTTTAAAAACATATTGATTGCGATTGCGACAAGTAATACCGCAAAGGTTTTTTTCAAGGTTGGCACAGGCAATACATTCGCTGCATTCGCCCCCAGTTTTGAGGTAAAGAACGAAGTTAATGTGATTCCTAATAATGCCGGTAGATAGACATAACCTACAGAAAAATCAGGTAAGTTTGGTACATTCCAACCGCTAGTGATAAAACTTAATGTACCTGCTAAGCCCAATAATGCACCGCAGAATGATGATGTACCAATAGCTCGTTTCATTTCAAGTCCACGTCCATTTAAGTAAGGGACAATAAAGGCACCGCCGGCAATTCCTGCCATACTTGAAAGTACCCCGATAATACTGCCTGCTACCATAGTAGATTGTGGCGTAATGGGTTTAGGCTGAGTGACTTCTTTTTTAATTGAGAAGATCATTTTTAATGCTAAGAACAGCACCATACCTGCAAAGATTTTCGACATCAGATCTTTCGGAAGATTTCCGACAACTAGCCCTGCAAGGAATACAGAAATCATCAGTGCAGGGATAAAATATTTACTTACTTGCCAATCGACATTACCGTTTTTATGGTGGCGTTGTGCTGCTGAAAATGCAGTAACTACAATAGTCGAGAAAGATGTACCAAGTGCTACAGACATCATAGACTCCGTGGGGACACCTGCCATCGGTAATAAATAAACTAATGATGGAACAATGATCAAACCGCCACCAATGCCAAATAAGCCTGCTAAAAAGCCTACAGCAGCGCCTAATACTAAAAAGCTAATAAAGAGCTCAATCACGATTTTTTCCTCGATAGATACGATACGGCTTACGAAATTCTTTTTTGCCGTCTTTTGAATTTTCACGAGAGTATTCACGCTTCGGTTTATACTCATCTCTGGATTTTTCAGTGTCTGCTTTCAGTGACTGATTCATCAATACCTGTGCAAATTCTTTCATTGCTTTACGATAAACATCACGCTTAAAAGACACAACTTGACGAACAGGATACCAAAAACTCACCCAACGCCAGCCATCAAATTCGGGGCTTTTTGTTGTTCGTAGATTGATATTACTCTCATCGCTGACTAATTGAAGCAAAAACCAACGCTGTTTTTGCCCGATACAGACAGGTTGAGTTCCTTCCGAACGAATTAAACGCTTCGGTAATTTATACTTCAACCAATATTTAGATGCCCAAAGTACACGTACATCTTTTTTAGATAAACCGACTTCTTCATAGAGCTCACGGTACATTGCTGTCTCAATGTTTTCCCCCTCATTAATCCCACCTTGCGGAAATTGCCAAGAGTTCTGACCAAACCGTTTTGCCCAAAGAACTTGTCCTTGTTTATTACAGATGACGATACCTACATTCGGGCGGTAACCGTCGAAATCGATCAATTCAGACCGCCTTATTTTTAAAAGTTTGAAATGACTAATTGTTTCATAATTCGCCCTTTTGAACAACCGAAACCAGCCTGCAAGCGAGTAGTTTTTCAAAATTTTTTGCAAAAAGTGGATAACTCTGTGGATAACTTGAATATTTGTTGATAACTTTTTGGGATAACTTTGCTAACTACTTGATCTTGTGAGAGATCGCATTATGTAAAAAGGATCTTTTTGTGATGGGTTTGTAACTGTAAGGATCTACATAAAGCTGTTCAAAAAAGTATCTTAAATGGATAACTATGCGCTATAAGGTAGGAATTAGTGGTTTTATTCACATTGAAGATCAAATTATCCCCATCAAATGTGGATAACTTTGTGATAGATCGGGATAATGATCGTGTATAACCTAGAATAAGATCATTGCGATGATTGTTTTATTAATAAAAACAATGAATTATATGAATTCAAAAATAAGGGATAAGTAACGGTTATTTTATAAACAATTAATTCTATACTGAAAAACAGCTCCAAGGGGGCTGAATTATGTGCAACCTAGGGTACAAGCCCTAGGCTGGTATAGGTACGAGCGAGACACTCGCGCCAGCAATACGATATTATAACACAGCTAACGCAGCATCATAATTCGGTTCTTGTTTGATTTCAGGCACCAATTCGCTGTGTAATACTTTGTTGTTTTCATCTAATACGATCACAGAACGTGCTGTTAAGCCTGCTAAAGGACCTGTTGTAATATCAACACCTAAAGTAGTGTGAAGATCTTTGGCGCGGAAAGTTGATAATGTTTTCGTATTTTCGATCCCTTCAGCACCGCAGAAACGTGCTTGTGCAAATGGAAGATCGGCTGAGATACAAAGAACAACAGTATTCTCTAAATTTGCCGCTTGTTGGCTAAATACACGTACTGAAGTTGCACAAATACCAGTATCAATGCTTGGGAAAATGTTTAACACTTTACGTTTACCTGCGAAATCAGCTAATGCCACTTCGCTTAAATCATTTGCCACAAGTGTAAAATTTTCAACGGTTTGGCCCACTTGTGGGAATTGACCTGCAACTTCAATTGGGTTGCCTGCTAAAGTAATTTGTGCCATGGGAATGTCCTTTGGGTTGGTGAAAAATCTCATGCAATATAGCAGATTAAGGGCAAAGCTCAAATCTATTAAAAGAATAGGATCGACATTAGGAACTAATATATGATGAGCGTTAATTATTTCTGCCAAATCTCCCCCAACCCCCTCTTTGCTAAAGAGGGGGATTTCGAGAAAAATTAATTTCGAAAGCTATTTTAGAATGCTAATTTTTGCTCTGAACTTAATTAGCTAGAGACTAAGTTCCCCTCTTTAGAAAAGAGGGGCTAGGGGAGATTTGACAAAAGAATAATAGCACGCAATACGTAAGTATTTTATTTTGCTAAGCCTTCAATCTCAGCTATACTTTCGCCAATTTTTCTCTTTATACAAAGGTTTACTATGTTAAAACTACTTCGAATTGTTGCAGTTGCAACAACAGCAATGGTGATTTCGATTATTGGCACGTTGTATGCGTTAGTGCGTTTACGTCATCCAAGCAGTGTGGGTGTGGTGGCGCGAGCTTTTGCCGCAATGCATCCACTATTAGGTATTAAGTTAATTAAGCGCAACCAACACGGTTTTAATAAACCCGCAATCTATATTGGTAACCACCAAAACAACTACGATATGGTCACAATCTCTTCAATGGTAACGGAGCGTACAGTAAGCGTAGGTAAGCGTAGTCTGATTTGGATTCCGTTTTTTGGCTTAGTGTATTGGGCAACGGGTAACGTATTTATTCACCGTGAAAAACGTAGCAGTGCGATTAGCACTATGAATAAAGTGGGCGAAATCATTCGTGATCGACAAATTTCAATCTGGATGTTCCCAGAAGGTACTCGTAGTCGTGGACGTGGTTTATTACCTTTTAAAACTGGGGCATTCCACACTGCTATTGCGGCAGGTGTGCCAATTATCCCGGTAGTGTGCTCAAATACCCACGATAAGATCGACTTAAACCGTAAAAATAATGGGATCGTGATCTGTGAACAATTAGAGCCGATCGATACCAGTGGTTATAACCGCGATAATCTAAAAGAGTTAATTGAAAAATGCCATGCGGTTATGGCGGCTCGTATCGCAGAATTAGATCAAGAAGTAGCACAAATGGAACAACAATCTTAGGGGTTGTATGAAACTTTCTCGTCGACAATTTCTGACTCGAACTACTTTTGCAGGGGCAATGTCTATTGCCCCTCAATCCTTATGGGCAAAAGATCGAGCACCTCTCAATATTCCGCCATTAATTGATGTGGGGCGTGGTCGCCCTGTACGTTTAGATTTCCGTCCTGCACAAACCCAATTTGATAAAGGTAAGCTGGTGGATGTTTGGGGTGTGAATGGCCATTATCTGGCGCCAACAGTACGAGTGCGTTCAGGGGACTTTGTACGTCTAACTTATATCAATAGCTTGCCACAGCCGCTATCGGTCAATATCCAAGGATTACAAGCGACGACGGAAATGATTGGCTCAATTCATCGCCGTTTAGAAAAGAATAGCAGTTGGTCACCAATTTTATCGGTTAATCAGCCCGCTTGTAGTGCATGGTATCATGCTGATACGATGCTAAATTCGGCTTTCCAAGTCTATCGTGGATTGGCGGGATTATGGCTGATTGAAGATGCGGAAAGTCGTAAGGCTCAATTGCCAAATAAATATGGTGTGAATGATATTCCACTGATTTTACAAGATCAGTTAATTAACAGTAATGGTGTTCAGGCACTTGATACTCAATCTCCTCAATTTATGGGTAAGCGTTTGTTTGTAAATGGACAGGAAAGCCCTTACCTGAATGTTGCTCGTGGTTGGATTCGTTTGCGCATTGTTAACGCTTCACTTTCTCGCCCTTATCAATTACGTCTAGATAATGATAAACCGCTGTTGTTGATTGCTACGGGGGTCGGGATGCTTGCCGAACCTGTGGAAATGGAAAGTATCCATCTTGCACCTTCTGAACGTATTGAGGTGTTAGTCGATATGAACGAAGGTGGCAATGTTGCGTTAATTACAGGCAAAAAACGCGATTTATTCGATAAAGCTAAATTGCTATTTAGTGATGATAATGAAGTACAAGACAATACAATTTTAGAATTGCGTCCAGAAGGATTAGTTTCTGCTTTTAACAATACGCCAGCCCTTGTGCCATTTGATAAAGAAGATTTTAATCTTAAAATTGCTCAAGAGCGTCGTGTGCTGATTAGTCCATTAGATCGTCTAATTAATAAGCAACGTTTTGATCCAAAACGGATTGATTTCAATGTGAAATTAGGTAGTGTTGAGCGTTGGTATATTCACAGTAATGAGGCGATTGGTTTTACCCTACAAGGGGCAAAATTTATTGTCGAAACGCGTGCGATGAAGCGTGAGTTAAATAAACAGCTCGCATGGCGAGATACGGTGTGGATTGAGAAGAATCAAGAAATCACTTTATTAGTTAAATTTGATAATGCAGCCAGTGAGCAACTGCCATTTACTTTTGGGGTGTCTGATTTTATGCTCAGAGACCGTGGTTGTATGGGGCAGTTTGTAGTAATGCTATAAATAACCTCATACGGCTCGTGTGGGGTCGGATCTGTCGCGAAAATTGCAAATTTTTCAAGAAATCTGCCTGCTTTAATACTATTTCGAGCAATTCACTGTTAGAATACCGAAGTTTGATTTCTTGTCGGATAGGCGTTCTTGCCGATCAAAATAAAAGAAATACCGACTTTACGATTTTATTCAATACGTTTAGGAAAAAATTATGACCATTGAATACTTAGATTTTGAATTACCGATTGCAGAACTTGAAGCGAAAATTGACGCATTACGTTCTGCAGGTGGCGACAGTAAAATTAGCCTTGATGATGAAATTGCTCGCTTACAAAAGAAAAGCGAAGAACTAACTAAGAAAACTTTTGCAGATTTAGATGCATGGCAAATTTCACGTATGGCACGTCATCCAAGCCGTCCTTATACGCTAGATTACATTGAGCGTATCTTTACTGAATTTGATGAGTTAGCCGGCGACCGTGCTTTTGCGGATGATAAAGCGATTGTTGGCGGTATTGCACGTTTAGATGGTCGTCCTGTAATGGTTATTGGTCACCAAAAAGGTCGTACCGTAAAAGACAAAGTAAAACGTAACTTCGGTATGCCAGCACCAGAAGGCTACCGTAAAGCATTACGTTTAATGCAGATGGCAGAGCGCTTTAATATGCCTATCATCACCTTTATTGATACTCCAGGGGCATATCCGGGCATTGGTGCGGAAGAGCGTGGTCAATCAGAAGCGATTGCGCGTAACTTACGTGAAATGTCGACCTTAAAAGTGCCAGTAATCTGTACCGTCATCGGTGAAGGTGGTTCAGGCGGTGCATTGGCAATTGGCGTGGGTGATAAAGTGAACATGTTACAGTACAGCACTTACTCAGTAATTTCGCCTGAAGGGTGTGCATCAATCCTTTGGAAAAGTGCAGAGAAAGCTTCAACTGCGGCGGAAGTAATGGGCTTAACCGCACCACGTTTAAAAGAGTTAGAATTAATTGACAGCATTATTCAGGAACCTCTTGGCGGTGCACATCGTAACTTTGATGAAATGGCTGCAAATCTCAAAGCGCAATTACTTGCTGATTTAGAAGATTTGGCACCTCTGGATCAAGAGTCATTACTTGATCGTCGTTACCAGCGTTTAATGAACTACGGTTACGTATAATCTGAATAAACAAGCGGTGAGATTGTTGTGAGAAATTGCAGAATCTTGCCGTTTTTTATTGCAAAAAAGCAAATTAAAAACTTGATAAGGATTTTTCTGATTGAATAATTGGGAAAATAAAAGAAAAATGGTGCCGACTACCGGAATCGAACTGGTGACCTACTGATTACAAGTCAGTTGCTCTACCTACTGAGCTAAGTCGGCGCATTGAAATGTGTTAAGATAAGATGTCTCGAAAAGAGATGCGCATTATAGAGATATTTCTTTATCTTGCAAGTTTTTTTGAATCAAATTAACAAAAAATAAACAATTACACACAATGGTTATCAAAAGGAGCTAAAAAATGAATGTTCTTTCTATCCAATCTCATGTGGTTTATGGTTATGCTGGCAATAAGTCAGCGACTTTTCCAATGCAGCTACTGGGTGTAGATGTATGGGCATTAAATACCGTGCAATTTTCAAATCATACCCAATATGGTAAGTGGAAAGGTATGGTGATGCCAAAAGAACAAATCGGCGAAATTGTGCAAGGGATTGATGACATTGGTGCATTAAGTCAGTGTGATGCCGTGTTATCGGGCTATATTGGCTCGGCAGAGCAAGTGGCGGAGATCGTCAATGCTTTCCATGCAGTTAAGGCGAAAAATCCTAATGCGATTTATTTATGCGATCCTGTTATGGGACATCCAGACAAAGGCTGTATTGTTGCTGATGGGGTTAAAGAAGGTTTAATTAATCTTGCCATGGCGGAAGCGGATATTATTACCCCAAACCTTGTTGAACTGCGTGAATTAACAGGCTTAACGGTAGAAAATTTTGAGCAAGCGATTGAAGCGGTAAAAGTAATTTTAACAAAAGGCCCGAAAAAAGTATTAGTGAAACACCTTAGCCGTGTCGGCAAAGATGCAACTCAGTTCGAGATGTTACTCGCAAATGAAGAGGGCATTTGGCATATCAGCCGTCCACTTCACAAGTTTGATAAAGAACCTGTAGGTGTGGGTGATTTAACCGCTGGGCTATTCCTCGCAAATCTACTCAATGGCAAGTCAGACCTAGAAGCCTTTGAACATACAGCAAATGCGGTGAATGATGTGATGGAAACTACTTATAAACTCGGCTGCTATGAATTAAGAACAATTGCGGCGCGCGATCTGATTGTGAAACCCAATAGTCAATATAAAGCAGTGAAAATCAGTGCAATGTAACCGAATGAACGGTTAGTCATTTCAGTTAGTTAATACAACAAGGAGTTCTCTATGCAATCACAGCAGTACAAAGCCGTTTTTAGCGATATTGACGGTACGCTTGTAAATTCTCAGCACCAGATTAGCACTCAAACAGAAAGAGCGATTAAGCATATTTTAGCGCTTAATATTCCTTTTATACTGGTCTCGGCACGCCCACCGCTTGCGATGACGGCTTATATGCAACAGCTGAATAATCGAAATCCACTGATTGCGTTTAGTGGTGCGCTAATTCTCGATGAAAATCTTAAACCACTTTATAGCGTCACTATTGAAGAAGCAGATCAAATCGCGTTAGATAACGAATTAGCTAAATTTAGCCATCTGTCAGTGAACCACTTTTTGCACAGTGATTGGTTTACTAATGATCCTGAACACCCTGCTGTTAAACGCGAAGAAACGATTGTACAGCTAAATGCGCTGAAAAAACCAGAACAGCTGATTTGTGCGAATAAGGTGCTTGTGATTGGTGATGCCAATGATATTGTGCAACTAGAACAGCAATTGAAACAGCAGTTTCCTCAACTCTCGATCCATCGTTCACAAGCACAACATTTAGAAATTATGCATAAAGATGCATCTAAGGCCAAAGCCATTCGCTTTATGGAAAATATTCTGGCTATTCGCCGTGAGGAAGTTATTGCCTTTGGCGATAACTATAATGATCTGGATATGTTGGAATATGCAGGGTTGGGCGTTGCCATGGCAAATGCGCCAGAGCCAATTAAACAAGCGGCCAAACGCGTAACTTCGTCGAATGACGACGATGGCGTTGCCCTAGTATTAAATGAAATTTTTGCAAAAAAATAGTATAAAAAGACCGCTTGTCAGTTTAAGTTTGTGACAAGCGGTCAGATTTTTCAAAAGTTTTGCAAATAGTCTATTTGCCTAAATTATCAAAGAAACGTTTTACGCCTTCAAAAAAGCCATCGTGTTTAGGGCGATGTTGTCCTTTGCCCTCTAAGCTCTCTTCTAATTTACGTAGTAACTCTTTCTGCTCTTCGTTTAGTGAAACAGGGGTTTCGATAATCACTTTACAGATTAAATCACCTGCATAATTACTGCGTGGGCTAGTAACACCTTTACCACGGATACGGAACAGTTTACCTGTTTGAGTTTCCGCAGGGATTTTTAATTTCACACGACCATCTAAAGTAGGTACTTCAATTTCACCACCTAATGCCGCCATAGTGAAACTAATTGGCACTTCGCAGTAGAGATTTGAGCCATCACGTTCAAAGATTTCGTGATCTTTAACGTGAATTACAACATATAAATCACCTGCTGGCGCACCATTTTCACCTGCAGCCCCTTCGCCAGATAAACGAAGTTGGTTACCTGTATCTACACCAGCTGGGATAGTTACAGATAAGTTTTTGGTTTTATGTACACGACCATCGCCATGACAAGAGCGACAAGGTTTTTCAATTTTCTTACCTGTGCCATGACAGCTTGGACATACCGCTTCAGTTACAAAGAAACCTTGCTGACGACGCACACGACCAGAACCATGACAATGGCTACAAGTTTCAACCTTGCTACCTGCTTCTGCACCTGAGCCATGGCAAGTATCACACTCCGCTAAAGTTTGAATGCGAATATCTTTCTTAACGCCTTTTACCGCTTCTTCTAAAGTGATTTCAAGGTTGTACTGTAGGTCATCGCCACGTACTACACGCTGACGGCGACCACCGCCACCAAAACCACCGCCGAACATTTCGCTGAAAATATCTTCAAAGCCGCCAAAACCGCCGCCACCAAATCCGCCGAAGCCACCGCCTCCGCCACCTTGCTCAAAGGCTTGATGACCGTATTGGTCGTACATTGCACGTTTTTCTTTGTCGGTGAGGACTTCGTAGGCTTCCGTAATCTCTTTAAATTTTTCTTCTGCTTCTTTACTGCCTTGATTCTTATCAGGGTGATGCTTCGACGCTAAACGTTTATAAGCACGTTTAATCTCTTGCTCACTCGCCCCTTTTTTCAAACCAAGGACTTCGTAATAATCTTTTTTTGACATAGTTGTTCCGTAATAAATTTGCTAAATTATGCTGACTGATTTTCGAGTGAAAAGACTTGGCGTTTTAAAATATCGTCAATTTGACTACGCTCAAGCCCTGCGCTAATTAAGCTCTGCTCTAAAGTTTGCATCTGTTTTTCAAACGCTAAACGAGCTTTATGGACATTTTCTGCAATAAAGTCAGCGTTTAAATCGCTTTCAATACGATAAAATTTGATGTTTGAAACACAAGGGTAGAACCATCTAAACTTTGCGGTGAGTTCTTGAATCGCAATAGTTCCGTGCGCCTCACTAACCCCTTCTCTGCCTAAATAAACACTACCTTGTAAATTCTCAAAGCCGTGTTCTTCCAACACATTACGAATATCGTAATAAGCGTTGTTGTAACTGTTACCGTGATAATTTTCTTTTAGACAGTTGGTGTCCATATCAAAGGTAATTAAATATCGGCTCATTTTATCAACCTAATTTGCAAATTTTTGTTAAAAATTGACCGCTAGCTTATACGCTAAAGGGGCGAATTTCTCGCCCCTACAATGCTAATCAAGAAAGATTATTTATTATCTTTCACTTCTTCAAACTCAGCATCTACCACGCCATCATCTTTTTGACCTTGTGCTTGTTGCTGACCTGCTTGAGCTTGTGCTTGACCTGCTTGGATTAATGGCTCTGATACTTTTACTAACGCTTCGATTTTCGCTTCAATATCAGCTTTATCTTCACCTTTTGCTGCTGTTTCTAATTCAGAAACTGCTTGTTCAATCTTCGCTTTGTCGTCTGCATTTAAGCTGTCGCCTGCTTCAGTGATTTGTTTGCGAGTTGAGTGTGCAATCGCATCTGCTTGGTTGCGAGTTTGTACTAACTCTTCAAATTTACGGTCTGCTTCTGCGTTTGCTTCTGCATCACGTACCATTTGTTCAACTTCTGCATCACTTAAACCTGAAGACGCTTGGATCTTAATTTGTTGCTCTTTACCTGTGTTTTTATCTTTCGCAGATACGTGGATGATACCGTTCGCATCGATGTCGAAAGTTACTTCAATTTGTGGCATACCACGTGGTGCTGGGTTGATACCTTCTAGGTTGAATTGACCTAAAGATTTATTATCGCTTGCACGTTTACGCTCACCTTGAAGAACGTGGATAGTTACTGCGCTTTGGTTGTCTTCTGCTGTTGAGAACACTTGTGATTTCTTAGTAGGGATCGTGGTGTTTTTCTCAATTAACGCAGTCATTACGCCACCCATTGTTTCGATACCTAATGATAACGGGGTTACATCTAATAATAATACGTCAGTTACATCACCTGCTAATACACCACCTTGAACCGCAGCACCGATTGCTACCGCTTCATCTGGGTTCACGTCTTTACGTGGTTCTTTACCGAAGAACTCAGCTACTTTCTTCTGAACTAATGGCATACGTGTTTGACCACCCACTAAGATTACATCGTGAATGTCAGATACGCTTAAACCTGCGTCCGCTAATGCTACTTTAACTGGCTCTAAAGAACGGTTTACTAAGTCTTCAACTAATGCTTCTAATTTCGCACGAGTTACCGTTAATACTAAGTGTTTAGGACCTGTTGCATCTGCTGTGATATACGGAAGGTTAACTTCTGTAGATTGTGCAGATGAAAGTTCGATTTTCGCTTTTTCAGCTGCTTCTTTAACACGTTGCATTGCCATAGGGTCGTTACGTAAATCAACGCCTTGTTCTTTTTTGAACTCTTCTACTAAGTAGTTGATTACACGGTTATCGAAGTCTTCACCACCTAAGTGAGTATCACCGTTAGTTGCTTTAACTTCGAAAGTTTGTTCGCCGTCGAAGTTATCCATTTCGATGATTGATAAGTCGAATGTACCACCACCTAAGTCGTAAACTGCAACAACTTGGTTCTCTTTCTTAGAGTCTAAGCCGTATGCTAATGCAGCTGCTGTTGGTTCGTTGATGATACGTTTAACTTCTAAACCTGCGATACGACCTGCATCTTTAGTTGCTTGACGTTGCGCATCGTTGAAGTATGCAGGAACTGTGATTACCGCTTCAGTAACTGGTTCACCTAAGAAATCTTCTGCAGTTTTCTTCATTTTTTTCAATACTTCAGCAGAGATTTGTGGTGGAGCCATTTTTTCACCTTTTACAGAAACCCACGCATCGCCGTTATCTGCTTTGCTGATTTCAAATGGCATAATTTCGATATCACGTTGAACTTCTGAGTCCGTAAAACGACGACCGATTAAACGTTTGATAGCGAATAATGTATTTTTCGGGTTTGTGATTGCTTGGCGTTTTGCTGGTGTACCTACAAGAGTTTCGTTATCTGTATAAGCAATGATTGATGGGGTTGTGCGTGCGCCTTCTGCGTTTTCTAACACACGTGGTTTGTCGCCATCCATTACTGCTACACAAGAGTTAGTTGTACCTAAGTCAATACCAATGATTTTACCCATTTTAAATTTCTCCGATTATAGAATTTGGTTATGTTATTTAGTTGGCTACAAGATTGCGTCTATTCACAACATTTCAAGCCCAACTTCAAATATTTTTCAAAAAAGAAACGGGACGTTTTCTACGTTCCCGCTCAGACGGAACAATAAATAGGGATGATTTTTTCAGGTTCAAGGGGAAAGGGGAAAAATTTTTAATTTGATTGACAGATTTATTAAATAAGCATAAATTTAAATCAAATCGAACGATTTAAACGAAAGGTAGATAAAATGAACACTCTCTCTGCAAATCAAGCTAAAACCAATTTTGGTAGCCTACTGTTTGATGTCCAACATTCTCCAGTACAAATTAATAAAAATGGCAAACCTGTTGCTGTGGTGATGTCGATTGATGAATATCAACAAATTGAAGAATTTAAAATTCAGCTATTAAAAATGCGAGCTAAACAAGCACAAATTGAAACTGAAAAAAATCAATTAGTTGATGGAGAAGAATTTTTTGATGAACTACTTGCGGGGCATTATGATTAATTATGAAATACAAACTCACATCGAATGCTAAGCAAGATCTGATTAAAATTCGGCAATTTACCGTGAAAAATTGGGGAGTTGAACAATCAAGAAAGTATTTAAGTGAACTAAAAGAGCTACTAGCATTACTTGCCACTAATCAGCGTATAGGGAGATTACGTAGCGATATTGCGCCAAATGCTTACAGTTTTCCGTATATGAGCCACGTTATTTATTATTTGATTGATGATACTCAACTGATTATTTTTGCGGTAATACATAAGAATATGTTGCCCATCACACATTTAACTAGTCAGCATCTTCAATGAAAAATCCCCCTAAAAAGGGGGATTTAGAAATTCTTTAGCTAGGCAAGAATTATAGTGCAACTACATCGATTGCTGATGGACCACGTTGAGAATCTTGAACGTTGAACTCAACTTTAGCGCCTTCGTTTAAAGTTTTGTATTTGTCACCCACGATACCAGAGAAGTGTACGAATACATCTTTACCGCCGTTATCTGGAGTGATGAAGCCGAAACCTTTATCAGAGTTGAACCATTTTACTGTGCCGTTTAATTTAGACATTTTGTCTTCCTTATGAATTAATAATTTTAAATTTGTGCTTGAAACAAGCGGTAACGCTAGAACTGAACTAAATAGAGATGATATTGATAGAACTTACAAACAAATTTAAAACTTGTAAAACAGGAAGTGCAATAAATAACGAACTTAAATAAATAGCTGTTTAGCTTGGCGTGCATTAGAACACGTTAACCAAGCTAAAGCAAACGATTTTACAAACTAAGTGTGTAAAAATTGTTGAAATCTGACCACTTGTTAATCTCGCCAAAAGCTAGGACTTAAAATTACCAATAAGGTAAATACTTCTAAACGCCCACACACCATCGCAAAAGTGAGTACCCATTTGGCGCTATCAGGCACCTTAGTAAAGTTACTACTTACAGTTCCCAGTGCAGGCCCTAAGTTATTCATTGCCGCAATGACCGCATTTAGTGCATCAAAAGTGGTCATTCCGCAGGCAATAGTGGCAATCCAACAGAGTACAAAGATGAAAAAGTAAGCTGAGAAAAATGCCCAAACTCCCTCAACAATTCTTTCTGAAAGTACATGTTTACCTAACTTAATCGGCTGAATCACATTTGGGTGAATAAAGCGATGCACCTCACGGCGACCTTGCAGATAGAGTAATAACACACGGAACATCTTTAATCCACCTCCTGTTGATCCTGCACATCCTCCAATAAAAGATGCAAGTACCAAAATTAAGGGTAAGAATGACGGCCACGAGCTAAAGTCATTTGTAGTAAAACCTGCCGTTGTTGAAATCGAAACGGATTGGAACATTGCCTGTGATAAAGTAGTCGATGTATTTCCATCAAAATAGTTATAGAACACTAACACCACAAAACAAACTAAAAATAGCACTAATTGGATGGAAATAAAAAAGCGGAACTCATAATCTTTCCAATATAACCCTAAAAAACTGGTTTTGGTCTGTCCTTTATAGCGTTCATTAAAACGGTCAAACGCGGCGAAGTGCAAAGCGAAGTTACAAGATGAAATCAGTAAGAACAGTATAGTGATGTAGTTGATAATTTCACTGTTAAAGTAACCGATACTCGCATCATGAGTTGAGAAGCCACCGATAGCAACCGTTGCAAAACTGTGGGAAATTGCATCAAAACCGCTCATTCCTGCTAACCAAAAAGCGAGAGCGCAAAGTACAGTTAATGATAAATAAATTAACCATAATGCTTTTGCTGTTTCTGCAATTCGAGGACGCATTTTCTGCTCTTTAAGTGGGCCGGGCATTTCTGCACGGTATAACTGCATACCGCCGATACCAAGCAAAGGAATAATTGCCACCGCAAGTACAATAATCCCCATACCGCCAAGCCATTGTAGAAATTGACGATAGAATAGAATCGCTTTAGGCAGAGTATCTAACCCTGTTATTACCGTTGCACCGGTAGTTGTTAATCCTGAAAAAGATTCAAAGATTGACTCTGAAAAATTGAGATCTGGATTTTCCAAGAGGATAAATGGCACTGCTCCAAGTGAGCCAAGGACGACCCAAAAAAGTACGACGATCAGAAAACCTTCACGCGAACGGAGTTCATTTTTATGCTTACGGCACAACCACCAAAGCACAGTACCCACACCAAAGTTCAGTACAAAGGCTTCAATAAAGGCACGACCACCGCCGTCCCCATAAATCAATGCGACAAAAGCTGGCACAAGCATAGTGAATGAAAAGCACATCACCAAAATGCCAACAATACGAATAATAGATAAAAATTGCACAATAGAATCCTTGCAAATTTCGGTTAATCTGATAAACCCGAAATAAGATCTTTATATAATAACTTGCTATAATACGCCATTTTTAACACAAGCGGTCAGATCAATGGCAAATTTAGCAACAGAAAGATATGAATGGCGACCAAGTATCACGATTCAAAATCTATTAAAACGCGCCAAAATGATGGCGGAGATCCGTCGATTTTTTACAGAACGTGGTGTTCTAGAAGTTGAAACCCCAGCGATGAGTGAATTTTCGGTAACGGATGTACATCTTTCGACTTTCAATACTCAATTTTTATCGCCTTTTGAAAGCAAAGCCAAAACGCTACATTTGATTACAAGCCCTGAATACCATATGAAGCGCTTACTTGCTTATGGTAGTGGGCCGATTTTCCAGATTTGTCGTGTGTTTCGTAATGAAGAATCGGGCAAACGCCACAATCCAGAATTTACCATGTTGGAATGGTATAGACCCCATTTTGACATGTATCGTTTAATCAATGAAGTCGATGATTTACTTCAGCAAATGTTGGATTGTGAGCCTGCGGAATCTTTTAGCTATCAGTTTGTATTCCAAACTTATGTGGGATTAGACCCACTTTCAGCAACGCAAGAACAGCTTGTAGCAAAATCGCGTGAACATGGTTTCCCTTGTGAAGATGATGAAAACAGAGATACCTTATTGCAATTTTTATTTAGCGAAATTGTTGAAGCGAATATTGGTAAAGATCGTCCAACAGCCGTTTATCATTTTCCTGCAAGTCAAGCGTCTTTAGCGCAATTAAGCACCGAAGATCACCGCGTCGCAGAGCGTTTTGAGTTCTATTATAAAGGATTAGAACTCGCAAATGGTTTCCACGAATTAAGTGACGCTAAAGAGCAAATTCGCCGTTTTGAACAAGATAATCAGCAACGTGTTGAAATGGGCTTACCAGAACAGCAGTTAGACTACCGTTTTATTGAAGCATTACGCGCAGGTATTCCGAATTGTTCGGGAGTGGCATTAGGGGTTGATCGTTTATTGATGATAGCCTTAAAAGCTGAGCGTATTGATGACGTTATGGCATTTGGGATAGAGCGCGCTTAATTAAATTCCCTATCTTAGATTATCCCCTCAAATTTATGAATAATGTATGGTGGGCAGGAATGTCCACCTATAGAAAACTCTTGTCAAGTTATAAGCACTTCCTTTTCTCTCTATACTATTTTTCATATTAAATGGTGTTGAAAATTTAACAGTTAACACTCCTTTTAATTTAAGCTTTTGTAAATTTTGCCTTGAAATTATAATCTTTTTTAATAGGATTTAGTCTTTTTTGTGTTTTTGTAAATATTAGTAAGTTGTTGTAAATTTCCTATAAATAGCCCAATTTATAATCTATGAATTTGGGTAAATGCTTGTATTTTTTTTTTTTTTTTTTTTTTTGTTTTTTTTTTTTTTTTTTTTTTTTTTTTTTTTTTTATAGTGGTTTTT
>MQVI01000109.1 GCA_002002485.1 Pasteurellaceae bacterium 15-036681
CCAATCATATAAATTAAGATAAAATTTATTTTTAGTGCTATTTTTCAGAGTAATTGCGATCTCTTTTAATTCTTTTCCTGCTTGAGATTGATGTTTTTTTCTCAATCCACGCATAATAATTGCGACCTGATGATACTGGCACATTTGGGTTGGTGTTCCCATAAAATCTTTAAGCAATCCTCGTCTTCCATCACAAGTAATTGATTGAATTACATAGCCTTTTTCTCTTAGTCTATTGAGAGCTACTTTGTAATAGATATCTTTTTCAGTTTTGACAATTTGATAATAAACAACCTTTTTTGAATTAGTGTCCATAAACACCATTACACCAAATTCTCGACGAAAGAATGTTGTATCAATAATAAGGTTTAAATATTTTGATTCTGGCGGTTTTAATTGCGTTATAGGCGCTTTTTGAATATATCTTTGGATAGTTCTTAGTGAACAATGATATTTATTGGCAAGTTGTTTATAGGTTTGTTTTCCTTCAGAGTAATCATTCCAGATCTTAATAGGATCTAATTTCTTTTGAAGGGTAAAAGTCTTATTACAAAGATTGCATTTATAGCGTTGAATATTATTTCGAACGCCATATTTGCGAATATTAGATTTTTGGCAGAAAGG
>MQVI01000110.1 GCA_002002485.1 Pasteurellaceae bacterium 15-036681
TTAAAGCCTTACTATAACTGGATTTAACGAGGTTTAAAGGCTTTGAACGCAAAAAATGCTTTTACTGCAATAGCAAAGATGTCCAAAAATACGGCAAAGTCAAAGATAAGCAACGCTATAAATGTAACCAATGTGGCAAACAATTTATGGGTGGGGTGCGTATTGATAATGAGCAACTTTGGTATGAATTTGTGTACCAAAAACAAACTTTAATTCAGCTCGCAAAAGCCTATAAATGCTCATCTAAAACGATCCAAAGACGGCTAAAAGCACATCAAGCATCAAAAAAAGAGCCATTGGTGAAACCAATCATTCTTTTGCTTGATACAACCTATTGGAAACGCTCATTTGGTGTGATGCTTTTTAAAGATGCCATAAGTGGTAACAATTTACTGAAATACTATGTTAAGAATGAAACTAACGCATTGTATTTAAAAGGAATTGCAGAGCTAGAACAAAAGGGATATCGCATTCTTGCTATCGTTTGTGATGGTCGTCGTGGTCTCATCCAAAAAATCACAAAATATCCTGTCCAACTTTGCCAATATCATCAGCAACAAATTATTCGTAGATACCTTCCAAATCGTTCTAAACACCCTGCTAGCAAGCATTTAAG
>MQVI01000111.1 GCA_002002485.1 Pasteurellaceae bacterium 15-036681
ATATATAGGTTGATTTGAATTAAACATAATATTCATGGGATTGAATGAAGAGCAGCTATTATCTTGTAATAGATATACAGCAGTTTCTTTTCTATGATCGCGTTCAATCCTGTATTTGTAATTTATAATTGGTTCATTATTTTTATAATATAAACCTCCTGAAAAATGCTGTGCTGTTGCAGAAATATCCTTTTTACTTGTTGATATAAAGTGAAATTCATTAACTTTTCCATGAATTGTAAATTTTAAAGCATTAGGCTCTGTTGAGTATAATGTGTTTAATTCGCGATCAATTAAAGATATTGCAACATATTTTTTAGCGGCTTCCCAAGCTGTACACCTCATCGACATTAAAATATCAATTTTGTTGAAGTATAGATCGCCAATAATTTCTTGAGAAAATAAGTGAGATGATTTTATTTCTGAAATGGATTTGTTTAAAGATGATATGAAAGATATATAAAAATTTTGAATGTCCCTATTAAAATATATATCATTTATATATTCACTATTAAATAGTGAAGTGTAATTTACAGACGTTATTATTGATAAAAATGTATAATGTAATTGGCAACCTACATTACAT
>MQVI01000112.1 GCA_002002485.1 Pasteurellaceae bacterium 15-036681
GCACGCTCTGGCTCAGGGATGTATGAGTCTAAGTGTGCTGCTAATTCTAAAATTTTCTCTTCCCACTCTGGTACGCCGTTTAACGCTTGTAACGCTGAACCACGAACGATTGGAGTGTCATCACCTGGGAAGTCGTATTGTGATAATAACTCACGAACTTCCATTTCAACTAATTCTAATAACTCTTCGTCATCTACCATATCGCATTTGTTTAAGAATACGATGATGTAAGGAACACCTACTTGGCGACCTAATAAGATGTGTTCACGAGTTTGTGGCATTGGACCATCTGTTGCAGCTACTACTAAGATAGCACCGTCCATTTGCGCAGCACCAGTGATCATGTTTTTAACATAGTCCGCGTGTCCTGGGCAGTCAACGTGAGCGTAGTGACGAGTTTCTGTGTCGTACTCAACGTGTGAAGTGTTGATGGTGATACCACGCGCTTTTTCTTCTGGCGCGTTATCGATTTGGTCGAATGCACGAGCTGCACCACCGAATTTCTTCGCTAATACAGTTGTGATTGCTGCTGTTAAAGTTGTTTTACCATGGTCAACGTG
>MQVI01000113.1 GCA_002002485.1 Pasteurellaceae bacterium 15-036681
CGATTGTACCAGTTACGTCAGTTGTACGGAAGTAGAACTGTGGACGGTAGCCTTTGAAGAATGGAGTGTGACGACCACCTTCTTCTTTTGATAATACGTAAACTTCTGATTCGAAGTCTGTGTGTGGTGTGATTGAACCTGGTTTCGCTAATACTTGACCACGTTCGATTTCTTCACGTTTTGTACCACGTAATAATGCACCAACGTTCTCACCCGCACGACCTTCGTCTAATAATTTACGGAACATCTCAACACCAGTTACTGTTGTTTTTGTAGTTTCTTTGATACCTACGATTTCAACTTCTTCACCAGTACGGATGATACCACGCTCAACACGACCTGTTACTACTGTACCACGGCCTGAGATTGAGAATACGTCTTCAATTGGTAATAAGAATGGTTGATCAACTGCACGCTCTGGCTCAGGGATGTATGAGTCTAAGTGTGCTGCTAATTCTAAAATTTTCTCTTCCCACTCTGGTACGCCGTTTAACGCTTGTAACGCTGAACCACGAACGATTGGAGTGTCATCACCTG
>MQVI01000114.1 GCA_002002485.1 Pasteurellaceae bacterium 15-036681
CCAGATGGTAGTGTGAAAGTAAGTGAAGTTGACCCAGAAACAAAAGAGAAAACTGAAATTGCGACAATCACTAACGGTACAGATGGTAAAGACGGTAAGTCTGTTGTAGCAGAAGTACAACCAGATGGTAGTGTGAAAGTAAGTGAAGTTGACCCAGAAACAAAAGAGAAAACTGAAATTGCGACAATCACTAACGGTACAGATGGTAAAGACGGTAAGTCTGTTGTAGCAGAAGTACAACCAGATGGTAGTGTGAAAGTAAGTGAAGTTGACCCAGAAACAAAAGAGAAAACTGAAATTGCGACAATCACTAACGGTACAGATGGTAAAGACGGTAAGTCTGTTGTAGCAGAAGTACAACCAGACGGCAGTGTGAAAGTAAGCGAAGTTGATCCAGAAACAAAAGAGAAAACTGAAATTGCGACAATCACAAATGGTCAAGACGGCGCACCAGGTAAGGATGGCGCACCAGGCGCAGATGGCAAAGACGGTAAGTCTGTTGTAGCAGAAG
>MQVI01000115.1 GCA_002002485.1 Pasteurellaceae bacterium 15-036681
AAAACCATTTCAGGTACAACAGAGCCGGGTGCAACAGTTGAAATCGACGTAGACGGTGACGGTCAACCAGACCACACAGTGACAGCGGATGAAAATGGCGACTACTCAGTAGAGTTAGATGAACCATTAACAAACGGTGAAGAAATTTCTGTGAGTGCGACGGATAAAGCAGGCAATAAATCAGAAGAGCCAGCGACAACGACAGCACCAGATACAACTAAACCGACAGTAACAGTTGAATTATCAGAAGATGGTAAAACCATTTCAGGTACAACAGAGCCGGGTGCAACAGTTGAAATCGACGTAGACGGTGACGGTCAACCAGACCACACAGTGACAGCGGATGAAAATGGCGACTACTCAGTAGAGTTAGATGAACCATTAACAAACGGTGAAGAAATTTCTGTGAGTGCGACGGATAAAGCAGGCAACAAATCAGAAGAGCCAGCGACAACGACAGCACCAGATACAACTAAACCGACAGTAACAGTTGAATTATC
>MQVI01000116.1 GCA_002002485.1 Pasteurellaceae bacterium 15-036681
TAGTTGCAAGGTATAGACCCGAAACCCGGTGATCTAGCCATGGGCAGGTTGAAGGTTGGGTAACACTAACTGGAGGACCGAACCGACTAATGTTGAAAAATTAGCGGATGACTTGTGGCTGGGGGTGAAAGGCCAATCAAACCGGGAGATAGCTGGTTCTCCCCGAAATCTATTTAGGTAGAGCCTTGAGCGGACACCTTTGGGGGTAGAGCACTGTTTCGGCTAGGGGTCCATCCCGGATTACCAACCCGATGCAAACTGCGAATACCAAAGAGTGATACTCAGGAGACACACGGTGGGTGCTAACGTCCATCGTGGAGAGGGAAACAACCCAGACCGCCAGCTAAGGTCCCAAAATCTATATTAAGTGGGAAACGAAGTGGGAAGGCTTAGACAGCTAGGATGTTGGCTTAGAAGCAGCCATCATTTAAAGAAAGCGTAATAGCTCACTAGTCGAGTCGGCCTGCGCGGAAGATGTAACGGGGCTAAAAT
>MQVI01000117.1 GCA_002002485.1 Pasteurellaceae bacterium 15-036681
ACACTTATCTTGCTTTTGTTCAAGATAAGATTTTTTTAGAATTACTCAAGCTCTTTTTCATTTCAAATGGGGTGGCTCATTATTCATTCTCCACTGTCCATTCTCCATTAGAAGAACTCTCAGTTTTTCAGCTTGTTTCCAATTTTTTAAAGAACAATTTAGACAACAAAAGTCATCTTTAAATGGCGTCCCCACGGGGATTCGAACCCCGGTTACCGCCGTGAAAGGGCGATGTCCTAGGCCTCTAGACGATGGGGACAACATTTAAAGATGCTCTCCGCTTTGCCATTTTTCGCTTTGCTATGCAATTTTAGGTCGCATATTCTAGCAAATCCTCTCTCATTTTACAACAATTTTTCAAACAATCTGTGTGAGCGCTTGTCGCGTCGATTTCTTTGGTAAGGAGGTGATCCAACCGCAGGTTCCCCTACGGTTACCTTGTTACGACTTCACCCCAGTCATGAATCATACCGTGGTAAACGCCC
>MQVI01000118.1 GCA_002002485.1 Pasteurellaceae bacterium 15-036681
GCGCTCACACAGATTGTTTGATAGAAAGTAGAACGATATCCTTTTGGGTCTGTAGCTCAGGTGGTTAGAGCGCACCCCTGATAAGGGTGAGGTCGGTGGTTCAAGTCCACTCAGACCCACCACTCAAGCAAATGCGGTGAGTGAAAGCTGAAAGGAAGTTATGATGTATGGGGATATAGCTCAGCTGGGAGAGCGCCTGCCTTGCACGCAGGAGGTCAGCGGTTCGATCCCGCTTATCTCCACCAATCATCATAACTAAGTGCTTTAAAAAGAGTGTTTAGTTATGATGATAGCCGAAAGGCATTATCTTTGTTCTTTAAAAAATTGGAAACAAGCTGAAAAAACTGAGAGTTCTTCTAATGGAGAATGGAAAGTGGAGAATGAATAATGATTCACACCATTTGAAATGAAAAAGAGCTTGAGTAATTCTAAAAAATCTTATCTTGAACAAAAGCAAGATAAGTGT
>MQVI01000011.1 GCA_002002485.1 Pasteurellaceae bacterium 15-036681
ATGATTGAGGGTTGCTTTGGTAATTTGAAGCAATTATTAGGTAATCACAGAAGAATGAATATAGAAACAAAAATGGCAATGATAGATCAAATATTAGGTGTTTAGAATGCATAAAAAATGGTCATAACACAGGTTGTTTTATGACCATTAATTTTGTCCTTTAGCGCATTTCTAATTTAAAAAACCATTAAAAATGTCCTTTATGCCTAAATTTTGCAAAATTAAGCGATAAAAATACCGCTTGTAGCTCAACACTACAAGCGGTTATTTTTATTCTCCAAATTGCAAACTGTGAAGTTGCTTATAAGCACCACTATGTGCAAGTAACTGTTGGTGAGTGCCTCGCTCAATTATCTCACCATTATCAACAACCAGAATCTCGTCTGCTTTTTCAATAGTGGATAGGCGATGTGCAATCACAAGGACTGTTCTATCTTTTTGTAATTCATCAAGAGCGGCTTGAATAGCACGTTCCGATTCAGTATCTAATGCAGAAGTTGCCTCATCAAGCACTAACACCGGTGAGTTACGTAATAGCGCTCGTGCAATCGCCAAACGCTGACGCTGACCACCAGATAAACTCACACCGTTTTCGCCAATAATAGTATCCAAACCTTGTGGCATTTTTTCGATAAATTCCATAGCATAAGCTGCTTTTGCTGCTGCCTCAATCTGTTCACGACTATATTTATCTTTTGCTGCATAAGCAATATTATTCGCAATAGTATCGTTAAATAGATGGACTTGCTGTGAAACAATCGCGCACTGCTCACGTAAGTTATTTAATGTGTAATCTTCAATTGGTGTACCATCTAAATAAATTTTTCCGCTATCAATATCATAAAAACGAGTGATTAAATTAGCAATCGTCGATTTACCTGAACCAGAGCGCCCTACTAGCGCAAGCGTTTTTCCTGCTGGTAGAGTAAATGAAATATTTTTCAATGCAGGCTGCTCTTTACCAAAATAGGTAAATGTAACATCTTCAAAACGAATATCGCCATGAGCACGCCCAACTTTATATGTACCTTGATCTTTTTCTGTTGGCAAATCAAAGAGCGCAAATAACGTCTGGCTAGCAGCCATACCACGTTGGAACTGAGCATTTACATTCGTTAACGTTTTTAATGGACGTAAAATCCCCATTAATGCGCCAATTACTGCAGCAAATTCCCCTGCAGTTAAATCTCCTCCCATTATCTCTGGAGAACCTGCTAAAAAGAGTACAACTGCAAGTGCAAGAGATGCAATTACCTGAATAATGGGATCTGAAATCGCAGTCGCAGCTGTCATTTTCATTCCTTTACGGCGCATATCGTTACTTGTATGATTAAAACGTTGTTCTTCAATTTCTTGTCCACCAAACGAGAGTACCACTTTATGCCCACGCAACATCTGCTCTGCACTTTCAGTCATGCTTCCCATCGATTCTTGCATATTGCGACTTAAACGACGAAAACGCTTTGAAACTATGCGAATTAATACCGCAATCACAGGTGCAATTAAAAATAAGACCAATGATAAACGCCAGCTGTAATAGAACATTGTTGCAACGAGGAACATAATGTACACCCCTTCACGCACAACACTTTGTAATGCATTTGCTGATGAATTGGCAATTTGTTCCGAATCATAAGTAATACGCGAAAGCAGTTTACCCGATGAGTTTTGGTCAAAGAATGTGACTGGCATAAACATTAAATGTCTAAATACCTTTTGACGCATTGTCATAACTACCTTTCCTGATACCCAAGCAAGGCAGTAACTTGAAACAAAACTCGTTAAACCACGAGCAAAAATCAAGCCAACGACAATAAATGCCATATACTTTAAGAAATTGCGATCAGAACCAGAACCAAATCCTTCATCAATTAAAGGTTTAAGCATGGTAATTAGATAAGCATCAGCTCCTGCGTTTAAGATCATCGCAAACATTGCTGCAACAATACCTAATTTATAAGGGGAGATCATCGGCCATAAACGTTTAAACGTCTGCCATGTGGATTGATCTTGAGTAAGCTCATCAAGAGCGAATGATTGTTTAGACATAATTTCTCATTTTTTGTAAAAATCGGCGCTATTTTAAAGGGAATTTGCATTTATACCAAATTTAAAAGAAAAATGGCGAAATAAGCTTAAAAATCAATGGAGCAAAAAGGGAGGAAAGTAGCCCACACAATACCATTGATACCGAAGAATAGCTACCGGCTTTCACACTATATTCCATTGATCTAGCTGTTCCTAAAGCATGAGAAACAGCCCCCATACTTAAACCAATCGCTCTAGTATTAGTCACTTTCAATTTACTCAAAATGGTAATACCAAAAGCAGATCCTGTGATACCTGCGATAGAAACAGCCACAGCACTTAGCGAAGAATTACCGCCAATTTCCGCTGCAATAGAAATAGCAATCGGTGTTGTAACAGATTTAGGTAATATTGAAGCAATAATATCTTTACTTGCACCAAATAGCATTGCTAAAAAAACACCACTTAGCATTGTTGATAATGTTGCAGCAATAACAATAATGCTAATTTTTTTCCAATGTTTTCTAATTTGAGGCAATTGTTCATATAGAGGAATCGCAAGTGCAACGACAGACACTCCAAGCAAACTATTTAAAGGCTGATTCCCCTGATAATATTCTGTAAAAGATATCTTACTGACAAGCAGTGTCGCTACAATAAAAATCAACGATAGAATAAAGGGATTAAGAATAGAGGATTTCAATACCTTATTTATTTTGAGCGCAGCGATAAACAATAAAATGGTCAATAATGAGTAACCATATATAGCAATATCAATCATCTTGTTGCTCCGATTTTTTAAATAGCCATTGCGCTAAATAACCAATAACAACCATACTTAGAATTGTACTAATAAAATTGGCAAGCAATAATGAATCAAGATGAGATGAAATTGCCGAACCTTGTTCAACAATTCCTGCACAAATTGGTAGAAAAAAGAGAATCATGTAGCGTAATAGTGGGCGAGAGGCTGGAAAAATCCAATCAACTTTCACTAATTTAGTTACTAGCAAGGTAAATAAAATCAATAGTCCCCAAATACTTTCAGGTATACCAATAGGGATAAACTGATTACATAACTTACCTAGATAAAGTATGAGAAACAATAGCCCTAAGGCTAGGATAAAACGGACTGTTTTAATTAATCCTGTATAAAACATAATGCTTTCCGCAAACTAGATAAAGCAAATTTAACCTTATAAAAAATTAAATTCTTTTCAAAAACTCAATGACTTTGCTTAAATCACGTGTACGCTTTGATGGCGGCAAGCTTTTCAAGAACGTTGCGCCATAATTTCGCATCACCAAACGCGAATCGCAAATAATCACCACACCTTTATCAGTTACATCTCGAATTAAACGCCCTACCCCTTGTTTCAAAGTAATTACAGCTTCTGGAATTTGAATATCATTAAAAGGTTCTCCACCTTGTAATTTACAATCTTCCATTCGAGCTTTGAGTAGCGGTTCATCAGGCGCAGTGAAAGGTAACTTATCAATAATCACTAATGATAAAGCATCACCACGCACATCAATCCCTTCCCAAAAACTTTGAGTTGCAACCAGAACACTATTAGGCTCAGCAACAAACTTCTCAAGTAAACGGCTTTTACTCGTTTCACCTTGTAATAACACGCTCAAATTACTATGCTCACGTAAGAAATCAGCAAGACCACGCATCATAAAATAAGAAGTGCAAAGTAAAAAACAACGCCCATTATTCGCCTCAATCACTGGCATTAATAATTGACCTAGTGCAGAAAGCGTATGAGATTTGTTACTATCCGGCAAATATCGAGGAACACATAGTAGTGACTGATTTGGATAATCAAATGGACTTTGTAAAACCATCTGCTCCGCATTATCGATACCTAATCGATGGCAAAAATGATCAAATTTACCTCCGACTTCTAATGTTGCAGAGGTAAATACCCAGCCCGTTTTTTGCGTTTTAATTTGATCGCCAAATTTATCTGAGACAGTTAGAGGCGTAATATGCATTCCAAAAGAGCGTCCATTTGCCTCATACCAATAGCAGTAACCGACAACTGTAGTATCGCTCAATTTTTTTAAAAGAACTTTGACCTCAGCTAAACGTTCAAAGATTTTATCTAGCGTTTCAGAACGACCCAGTGATTTTTTAACCACTTCACTCATAAAATCGAGATTTTCATTTAATTTTTTTAAACCATCTACGACTTTTTGATCTTGAAACAATTCACGCAAATTACCACGCTTGGAACCTTCTCCCATTAATAAGCGGAAATCTTGTACCACTTTTTGAAGGTGATCAGCCGCTTTGCCTAATTGCGCTTCATCACGTAATTCTGAGCGATAAACAATATTGGCATCTTTGCAAATATCAAATAATTGACGGGAGGTAAGAGATTGCCCGAAATATTGGCTTGCAATATCAGGAAGTTGATGTGCTTCATCAAAAATTACCAATTCCGCTTCAGGAATTAATTCACCAAAACCTGTCTCTTTTACCGCCATATCAGCGCAAAAGAGGTGATGATTTACCACAACAACATCAGCCTCCATTGCTTTACGACGGGCATGAACAACATAACATTCCTTAAAATTCGGACAATCTGATCCTAAACAGCTTTCTGTGGTACTAACAAGTTGAGGTAAAATTGGGCTATCTTCTGCAATCGTAATACACTCACTCAAATCCCCTGTCTTAGTGCTCGTTTGCCATTTACGCACTTTGCCTAAATCAGCCAAAACTGATCTATCGCCAAGTACTCCCATTGCCGTCACCTGTTCTAAACGCTCTAAACAGAGGTAGTTAGCTCGCCCTTTCAATAAAGCGACTTTCCCCTTGTAATTTAAGGCTTTTTGAATAGTAGGCAAATCACGATTAAAAAGCTGATCTTGTAAGTTTTTTGAACCAGTTGAAATAATGGTTTTCTTACCCGAAAGTAATGCAGGCACTAAATAGGCAAATGTTTTACCCGTTCCTGTTCCCGCTTCAATTACAGCACTATTGGCAGATTTTATCGTTCTTCCTACCGCTTGTGCCATTTCAAGCTGCGCATCACGAGGACGAAAGCCTTTGATATTTTTACTCAAAGTACCGCTAGGACTAAAAGAGTCATTAATTTTTTGGGTAAGTTTCATTAAATTTAAAGCTATATGTGAGATGTATTGAGGAATCTAATTAAAGAAAGATATAGGGATATTTTAACAGAATAGTGGTGTTTTTTACAGTAATTTATTAACAGTAATGACCTTAAAGATAAAAAGCGGGCCTAGCCCGCTTTGCTTACTTAAATCGATTATTCATCTTCAAAGCATTTTGCTTTGTATTTTGGATTCATTAAGTTTTCAACAGAAAGAATATCATCTAACTGTGCTTCAGTTAATAAGCCCATTTCTAACACAACATCGCGTACGCTTCTACCTGTCATTGCGCAAATTTTACCGACGATATCGCCGTTGTGGTGGCCAATAAATGGATTGAGGTAAGTAACAATACCAATTGAGTTGAATACGTAGTTTTCACAAATTTCTTTGTTTACTGTGATACCGTCAATACATCTATCACGTAGGTTCACGCAAGCATTCGCTAAAATTTCTATTGATTCAAACATTGCTTGACCAATTACCGGTTCCATTACGTTTAATTGTAATTGACCAGCTTCTGCTGCGAAGGTGATTGCTGTGTCGTTACCAATAACTTTGAAGCAAACTTGGTTTACTACTTCTGGCACAACTGGATTCACTTTTGCTGGCATAATTGATGAACCTGCTTGTAATTCAGGAAGGTTGATTTCATTTAAGCCTGCACGTGGACCAGATGAGAGTAAACGTAAGTCATTACAGATTTTTGATAATTTCACTGCTGAACGTTTTAAAGCACCGTGAACCATCACATAAGCACCACAGTCTGAGGTTGCTTCAATTAAGTTTTCAGAAAGAGTACAAGGTAGTTGTGTTACTTCAGAGAGGTATTTAACCGCTAATGGTGCATAACCTTCTGGTGTATTTAAACCAGTACCAATTGCAGTTGCCCCTAAGTTCACTTCAAGTAACAATTCAGCAGTGCGTTTTAAACTACGAACTTCTTCATCAAGTAATACAGAGAATGCTTTGAACTCTTGGCCTACAGTCATTGGCACTGCATCTTGCAATTGAGTACGACCCATTTTTAAGATATTTGCAAACTCTGCTGCTTTATTTTCGAAACCTTGTTGTAAATATAACACTTTCGAAATTAGTTGCATTACGCTGTTGTATACTGCAATGCGGAAACCAGTAGGATAAGCATCATTGGTTGATTGGCTTGCATTCACATGATCCATTGGATCTAAGAATTGGTATTCACCTTTTTTGTGACCTAAAATTTCCAATGCTAAGTTTGCAATCACTTCATTGGTGTTCATATTCACCGATGTACCCGCACCACCTTGATAAACGTCAGATGGAAATTGATCCATACAGCGACCGTTCACTAATACTTCATCACATGCTTGTACAATTGCTTTAGAAATTTTCTTCGGAATCGCACCTAATTCGCCATTCGCCAATGCAGTGGCTTTTTTCACCATTACCATACCACGAACAAACTCAGGAACATCTGAAATTGTATTTTTAGAAATATTGAAATTTTCTACCGCACGTAAGGTATGAATACCCCAATATACATCATTTGATACTTCACGTTCACCTAACAAATCTACTTCAATACGAGTATTACTCATAATTTCCCCCTTTTTGCTGTGTACTGATTGTGTATAGGAAAATTTTTCCCTACGAAAATAAATGTCATTACTGACTACCTGAGATTAATGATACAAAATAAAAAAGGAGAAAAATGCGATCTAGATCATATTTTGAAGTTGATCATGAGCGATATAAATTTGGATTTCAGATTAGTTTTTTTTATGATAAAAAGATTGGAAATATAACATATTGAAAATAATAAAATTTTAATCCAATGCATAACCTTGTTCAGGTAATAGCTGATCATCTAGATACGCATAACCATCTTTGAAATACAAACGCTCAGCACATAACCATTTTACGACTAATGGATAACAACGATGCTCCTGCTCAATAACTCTATCAGCTACGTCATCGATATTATCTTCAGGATATATAGGCACTTTAGCTTGCAATATAATAGCTCCACCATCTACTTTCTCATTGACAAAATGAATCGTCATCCCATGCTCAGTATCTCCAGCTTCCATCGCTCTTTGATGAGTATTCAAACCAGGATATTTTGGCAGTAAAGAAGGATGAATATTCACAATTTTGCCCACAAAACGTTGAGTAAATTCAGGGGTTAGAATCTTCATATAGCCAGCAAGAATAATTACATCTGCTTTTAATTGCTCTATTTGGTCAGCAATGGCCATATCCATGGCTAAATTTGAGTCAAAATTTTTACGTGTAAAAATAAAGGAAGAAATACCCACTTGTTTAGCCCTTTCTAGCCCATAAGCATTTTCTTTATTCGAAACCACACCAACAACTTTGCCATTGATTTTGCCTTTCTCAATTGCATCTATGATTTGTTGTAAATTCGAACCATTACCCGAGATCATCACCACGATGTTTTTCATATTTATTTTTCCTAATAAAGCATCATCGTAGGGGCAGATCATATCTGCCCCTTTAATAGCTATTAAGCAAACTCAGGGCGGATATTATCCGCCCCTACATACAACATAGCCCAACATTATCTATGTTAGGCTACATTTTTTTTGATTAGACAATCTCAACCTGTTCTGTGCCAGAACCTAGATTTTCGATTTTACCGATTACCCAAGCTTTTTCGCCTGCTTGTTCTAAAACGGCAAGTGCTGTTTCTACGTCTTTGCTAGGTAACGCAATCACCATACCAACGCCACAGTTGAAAGTACGGTACATTTCATAACGGCTGATATTGCCTTTTTCTTGCAACCATTTAAATGCTGGCTGCCATTCCCAGCTTTTTTCATCGATTACCGCTTTAACATTATGCGGTAATACACGTGGAATATTTTCCCAGAAACCGCCACCCGTTAAGTGAGCAATCGCATGTACATTAACCTTCTTAATTAATTGTAAGATAGATTTCACATAAATCTTGGTCGGAGCAAGGAAATGATCTCCAAGTGGTTTACCTTCTAACAAATCTGTAGGACTTGCAGCACTCACTTCTAAAACTTTACGAATTAATGAGTAGCCGTTTGAATGTGGACCGCTTGACCCCAAGGCAATTAATGTATCACCGACGTGAACTTTTGAACCATCAATAATTTCCGATTTTTCAACAACGCCAACACAGAAGCCTGCTAAATCGTAGTCACCTTCGTGATACATTCCCGGCATTTCAGCGGTTTCGCCACCAACTAATGCACAACCCGATTGCTCACAGCCGTCTGCAATGCCTTTAATAACAGAACTCGCCACATCAACATCAAGCTTGCCTGTTGCATAATAGTCTAAGAAGAAAAGCGGTTCAGCACCTTGTACAACTAAGTCATTCACACACATTGCCACTAGATCAACACCAATAGTATTGTGTTTATTTAAATCGATGGCTAAACGCAATTTAGTACCAACACCATCGGTGCCTGAGACCAAAATAGGTTCCTTATATTTAGTAGGCAATGCACATAAAGCGCCAAACCCACCTAAGCCTCCCATAACTTCAGGTCGACGTGTACGCTTCACATCGCCCTTAATTCTCTCAACTAATTCATTTCCTGCGTGAATATCAACGCCCGCATCTTTATAGCTCAATTGTGATGTCACAGTAAAAACCTCTAACTAATCAAAAAGTTGAGCGGATTATACCATTAAGCAAACGTTTGCGGTAGCAATAAATAAACAATTATCGTAAATTTAAAGTATCTAAACAGCTAATATTTACTTAGTAGGAATAAAGAACAATCTTATAACGGCCTTCACAAATTCCTCTATCAAAAGAAAATGTGTAAACCCAACCTTCTAAACTAAATATTTACACAATTTTTTGCAAATTCATTTGCTAAATGATAAAAGTTCTGCTATTTATACGCGCTTTAAAATTATCCCCCAAATTTAATTAGATTCTCTAAGGAATAATTCCAAAGAAAACAGGAGTGAATTATGACAGTGGCAAAACCCACTTCTTTAAGCCTATTAGCAATTGCTGGTGTAACCCCATATCAGCCTGCAAAAGATGAAGAATATATGAATGATGCACAGGTTGAGCATTTCCGCAAAATTCTTAAAGCATGGCATGCACAAATTATGGAAGAGGCTGAGCGCACAAAAATCCAGATGCAAGATGATGTAACAAATTTTGCAGATCCTGCTGACAGAGCAACCCAAGAAGAAGAATTTAGTTTAGAATTACGCAATCGTGACCGTGAACGTAAATTATTAAAACGTATTGAACAAACCTTAATTAAATTAAGTGATGGTGACTACGGCTATTGCGATGCTTGTGGCATTGAAATCGGTTTAAAACGTTTAGAAGCACGCCCAACCGCTGAATTATGCGTGGACTGCAAAACGCTTGCAGAAATCCGCGAAAAGCAAATGGGTGGTTAATTAGTTATTTTTAAATAATGTTCGGTGAGTGTGATCACTGATTTATAAATTGTAAGGTGGATATTCTTGTCCGCCTTTTCCTGTTAATTTTATTTGTGAGCAGAAATGCCCCTACAGGATGCCGAACATCATTTTATTTAATCCCTGAGGTGTCTTATTTTAAGTATCATTAAATCGTTTTTTTCGAAGAAAAAAGCGAAGAACTCACCGCTTACAGAACAACATAGTCCCAAAAAAGCGGAGACTCACCCTACTCGTTCAACACCAAAAGTTGCTGAACAGAGCCACTCTTCACCCAAAAGAAAAAAATCTAAACAACAATCGGTTCCTTCCCATTTGTTGCACAAGGCTCATACTGTCAATGCAAGCCATTATGGTATTAGCCCAAAAGACTTCCCAACAAATGCGATCTCTATTGTTAAAAAGCTCCTAAATAATGGTTACGAAGCCTATATCGTCGGCGGTTGTATTCGTGATTTACTACTTGGACAAAAAGCAAAAGATTTCGATATTGCAACAAATGCTCGTCCAGAAGAGATTCAAAAAATCTTTGGTCGCCAATCTCGTTTGATTGGACGACGTTTTCGCCTAGCCCACATTGTTTATGGACGTGAAATTTACGAAGTTGCCACTTTCCGCGCAGAGCATCACACAAATGCAACAGATAAAATGTCAAAAACAAATGAAGCAGGAATGTTGTTACGTGACAATGTATACGGTACGCTACGCGAAGATGCTGAACGTCGTGATTTCAGTGTAAATGCGCTTTATTACGATGTGTCACATAATTTAATCTTTGACTTCTTCAATGGCATTGATGACCTTAGAGCGAGTAAATTACGTTTGATCGGTGCTCCAGTTACTCGCTATCAAGAAGATCCTGTACGCATGTTGCGTGCCGTGCGTTTTATGGCGAAATTGGATATGTTCCTTGATAAAGAGAGCGACAAGCCAATTAGCGAAATGGCTTATTTACTTAAGAATATACCAGCAGCTCGTTTATTCGATGAGTCCTTGAAATTATTACAATCTGGCAGTGGTTTTAAGACCTACGAACTGTTGCGTAAATATGGTTTATTTGAACAATTATTCCCTGTGCTAACACCTTTCTTCACAGAGCATAGTGATTCGAATACTGAGCGCATGATTAGCAAAGCACTGAATTCGACAGATGAGCGTATTCGTGATGATTTACGTGTAAATCCAGCATTTTTATTTGCGGCATTACTTTGGTATCCACTACGTGAAAAAATTGACGAATTGAAGAATGAAGGTGGTTTAAACAGCTACGATGCAATGATGCTAGCTGCAAATGAAATTCTGGCGGAAAGTTGTAAAGCCGTTGCACTACATCGTCGTCATACGGCAGTAATTCGCGATATTTGGGCACTACAATTCCAATTCCCGAAACGCACTGGAAAACGTCCGCAGCAAACCCTTGAACATATTAAGTTCCGTGCTGGCTTTGACTTGTTAGTGATGCGTGCAGAGATTGAAGGTGGTGACTTAGTTGAACTGAGCGCTTGGTGGCATGAATATCAATTTAGTACTGATTCGCAACGTAGCGATATGCTACAAAATCTGAAAAATATGCCACACTTCCGTGATGAACAGCCTAAGAAAAAACGCAAACCACGTCGTAAATTTGTGCGTAAGAAAAAGAAAACTGTAAGTGAAGGAGCGGAATAATGACCACGGTTTATGTCGCATTAGGTTCTAACCTTGAAAATCCGCTTGAGCAATTAAAACAAGCGGTTATTTCCTTGCAAACTTTTGCAAAAAATTTTGCGGTGAGCCCTTTTTATGGCAGTAAACCATTAGGTCCTCAAGATCAACCTGATTATGTCAATGCGGTTGCAAAATTTGACACCGATTTAACCGCTATTGAGCTGTTAGATAAATTACAAAGCATTGAGAATGAGCAAGGCCGTGTACGTCTACGCCGTTGGGGTGAGCGCACATTGGATTTGGATATTTTGCTGTATGGCGATCAACAAATCCAAACAGAGCGTTTAACCGTTCCTCATTATGATATGCATAATCGAGAGTTTGTGATTGTTCCTTTGTATGATCTCAACCCTGAATTAGTTTTACCGAATGGAACAACTTTAACTGCACTTTATCAGCAGTTTAAACAACATCAAATGGTGACTTTTGATTAAACTGTTCTTTATATAACCATTCGTTATAACTTATAAAAACATTTGCGCAAAAATAAAAAGAATCTCGCTATAATCGAGGTTCTTTTTTTATTTTACAGGGAAAAATAAATGTCAAACCCAACAATTACAATCCTTGATGGTGGTATGGGACGTGAACTTGCACGTCGTGGAGCCCCATTCCGCCAACCAGAATGGTCAGCATTAGCACTTTATGAAGCACCTATCGCAATTTCACAAGTTCACCAAGATTTTATCCAAAGTGGTGCTGATGTCATTACAACCAATAGCTACGCTGTTGTGCCATTTCATATTGGCGAACAACGTTTCCAAGCAGATGCTCAAAGCTTAGCAGCACTTGCAGGCCGTCTTGCAAAAGATGCAGTAAAACAGATCGCTTGCAATACAAAAATTGCGGGTTCTATCCCTCCGCTCTTTGGCTCTTACCGTGCAGATTTAATTCAGCCAGCTCGATTCAAAGAGTTAGCTCAACCATTGATTGATAATCTCTCTGCAAATGTCGATTTTTGGCTATGTGAAACGCAAAGTTCGATTATTGAACCGCAATCAATCAAGCCATTATTACCCGATAATCGCCCACTATGGGTTTCTTTCACGCTACAAGATGAAGAGCCAACAGATGAACCTTGCTTACGCTCTGGCGAAACTGTCGCAAAAGCTGCGGAAGCGATGATTGAACTTGGCGTAGAAGCGATGCTATTCAATTGCTGCCAACCAGAAGTGATTGAGCAAGCCATTCAAGTGACTCAACAAGTGATTGAAAAACACAATGCTCAGATGCGAATTGGGGCTTATGCAAATACTTTCCCACCGCAACCTAAAGATGCCACGGCAAATGATGGGTTAGATGAAATCCGCCAAGATTTAAACCCAGAGCAATATTTAGAATGGGCGAAGCGTTGGGTAAATTCAGGTGCAACAATCGTCGGCGGTTGTTGTGGTATCGGTCCAGAGCATATTAAAGCGTTGGCGGATTATTTTAAACAATAGTATCCTCAGGGTGGGTATTCCTACCCACCAAAATAATATATCCAAATGTAAATGGTGGGCTAGAATGCCCCACCCTACATAAAATAAAAATAAAGGAAACACAATGTCTAATAAAAAAATCGGATTGGTAGCACTCACCGCGTTAGTGCTAAGTTCAATGATCGGCTCGGGGATTTTCAGCCTTCCGCAAAATATGGCGGAAGTTGCTGGCGGAGAGGCATTACTTATCGGCTGGGGAATTACTGGGGTTGGGATTATCTTCCTTGGTTTATCTTTCTTCTATATCTCACGTTTACGCCCCGATCTCGACGGCGGTATCTATACCTATGCACGTGAAGGCTTTGGCGACTTAGTTGGCTTCTTATCTGCTTGGGGTTACTGGCTCTGTGCAACTATCGGGATTGTTGGTTATCTCGTCGTTGCCTTTGAAGGTGTTGGTACATTTACCGATAGTGAAAACTTTGTGCTGTTTGGGCAAGGTAATACCTTAGCAGCCTTTATCGGCTCATCAATTATCGTATGGTTAGTTCACGCATTAGTAGCAAGCGGTGTAAAAGAAGCAGCTTCGGTAAACCTTGTGGCGACTTTTGTAAAAGTGTTCCCATTAGTGCTATTTATTGGTTTAGCGATTTGGTATTTCTCACCAGAAACCTTCCAACAAGATTTTCAAGGTGAACAGTTAAATAATTCAGTGAGTGATCAGGTTAAGAACACGATGCTAATCACCTTATGGGTATTTACTGGTGTGGAAGGTGCATCAGTCCTCTCAGCTCATGCTAAAAGGAAAAGTGATGTCGGTATCGCAACGGTATTAGGTATCATCATTGCATTGGTACTTTATGTAGCTATCACAGTGCTTTCATTAGGTATTTTATCGCGTGAAACTATTGCGGCGATGTCAAATCCATCAATGGCTGGCTTGTTAGAAAATATGATCGGCTCAAGCGGTAAGATTATCATTACACTTTGCCTAATCGTATCGGTATTAGCCTCTTATGTGAGCTGGACAATGTACTCGGCGGAAGTGCCTTATCGTGGTGCTAAAAATGGGGCATTCCCGAAAATTTTAGATAAGCTGAATGAAAACGACACACCAATCAATTCATTATGGTTCACAGGCTTAGTGGTTCAACTATGCTTGTTCTTGGTATTAATGACAGGTAAAAGCTATAACGCGCTATTATTGATTTCAACTTCAATGATTTTAGTGCCTTACTTCTTAATCGGTGCTTACCTATTAAAATTAGCGTTCCAACAAAATGCGGCTTGGTATATTAAATTAACAGGTTTAATTGCTTCGTTATATGGTTTATGGATTGTCTATGCAGCAGGCTTAGATTACTTATTGCTGTCGGTATTACTTTATGTACCAGGAATTGGATTATTCCTCTACTCTCGCTACCAGCATCAAGGTAAACAATTTAACCTAACAGGCTTTGAAAAAGCGTTGTTAGTCGTCATTGGATTGCTGTTTATCTGGGCGGTACACAACAGCTTTACCAATGTGGATTGGAGTTGATTAAAAATAGATGTCGGACATTTGCCCGACACACAAAAACAGCCCCAAAGGGGCTGAATTATACTTAACCTAGGGTGTAAACCTTAGGTATTTAAGGAAATCACTTCCCCTTCACATCAATAATAAACACTTCCGACTGTGATCCTAAACGCATCGGAATTCCCCAAAATCCATAACCCGATGTCACAAAATAGTGACCCAACCCAATCTTTTCATAGCCATAAGGCAAGCGATACATCAAATTGGTGATAATATTCGCGGGGAAAATCTGCCCATTGTGAGTATGCCCTGATACCTGTAAATCTATCGGTAATGTTGAATGTTGTTCAATTTCCGTTGGACGATGATCCAGTAAAAAAACAGGTAAACGAACATCTACATTTTGTAATAATTGTTCAGCCGTTGGACGATTTTTCACAAGCTCATCGTTGCGTCCAATAATTGCAAATTTTCCCTCAAAATTGACCGCTTGATCCCATAAAACCTTGATTCCAGCTTTCTCAATTTCAGCAAAAATTTCCTGCTCTGCCCCAAACAAATCGTGATTGCCCATTGTGGCATACACACCTAAAGGCGCTTTTAGTTTTTCCAAATGGGATTGCATATTCTCTGCAACATAGGCTTGGGTATCATCATCCATAATATCACCCGGCAATAAAATCAAATCGACTTTCTGCTGATTAAAAATACCCACCAATTTATCTAATTGCTTGGCACCAAAGAATTTACCTAAATGAAGATCGCTTGCTACACCGATACGCAATGATTGCTCTAAAGGTTTATCCAATGTCACAGAGTAATGAATAACGTTTGGAACATACGCATTAAAAATCGCAAGCCCAATTAATCCTAAATAAGCGAATGGATAACAGATTCTCAATGCAAAACTTAATTTATTTGGATTAAATACTAATCTCAGCAATTGGTAGATTACCAATGCAGAAGCACTAATAAATAGAGCAAAAAGCAAAAGAGTAAGTAGCAATGCCACTTCTTTAAACATTGGCATAATGCGCGTGATATGAATCAACATTAACGCATTTGCCAGCACATAGCTAATCAAATTAAAACGCTTTGTTGATGTTTGAGAGAGATTAAATAGCCAGCGAACTGTTCTACTAAAACAAAAAATCAAAAATTGCAGTGCTAAAAATGACACAGCCATAATAATGTAATAACGAAATTCCAAAATTGTATTCCTATCAAATAAAACATGCATTCTACGTGTTTTCTAGTAAAAGAGAACTTATAGATATGATTGTTCGTATCTTTGTTTTACCCTTTCCACATAAAACTAACATTTGTCTAAAATGTGATCCTCTTAACACATTTAGAATGACCACCTTGCTTGTGTCCAAGATAAGTCAATATAATCTAATGAAAAGGATTTACATTGACTCTAACTTTAAAGTCAGTTGTTTATTTTCGGGTGTTTTAGAAAAGGTAGTCATTCAAGTAAGAGTTTTGTAAGGAATACTCAGTTAGCTAATCTAACGAATAAGCGTGATTGTTCACATTCTCTCGTTAATTCAAGTCTAAGGTGTTTCGTATGAAAAAGTTTCCGCTAAGTATCGCATTATCCGCCCTTCTTTTAGCAACCTCATCAGCTACATTTGCCAAAAGTAAGATTGTTTTCTCACATTACCTTTCAAAAGATTATGTCAATCAAATGATTGATGGATTCCATAAAGCAAACCCAGATATTGAAGTCGTGGCAATGAGTTGCGGTTTCCGCGATTGTCATGACAAGTTAACTACAGCATTAGCTGTTGGAGAAGGCGCTCCTGATGTAGTGACTCTCAGCACAATTAAATTAGGTACATTTATCAATTCTGGTGGCCTTGTTAATTTCACCGCTCCGCCATACTCAATGGATAAAATTGGTTGGCAATTTGATGCCTCAATGTTAAGCCTATCTCAAGATGATAAAGGCCAAATTTATGGTGCGCCTTTTGATACAGGCCCTGTTGTAATGGCATATCGTAAGGACTTACTTGATGCGACAGGCATGACATTTGAAGAAGCAACCAAAGATTGGGACGCTTTTATCAAATTTGCTGAAACCTTAAAAGCGAAGACTGGTGCATTTGTATTTCCTGCAGCAATGAGTATCATCAATCCATTAGTCGTTGGTACAAATAATGATGCAGGCAAAACAGTCTATCTTAAAGATGGCAAACCAAACTTAAATTCTAAAGAAGTGAAATTCCTTGCCAATCTCGCTAAACAGCTTTATGACAAAAAATTAGTTGCTGATCTAGATGGTTCATCAAACGATCAAAAATTCATAAAACTTTTCCGCGAAGGCAAGCTCTTTGCCGATTTAGATGGCCCATGGATTGAAGGTCGTGTGATTCAAGAATATGACCCAGAAGGCTCGAAAAAAGGCTTGTGGCGCGTTGGAAATATTCCAAATCACGTTAATGTGAATGCAGGTGGTACTGTATTTGCGATGCCTGATCAAGGTAAAAATAAAGAAGCTTCTTGGAAATTTATTCAACACTTGATGAATGATGATAGTGTATTAGCTATTGCAAGTGTTGCAGGTACTCTGCCAGCAAGAACTGAAATTTATGCGCATGAATTCTTTGAAAAACCAAGCGAAATTTTTGGCGGTCAGCATTCAATGCGTCTTTACACTGAAATGGTGAAATTGAATAAACCGTATCTATCTTCACCTGTCGATAACATTGCAAATGAGATCTTAAACCACGCAATCAAAAAAATCTTAGCTGAAAAAGCAGATATTGATAAAACGTTAGATGAAGCAAATACCTTGCTTCAACGCCGTATGCGTAGCCTAAATTAGTCATTATTCCCTGCTCTACTTTGTGGAGCAGGGTTTAATTTAAGGAGCTAATTATGATGAAGTATCTCAAGGGCATGCTGCATGATCATCGTGTAGCTTATATATTGTTGTTGCCCTTTATTATTCTCTACTTAACCTTTAGTATTTTTCCGATTTTCTTTTCTGGCTTTCTATCATTCTATTCTTGGAATCCTGTCAAAGGGCTTTCTTCTATGGAGTTTGTTGGGTGGGAAAATTACTATTATGCACTCACCGATGATATATTTTGGCTATCTTTATGGAACACCATAAAAATTTCCGCTATATCAGGTATATCTCAACATATCCTAGCCATTTCTCTAGCCTATTTTCTACTTCATATAATCCGTCTCGGTGCTGAATTTTTTAAAGCTGCTATATTTTTACCCTATATCACATCAAGTGTTGCAGTCAGTCTTGTTGTCTTCAATATTTTTGCACCAATGGGGATTATGAATGAATTCTTAAAATCGATCTCCGATTTTTTCCACTTAGATATACTTCTTCCGATTAATTTCTTCGATGTGGAATGGATTCGTTTAACCATTGCAAATCAAGTAACTTGGAAATATACTGGAATTAATACTGTTATTTATATGACAGGTATTGCGTCTGTTTCCAAAGAGCTTTATGAAGCTATTGATATTGATGGTGCAAACAAATGGCAAAAATTTAGATATATCACCTTACCACTCCTTATTCCTTACATTTTCTTTGCAACACTAATGACGATTATCGGCAATATGCAAATGTTTGAAGAACCAATGATGCTGACTAATGGTACTGGCGGAATTTCAAATTCAGGTATGACTGTCTCACTCTACCTATACAAAATGGGCTGGGACTGGAGTGATATGGGAACAGCCTCTGCAATCGCTTGGGTTCTATTCTTAATCACATCATTATTCAGTGCAATATTCTTCCTACTCTTTGGAAAACACGGCTTAAAACGTGGGGGTGAGTAATGTCTATAACAAAACCAGCAATACGTTTAGATATAACTCGATTTATCATCTATATAATCGTATCTATTCTTGCTTTTATTTCAATTTTTCCATTTTATTGGTCAGCTTTATTATCCACGCAAGATACTGCGTCTATAATGGGAATGTCGCTTAGTGTTGGCGATCAATTTTTCCAAAACTATCAAGACCTTGCTAAGGATATTCCATTTAATCGAGCAATGGTTAATACCTTTATCGTAACCCTACTATCTACATTAAACTCTGTTGTCGTTTCAGCCGCTGCGGGATACGCCTTTGCGATTTATAATTTTAAAGGCAAAAATGTTTTATTTACGATATTGTTGCTCACAATGATGGTTCCTTCTGTCGTCAATTTAGTTCCCTATTTTTTAATCATCAAACAACTATCTTTAATCAATACTCTCACGGCAATTTGGCTACCTGCTGGCGTGAACATATTCGGTATATTTCTAATTCGCCAATATGTTGCCTCTTCAATTCCTCGAGAAATTTTTGATAGCGCAAGAGTTGATGGATTAAATGAGCTACAGATTTTCTTCCGAATGGGCTTGCCGATGATGAGATCTTGCTTATTAACAGTTGCAATTATGGTTGTCGTTGCTTCTTGGAATAACTTTATGCTCCCATTAATTGCATTGCAAACCCCAGATACTCAACTCTTAACCCTCGTATTACGTTCATTAAATGGTGCGGTCGCAACTCCTTGGAATTTAGTAATGACAGGAAGCTTCCTAGCTATGCTACCGCTTTTGATCATCTTTATTTTCTTCTCGAAAAAAATGATGGAAAGTTTAACTGAAGGTGCAGTAAAAGGATAATTCTATGAAAACATTTAACTTTAATTTTATTGAAAATACTCAAAAAACCAGAACAATTTATGTTGGCTTTGGTGAAGATAAAAAACTCAGCCTAAAATTAGAAAGTGAAAACTACGATGCAGAGTGTTGCAAGCAGTCATTTTCTATCGAAAATTTGCAAGATCTTGGCTTTCTAATCGCCAAACAATTTTCGCAAGCTCAACGAATTGAAGTCAGCGTTGAAAATGCATTATTAGCACAATTTGATCCTATGCAATTTATTCAATGGCTCGGCTTTGGGCTTTATTTGTCTTCTTATAAATATCAGCATAAACAAACCGCTTATCTAGATCTTAATCTTACAAAAATTGAATTAGACAATAGTGAATTAGCCCTACAGGAAGCATTCCAAATAAGTAAAACACTAGCTACTAGCCAAATTGTTTCTAGAGAACTAATGAATTTACCAAGTAATGTACTTTATCCAGAATCATTTGTGGAAGCCGTTAAACAGTTAGAAATGCCAAATCTCACGTTTAAAGTATTAGATGAAAAAGAGCTAACCGAAGAAAAATTTGGTGGCCTACTCTCAATCTCACAAGGTAGCGCACGTGAAGCAAGGGTATTGGTTATGAAGCATTCTGTACCAAATGCAACCAAAACCATCGCGCTTGTTGGTAAAGGAGTAACCTTTGATACTGGTGGTATCAGTATTAAAGCGGCACGTTTTATGAGTACGATGAAATTCGATATGGGAGGAGCTGCTGCCGTAGTTGGAGCAATGTATGCTATTACTACACTTAATTTACCAATTAACGTTATTGCACTGTGTGGACTAGTCGAAAATATGCCTTCAAGTACCGCGATTAAACCTGGAGATGTGGTAATGATGCGTTCTCAAACCAGCGTTGAAATTATCTCAACAGATGCAGAAGGACGAATGGTATTGGCTGACGTTTTAGACTATGCGCAAGATAAATATCAACCAGATTATCTCATTGATATCGCAACCTTAACAGGCGGTGCGGGGGTTGCCTTGGGTAAAGGCTATACTGCATTAATGGGTAATAATTTAGATTTTATTCAAACAATTAAGCAATCAGGTGAACAGTGTGCAGAATATGTGTGGCATATGCCAACAGGAGACTGGTTTAACAATCCTCTAGAATGTGCTTATGCTGATTTACGTCATGGCAGTGAAGATCCACACGGAAGCCCTTGTGTCGCCGCCACTTTCCTCCAGCATTTTGTAAAAGATGAACAAAAATGGGCGCACTTAGATATTGCCGCAATGGCTCACGATTTAGCTCACCGTAAAATTTATGGCGAAACAGCTTCAGGTTATGGCGCATTATTATTAACTCATTTGTGTAAAACACTTAGCACACAGAGCTAATAAAGGAGCAATATATGGCATACGTACAATTAAAAGAGTTAGCCAAAGTTTATAAAAATGGATATAACGCGATTAAGAGCGCCTCACTTGATATTGAAAAAGGTGAATTTGTCATTTTACTCGGTCCATCAGGTTGTGGAAAATCGACATTACTACGAATGATTGCGGGCTTAGAAGATATCAGCAGTGGCGAATTAACCATTGATGGTAAATATGTAAATAATGAATTGCCAAAAGATCGTGATATTGCGATGGTATTCCAAAGCTATGCGCTCTATCCACATATGACTGTTTATGAAAATATGGCATTGGCTCTCAAAATTCGCAAAGTGAGTAAAGAAGAAATTGATAGCTCAATTAAAAATATCGCAGAAATGCTCAACCTCACGCCATTTTTAAACTCAAAACCAGGTCAACTTTCTGGGGGACAACGTCAACGGGTTGCCTTAGGACGTGCAATTGTACGCCGTCCAAAAGTATTCTTATTTGATGAACCACTTTCCAACCTTGATGCAAAACTAAGAAGCAAAATGCGCAAAGAGATTTGTGCATTACATCAAGATATTAATGCGACCATTATTTACGTTACTCACGACCAAGTCGAAGCAATGACAATGGGAGACAAAGTCGTGGTATTAGATCAAGGAATCATTCAACAAATTGGCTCTCCTAAAGAACTCTATGAGTGTCCAACAAACAAATTTGTTGCAGGTTTTATCGGCTCACCGATGATCAATTTTATCGATGTTGATGTCGAAATTCATAACGAAACCATCGCGCTTTGTGCAGATGAAAGTTATCAACAAAATATCCCTCTCTCTGCTTTTCCACAATTAGCCAATTATGCTGGTAAAAAAGTCTGTTTAGGTATTCGCCCAGAAGATCTGCAATTAGTAGAAAATAGCAATGAAGGCTTTAGCGGAGAATTTGATTACAGCGAATATCTCGGTTCTGAATCCAATTTTTCAATGACCTTAAAAAATGGCGATAGTGTTATGTTTAGAACCCCAAGTAGCCATTCAATAAACCAAGGTAGCCGTTTGATTCCAATTATCGAGCGCTTACATTTCTTTGATATTGAAAGCAAGAATCGCATTTAGGAGCAAATATGATTTTAATCGCGAACTCAGAAGCCTATCCAGGATTCTACGAAACAGTACAACACCTCAAAGCCCAACAAGAAGGCCTACGAGCAATGATAGAAGGGATAAAATTAGTTGAATTAGATCCACGTGTTCGAACCGTTGGCCACGGTGGCTGGCCAAATGTGCTTGGTGATGTTGAACTAGATGCGTCAGTTATGGACGGGGATAATCTACGCACTGGCGCAGTTGGGGCATTAAAAGGATTCTTACACCCAGTTGAAGTCGCTTATCGGATAATGACAGATCTCAATCACGAAATTCTTGTTGGTGAAGGTGCTGAGCGCTTTGCTAGGGAAATAGACGCATTGGAAGGTGAAAATCTCATTGAAAATTCAAAACAAGTTTGGTGGAAAAAACTTGAAGAATCAATGACCGAACAGGAAAAACAAGCTTTCCCCAATATCCCACTCGCAAAACTATCCAATAACGCAACGGATCCAGAAAGAGTACGTGATACAACCGTATTTTTATGTAGCGACCACACTCAAAAACTTAGTATTGCCACTTCAACATCTGGTTGGGCCTGGAAATACCCAGGACGACTAGGCGATAGTCCAATTATTGGCGCTGGATTATATGCAGATAGTCGTTATGGCGCTTGTGCTTGTACGCATACTGGTGAAATGTCAATTCGTTGTTCTACCGCACACTCAGTAGTGTTTTATATGAAAATGGGAATGAGCCTAGATGATGCTGTTTATGAAGCTATTAAAGATCTACAATATCTTAAAGATGGCTATACTGAAGGTGTCACAATTCACGCAATTGACTGCCATGGAAATCACAAAGTAGTTAGCTTAAATTGCCCGCCTCCTATTACTTATTGGTTCTGGCAAGATGGCATGGAAGAGCCTGAAGAAAGAGAAGCTGAAATTATAACGACCAAATAGCTCAACCAATTTGCAAAAAATTTATAAAAAAGGACCGCTTATGTCATTCGCACCACGCCAGATTCATCTCGATTTTCACACCAGTAATTTGATTGGTGATGTCGGTAAAGAATTTGTTCCAGATGAATTTATTGATACTTTAAAAAAAGCTAAAGTAACATCAGTAACCTGCTTTGCACGTTGCCATCATGGTATGCTTTACTATCCATCAGAAATTCACTCATCTGCAATTCACCCATCATTAAAATGCGATCTGCTCGGTGAACAGCTGAAAGCTTGTAAAAAGCACGGTATCAAAGCGCCTGTTTATATGCCAATTCAATGGGATCAATTTATCGCGGAGAATCACCCTGAATGGTGTATGCGTAATAAGCAAGGTGGAGAAATTGTTGCTTCATGGTCAAAGCCTGGCTATTTTGAAGATGGTTTCTATACCTTCTTATGCGTTAATTCAGGCTATCGAGATTATATTTTTGAAGAAGTGGCGGAACTGCAAGATAAATATGACATTGATGGTTTCTTCTTTGATATTGTCTATCCAAAAGCTTGCTATTCCCTAAATTGTATTAAACAAATGCAACAACAAGGTATTGATATTGAAGATGAAAAGCAAGTACTCGCATTTTATGTTAATGTTCTTGCAGAATTTAAGCACGAACTCAGCCAACGAGTGTGGGCAAAAAATCCTAATGCAACTATCTACTACAACACATCACATATTCACCCTGGTTATCGTCAATTTTTAGGCGCTATTTCACACGTTGAAGTCGAATCTCTACCATCTGGCGGTTGGGGATACGATCACTTCCCAGTGGTTGGACGCTATGCACGGACACTTGGTAAAAATGTAATGGGAATGACTGGCAAATTTCACACCTATTGGGGGGACTTCCATTCATTAAAAAATCAAGAAGCGTTAGAATATGAATGCTTTCTAACCAATGCAATGGGAGCTTATGTATCTGTCGGCGATCAAATGCATCCAGATGGAAAACTATCACAAGCAGGCTATCAACTTATTGGCAATGTATTCTCCCAGTTAGAAGAAGTTGCCGATTACAGCCATAATATCAAATCAGTAACAGAAATCGCCATTTTAAACCCTGAAGAAAATAAAAAAGATGCTGATTTAAATGTCGGTAATGCGCTGATTGGTGCGACTCGTTTATTACAAGAATGCGCATTTCAGTTTGATATAATTGATAGTTACAGTGATTTTGAGCAATATAAACTCATTGTATTAGTAGATAGCTATAACCTAAATAGTAAAATTTCGGCAAAATTGAACCGCTATATCCAAAATGGTGGCAAAATTCTTGCCTCAGGCGTTTCCCCATTCGATAAGACTCTTCAACAAAATTGGCTAAATAATTTTCCAGTCATACCACAAGGCGAAATTCCATTTAGCCCCGACTATCTACAAATTTGCAATGACTATTCTATTGATTTGCCAACCGAAGAGTTAGTGATGTATCAAGGGGGCATTAAAGTACAAGCGGTCAAAAACAGCCAAATTTTTGCAAATACCATTGCGCCTTATTTCAACCGCAAAGGGCGAGAATTTTGCTCACATCAACACACGCCATCGAGTAGAAAGGTATCGCACCCTGCTTTAGTTAGCAATCAGCAAATCAGCTATTTTTCAAATCCTGTATTTAGCATTTATGCGCAAAAAGCGCCACGTTGGATTCGAACTTTGGTAGAAAATCAATGTTTAATGCTACTTGAGCAAAATAGGCTAGTTTCACACAATGCACCACGTTCACTTATAGCTTTACTTAATCATCAAATAGATAAGAAACGTTATGTTTTACATTTATTACACTATGTACCAGAAAATAAATGTAAGGATCTGCTAATTGTCGATGCAAAAATTCCGCTTCATCAAATACAGTTTGAACTACAACTTGCTGAGATTAAAAAGGCTTATCCAGTCCGCAAAGGAAGTGAGTTAAATAAACTTACTCTTTCAGAAAATAAAGTCTCTTTTGAACTGGATAAACTCACGGGTTATCAGCTTATTTGCTTCGAATATTAAACAATCCCCATATTATTCAAAATATTGCGGATTTTAGTCGAATCCGCAATATCTAATAAATCATCTTGTGAATTTGCTCCCATTGTTGCAGGGCTAGTTGATTGCATTAAACTCTTACGCTGCCCTTTGGCTGAAAAGTGAATATCGGAAATAGCTGTCTGCTCAATAATTTGCTTCGCATTGTGTTCATTCACCCCACACCCAGCCATAATTTGAATACGTCCTTTCGCTTGTTGGACTAATTTTCGAATAGTCGGAATGCCGTCAAAGGCTGTCGCTTGCTGTCCAGACGTTAAAATACGATCACAGCCAAGATCTATTAATTGTTCTAATGCAATAAAAGGATCGTTACATAGATCAAATGCACGATGGAATGTGATCTCCATTCCCTTTGAAGCCTCAACTAATCTCTGAGTTATTACTAAATCAATATCCCCTTTTGCAGTTAATGCTCCAAAAACAACCCCTTGTATGCCTAGATCTTTTGCTATAGCAATATCGGCAAGCATCATATCTACTTCATCATTAGAATAGATAAAATCTCCAGCCCTTGGGCGAATCATCAACATTAATGGTACTTTTGAGCAATTCTGGGCTTGCTTGATAAAGCCATAATTGGGTGTAATTCCCCCTACCGATAATGCCCCACAAAGCTCAATTCGTTTGATTGGAAATTGATTAGTAGTAATGACTGATTCGATATTGTCCACACAGATTTCAATGTTCATCGTATTCTCCTTTTATAAAATACTTTATATTTTCAAAACGAATCTAGATTAACTATTCTACTATTTTTACTGTATAAAAAAAGCCTCACCCGAAGGTGAGGCTTTGTTTTAACAAATGCGTTAAGGAGAAAATATATCTTAACCTGCTAACTGCGCAAGTTTTTGACGGATTGCATTTGCTAATTCGGTGCTTACTTTTTCAAAGTGAGCCATCTGTTTTTCAACGATTTCAGGTACTGTTACGCTCGCTAAACCTGCTGCGAAGTTACCTGCTAGGCGATCTTTTTCTTCTGCAGTGAAGATGTTGTATAACGCTGCTGGTTGTGAGTAGTAATCTTCATCGTACTCACGGAAGTCAAAGTGTGCTGCTTCACGTTCGATTTGTAATGGAACTTGATCCAATGTAGGAACATAAGTTTCAAAACGGTTTGGAGCATAGTTAGGGTGTGTACCGCCGTTGTTATCAACACGCATTGCGCCATCACGGTGTGTTGTGTGGTATGGGCATTTTGGCGCGTTTACAGGAATTTGGTGGTGGTTAACACCTAAACGGTAACGCTGTGCATCTTGGTAAGAGAACAGACGACCTTGTAACATACGGTCTGGAGAGAAACCGATCCCTGGAACGATGTTGCTTGGTGCGAATGCCGCTTGCTCAACTTCAGCGAAGTAGTTTACAGGGTTACGATTTAACTCTAATACACCTACATCGATCACTGGGTAATCTGCGTGTGGCCATACTTTTGTTAAGTCAAATGCGTAGTTGTGTTTGTGTGCATCTGCTTCAGGCATAATTTGCACTTGAACAGTCCAACGAGGGAATTCTCCACGTTCGATTGCTTCATATAAATCTTTTTGGCTTGATTCACGATCTTCACCCACAACTTTTGCTGCTTCTTCGTTAGTGAAGAATTTGTGACCTTGTTGTGTTTTGAAGTGGAATTTCACCCAGAAACGTTCGTTCTGTTCGTTCACAAAACTATAAGTATGGCTACCATAACCATTCATATGACGTAAAGATGCGGGGATACCACGATCTGAGAATAATGTCATAATTTGATGCATTGACTCAGGATGACGTGACCAGAAATCCCACGCAGCATTTGCATCACGTAAGTTAGTTTGTGGGTTACGTTTTTGCGTGTGAATAAAATCTGGGAATTTTAATGGATCACGGATAAAGAATACTGGCGTATTGTTACCAACTAAGTCCCAGTTACCTTCTTCTGTGTAGAATTTTAATGAGAAACCACGAACATCACGCTCTGCATCTGCCGCACCACGCTCACCCGCTACCGTTGAAAAACGTAATAATACTTCTGTTTGTGCCCCAGGTTTAAATACAGCTGCTTTAGTGAATTTAGTGATATCTTCAGTTACTGTGAATGTACCGTAAGCTGCTGAACCTTTAGCATGAACAACACGCTCAGGGATACGCTCACGTGCGAAATGTGCTAATTTCTCTTGGAACCACACATCTTGTAAAAGTAATGGACCACGTGGACCTGCTGACATTGTATTATCGTTGCTAACAACAGGTGCACCCGCTGCATTCGTTAAAGTTTTTGAGCCATGATCAAATGGGCATTTAGACATAATTATTTCCTTCTGTTTTTAATAGGTAATCAATATTGGTTGCATTATATTGATTGTTAAAAACTTAACAACTTATTAAGTTAATTACAAATACCTATTAAAAACAACAAACCAATAGTTATAAATAAAATCTATAACTTCAATTTTTTACTTTTTCGACGAAGATCACAAAAATAACCCAAAACCAGTATTAAAAAATAGCTAAGCTACTCTTGCTTTTAAAAAATAATTGTAACTATAATTAGTACTAAGGAAACATTATGGGAAAAGCCGAAAAGCTACTTGATAAATTAAGAAATGCCCAAAGTACATTCGTATGGACAGATCTTGTTACCTTACTTGCCCAATTAGGCTATGAAAAACGAGAAATGGCAGGGTCAAGGGTACGATTTTTTAATTTGGATCTAAATCACACCATTATGCTACACAAACCTCACCCTGAAAATTACATTAAGGGTGGAGCTCTAAAATCCGTAAAACAAGCATTACAACAAGAGGGGCTACTATGACACTACTTAATTACAAAGGCTATGTAGGCACTATTGAGCCAGACTTAGAAAGCCATACTCTCTTTGGCAAACTTGCCTATATTAGAGATCTTGTTACTTATGAGGCTGAAACCCTATCAGAACTACAGCAAGAATTTGAGAAATCGGTCGATCTCTATTTGCAAGATTGTGCTGAACTCGGTAAGGAACCTAATAAACCCTTTAAAGGAGTTTTTAATGTTCGAGTAGGTGAAGAACTTCATCGAGAAGCCACATTGCTAGCAGGAAACCGTTCTCTAAATACCTTTGTTTATGAAGCTATTCAAGAAAAAGTAATAAGAGAAAGAGCTAATTTATAACTTGAAAATTTCACTAGTGCCCCTATTTATTGGGAAAGCTAATTATTGATAGAGGCTTTTGTAGGGGCAAGGTTTATCCTTGCCCTTTACAATAAAGATTAGAATTCAATATGTTAAGGACAGGGATAAACCCTGTCCCTACGAATTTTCAGTACATTTTGCGTACTACCTACAATTTAACATAGCTATTATCAGATATTATTTTAAAAACATAAGGAATAGTATGAGCAACAATCAAGAAACTCGTGGCTTTCAGTCGGAAGTCAAACAACTTCTTCAATTAATGATCCACTCTCTTTACTCAAACAAAGAGATCTTCCTACGTGAGCTTATCTCAAATGCGTCAGACGCTGCTGATAAACTACGCTTTAAAGCCCTTTCAAATCCAGAACTTTATGAAGGCGACGGCGAATTACGTGTCCGCGTGAGTGTGGATGAAACCCTTGGCACCATTACCATCAGCGATAACGGTATCGGGATGACGCGTGAACAAGTGATCGACCACCTAGGGACTATCGCCAAATCAGGCACCAAAGAATTTTTAAGTGCATTAGGCACAGACCAAGCCAAAGATAGCCAACTTATTGGGCAATTTGGGGTAGGTTTCTACTCATCATTCATCGTTGCTGATAAAGTCACTGTTAAAACTCGCGCAGCTGGCGAATCTGCGGATAAAGGCGTGATTTGGGAATCCGCTGGCGAAGGCGATTACACCGTTGCGGATAGCGAAAAAGCAACACGCGGTACAGACATTACGCTTCACTTACGCGCTGATGAAAAAGAATTTTTAAGCGAATGGCGTTTACGTGAGATCATCAGCAAATATTCAGACCACATTGGTTTAGCCGTTGAAATTCAAACCAAAGACTATGACGATGATGGCAAAGAAATTGGCACCAAATGGGAAAAAATCAATAAAGCCCAAGCTCTTTGGGTTCGTGCAAAAAATGAAGTGAGCGAAGACGAATATAAAGAGTTCTACAAACATATCAGCCATGACTTTGCTGATCCATTAACTTGGTCGCACAATAAAGTAGAAGGTAAGCAAGAATATACTAGCCTACTCTATGTGCCGAGCAAAGCCCCTTGGGACTTATTTAACCGCGACCAAAAACACGGCTTAAAACTTTATGTGCAACGTGTGTTTATTATGGACGATGCGGAAGTGTTTATGCCAAATTATCTACGCTTTATGCGTGGTTTATTGGACTCAAACGATCTGCCGTTAAACGTTTCACGTGAAATCTTACAAGATAACAAAACTACTTCAGCACTACGTTCAGCATTAACCAAACGTAGCTTGCAAATGCTTGAAAAACTGGCGAAAGACAATGTTGAACAATATCAACAATTCTGGAAAGAGTTCGGTTTAGTGTTAAAAGAAGGTGTGGGTGAAGATCAAGCAAATAAACAGCAAGTAGCAGCTTTATTACGTTTTGCTTCAACTCATACCGACAGCAGCGAACAAGCGGTAAGTTTAGCGGATTATATTGCAAGAATGAAAGAAGGTCAGAAAGCGATCTACTTCTTAACCGCAGACAGCTATCAAGCAGCGAAAAACAGCCCACATTTAGAGTTATTCAATAAGAAAGGCATTGAAGTTTTACTACTTTCAGACCGCATTGATGAGTGGTTAATTAGCTACTTAGCTGAGTTTGACGGTAAACAGTTACAAAGCATTACCAAGTCAGACTTAGATTTGGGCGACCTTGCCGATAAACAGGAAGAAGAAACTGAAAAAGCACAACTGGCAGAATTTGCAAGTTTCTTAGAGCGAGCAACTACTTATTTTGGCGAACGTGTGAAAAAAGTAGTATTAACTCACCGTTTAACCGATACCCCTGCGGTTGTTTCAACGGATAGTGATGAAATGGGCACCCAAATGGCAAAACTGTTTGCGGCTATGGGTCAGCAAGCGCCAGAAGTGAAATATACTTTCGAGCTAAACCCTGATCATTCTATGGTAAAACAAGTTGCGGATATTGCTGATGAAACTCTTTTCAATGAGTGGATTGAGTTGCTGTTTGAACAAGCGTTATTAGCAGAACGTGGTACATTGGAAAATCCAACGGCGTTTATTAAACGAATGAATAAGCTGTTGGCGAAGTAACAAAATTAATTTTTTAACATACTGTAGGGGCAGATAATCTCTGCCCCTAAATTCGTTAGATAATCAACTTTTGGGTTGCAGAACACAATTAGTCCAATAGACAATGATGAGGTTAAATCACCTCTGCCAAATCTCCCCCGCCCCCCTCTTTGCTAAAGAGGGGGCTATATGGTAAAACAGTTTAATATCCACCAAATATATTTGGTACATTTTTAGATTTGTCTGCAACCTAACAGCCCCAAAGGGGCTGAACTATGCGTAACCTAGGGCGTAAGCCCTAGGATGATCACATATCTAAACTACTTCCGCCTTTAATTTATTAATTAAAAACTCATTTGCAGGTGGGAACTGCCCTGCTTCTAATTCAGATTGTGCAATCCAAAAGCCCTCTTGTCCTTCTCGCCCAAAAGGCTCTCCAACCCATTCTTCGACTAAATAAAAGAAAAACTCGATCACTTTAGTTGGATATTCAAAACTAAAATGTTCATAAGGAAATGCACTTAATACGTGGATCCCAGCTTCTTCTTCTAGCTCACGACGTAATGCTTCTTCAGGAGTCTCCCCAGTATCGACTTTTCCTCCTGGGAATTCGAGAGATTGAGCAAAATCCTGCCCTTCTAAACGTTGTGCTAAATAGATCTGTCCAAATTCATTGCGGATGATCCCTGCGGCAACTTGAACGATAGGTTTAGACATTTTGATGTTCCTGTACTGTTAATTTTAATTGTTGATAAATTCGGTCAATCACCGTTTGCCAATTATAGTCAAAATCTTGGCGGAATAAGCACACACTGTGATACCAAGGGCTATCATCGCGATCTAACAACCACCGAAAGTCGGGATGATAAGTAAGCATAACCCAAGTTGATTTTGCCATTGCACCAGATAAATGAGCCACCGAAGTATCTACGCTAATCACGAAATCCATCTGTGCTACCAAAGCTGCGGTATCGGAAAAATCCTCAATATCTTGATAGAAAAAATGCAAGTTTTCAAAAGCCTGTGCATCAACAAGATCTTGCTCCGTGATGTCTTTTTGTAGGCAATAGAATTCAGCATTAAGTTCCAATAACTTACTCAGTTGCTTGAACTGTAAACTACGTGATTGGTTACGATTATGTTTCGTAGACCCTGCCCACACTAGCCCAACTTTCAATTTATCGCAAGCGGTAATTTTTGCCTGCCATTTTGCAAATCGCTCAGGCTCAGCTTGGAGATAACCTTCTGCATAAGGGATTGTATCGACTGTTGTACCTAAATAATGTGGCAAACTCATCATTGAGACATAATAGCTTAAATGACTAATCGCTTGCCCATTCTCAGAAAAAGGTACTTGATAGCGTTCAAGGTTATAATTAATCAGTTTTTCGACAGGTTTATGACTCACCACGACGATATTCAGACCACGCTTTTTAGCTTCAATCGCAAAGCGTACAAACTGTAAGTTATCCCCAAATCCCTGTTCAGCATGTACTAATAATTTAGCATTACCAATCTCTTCACCTTGCCAACGAGGAATCGGCCAGCCATTATCCTGAAACGTGATCACATCTGTTTTCCAACGCCATTCATAGTTTTTCCAGCCCTCAAGATAATCCCCTAAGGTGAGCTGAATAAAGGCTTTATTACACCAGCCCATTGCAAAATTTGGCGATAATCTAACCGCTTGTTCTTCGTCTTTTAACGCTAGCTCATATAAACCAAGGTGTTTTAATAATTCTGAACGATTATGGTACGCACTGCTTTCATTGGGATATAAACGTAAATACTCATCATATTCACGTAGTAAATCCAACATTTTTAAGGGTTCATCCACAATATTTTTTTGAATATACAGCGTAGCAAAATGATAGGTTTTACAAGGTGCCAGCACTTGAGCTTGCTTAAAACACGCCCATGCTTCGAAAGGTTGCTGTTTTTCCTCATAATACTTACCCAGCAAATAGTAACCTTCGGCATTTTGCTTATGTGTCGCTAATAGCATCAGTAAGGTTTGCTGAGCATTATCCAAATCAGCTAATTGAAAATAGATTTTAGCTTGTAAAAGAAGACCTCTTGGCTCAGTTGGAAAACTCGCCAGAATTTGAGAAAGGGTATCTAGAGCATCGCGGTAATGCTGTTGTGAACTTTGATGTAGCGCTTGGTGATAGAGAGTATTTAGTTGTTCGTCAGTCATAGAATTATTCAACATAAAGCAAACTCCCCCATAAATGGGGGAGAATTATTTATGCAATTATGCATATTTCGCAATGCTACCGTGGCAGTGCTTATATTTCTTGCCAGAACCACAAGGACAAGGCTCATTACGGCCAATATTTAGATTTGCAAAATCTTGTTCATTGCCGGCTTGTGTCTCTGCTGTTTCAGCACCTTCTTCATGATAGTGAGAAGATTCTTCCGCAGCGTGTTGTTGGCGTTCACGTTCAGCTTGCTCTACTTCTTCAGGACTGCGCACTTGGATACGACTTAATACACTAATCACATTCGCTTTTAAGTTATCCAACATATCGGTGAACATTGCAAAAGATTCTTTCTTATATTCTTGCTTAGGATCTTTCTGCGCATAACCACGTAAGTGGATACTTTTACGTAGATAATCCATTGCACCAAGATGCTCTTTCCAAAGTTCATCAAGATTTTGTAACATCACGCCTTTTTCAAAGCTACGCATTACTTCTGCGCCGACCATCTCTTCTTTCGCTTGGTACTGCTCTTTCGCAATAGTGATAATACGTTCACGTAAAGTTTCTTCGTGTAGGTTATTATCTTCTTCTAACCATTTCACTAATGGTAAATCCATACCAAACTCTTGACGTAAGCGGTTTTCTAACGCCGGTACATCCCACATTTCTTCGATAGATTGTGGTGGAATATATTGATCAATAATTGCGTTGAACACATCTTCACGTACCGTGTCGATCATCGCAGAAATATCATCTGTCTCTAATAAGTGATTACGTTGTTCGTAGATCGCTTTACGCTGTTCATTTGCCACATCATCATATTGTAGAAGATGTTTACGACCATCGAAGTTATGTGCTTCTACTTTCGCTTGCGCTGATGCAATCACTTTCGTTAACAGCTTAGATTCCATCGCTTCGCCCTCTTCAGTAAAGGCTTTACGCATCATATTTAATTTACCTTCATTGAGATAAATACGCATTAACGCATCATCTAATGATAAGTAGAAACGAGATGAACCTGGATCACCTTGACGGCCAGAACGACCACGTAACTGATTGTCAATACGACGAGATTCATGGCGTTCAGTACCGATAATATGTAAACCACCCGCTTTCATTACAATGTCATGACGCTCTTGCCATGCAGCTTTGATTGCTTCGATTTGTTCTTCCGTTGGCTCTTCTAATTTCGCAACTTCAGCTTTCCAGTTACCGCCTAATACGATATCGGTACCACGACCTGCCATATTGGTTGCGATGGTTACCGCACTAGGATAACCTGCGTCTGCAACGATATCCGCTTCTTGCGCGTGGAATTTCGCATTCAATACGTTGTGTTTAATCCCTGCCGCAGTTAAAGCATGCGATAAAGCTTCTGATTTTTCAATCGAAATTGTGCCCACAAGAACAGGCTGATTGCGTTCCATACAGTCTTGAATATCTTTGATAACCGCTTGGAATTTCTCAGGTTCGCTCTTAAACATTAAATCTGTTTTATCATCACGAATCATTGGGCGGTTAGTTGGAATAACAACAGTATCTAAACCATAAATTTGTTGGAACTCAAAGGCTTCAGTATCCGCAGTACCTGTCATACCCGCTAATTTTTCATATAGACGGAAGTAGTTTTGGTATGTGATAGATGCGACTGTTTGGTTCTCACCTTGAATATTTACACCTTCTTTTGCTTCAATGGCTTGGTGTAAACCATCAGACCAACGGCGACCAGCCATTGTACGGCCAGTGTGTTCATCAATAATTACAATTTCGCCATCTTTAACGATATAGTCCACATTTAATTCAAATAGTTTGTGGGCACGAAGTGCTGCATAAACGTGGTGTAATAAGCTAATACGAGCTGGTGAATATAAACTTTCATGCTCTTTCATTAAGCCCATTTGTGTTAACAGCTCTTCTACTTTGATCTGACCACGCTCTGTTAAGTGCGCTTGTTTATTTTTAAGATCTAAAGTGAAATCGCCTTCGCCAGTGTATTCTTCAGTATCTTCTTTATCTTGTGCAATTAAGTGAGGGATCACTTTATCGATCGCTTGATAGATCTGTGATACATCTTCCGCAGGACCTGAAATAATTAATGGGGTACGTGCTTCATCAATTAAGATTGAGTCCACCTCATCCACTAACGCATAGTGTAATGGACGTTGGAAACGTTCTTCTTTAGTATGTGCTAAATTGTCACGTAAGTAATCAAAACCTAATTCACTGTTTGTTGCGTAGGTAATATCCGCTGCATAAGCGGCACGTTTTACTTCTGAAGGTAAACCTGGGATATTTACCGCTACGGTCATACCTAAGAATTCAAATAATGGTCGGTTAGTTTCCGCATCGCGACGTGCAAGGTAGTCATTCACAGTCACGACATGAACACCTTTACCTGTTAACGCATTTAAATAGCAAGGTAAAGTTGCCGTTAAAGTTTTACCTTCACCGGTTCTCATTTCTGCGATATTACGGTTAGTTAACACCATACCGCCAATTAACTGCACATCAAAATGACGCATACCTAATACACGTTTACTTGCCTCACGCACCGTTGCAAAAGCTTCGTGTAAAAGACTATCAAGGCTTGCACCATCTGCTAAACGTTGTTTAAATTCGGCGGTTTTTGCTTGTAATTCTTCGTTGGTTAATTTTTCAAATTCAGGTTCTAAACGGTTAATTTGTACCACACGCTTTTTTAAACGACGTAAAGTACGATCATTGCTACTACCAAAAATAGCGGTCATTAATTTTGTAAACATAAAATCTTTCCAATTTATTATTAAAATAAGAGATAGGGTGCGTATAAACGCGCCTATTGAATATATTGAATTATAATGGTGCGCTTACACACCTTATAAAATAGCGTTCAAATTAACTGTGTGGTCCAGCCCTAATCGGTGGAATAGCAATGCTTTCAAAAGCATATAGCGGTGTAAAAAACTCTGTAAAAACGACCGCTTGCTTCTGTGCATTAACATGAGGTTTTTCGAGTTGTAGAAGATGAGCCTGTTCAATGTCCGCCTTAGTTACAGCAGATAAATCACTTAATGTTAAAACTTGTTGATTAACAATTGATGCTTGATCATTTTCATTCGTAGCCCCATAAACACTAGGCAACGCAAAAATCGCAAGAACTCCGAGCAGAATCTGCGATAAAAAAGTTGATTTGTGTCGTGGTCTAAAAAATTGCATAAGCCAATTAAATGAAAAAAGTCTGCCGATTATACGACAATTTTTGTAGAATAGGCAGAATATTGAGGTAAATACGTGAAAAACAAGGGCAAATAAGGTAAGCTAGATGAAAAAAAATACAACTAAAAATATTCTAGAAGTATTAGAGAACTCAGGGCTTAGTAGGATTGTCAAACAGGCAAACAGATTAAGTTATTTGAATAGCTCAATTAAACAAATATTGCCAACTCAATATCAAGATCTTTACCGAATTGTAAATTTATACGATAATTTACTCGTCATTGATGTGCAAAATGCAGTTGTTCGCCAAGGACTTTTATTACAGCAACAATATTTATTACAACTTATTCAGCGGGATTTTCCAAAAATTACCGCCCTAGAAATCAAGGTTAATCCTGATTTTTCCCCCTTTAATAAATTTTCTAAATAAGAGGATGTTAGTATGAAAAAATTAACGTTAATTGCGCTTGCGACTATTTTGAGTGCATGTTCAATGTTACAGCAAAAAACTGTTTCTGGAACATACCAAGGCACATTACCTTGTGCAGACTGTGAAAAAATCGAGGCTAAATTAGAATTAAATAATGATGGAACTTATCAATACAGCACGATTTATCATAAGAATAAAGAGCAACATCCATTTATAGAAAAAGGAACTTACAGTTGGGATGCAAATAAGTCAGGAGTTATTCGTTTAATCAACTCTGACAATATTGCTATAAAAGTAGCAGATACTTATGCTGAATTTTGTGATGCTTCAGGTAATACCATAAATAGTAAAAAGTTAAATTACAAACTACAAAAGGTGGTTCAATAAGTAAACTGATTTATTTTATAGATAAAAAAATCCCCAAACATTATGCTTGGGGATCAACCTATAATATCCAACAGGAGAAAAGTTAGTCATATCAATTACAATGACTTAACTAAGGAAATATCTATGAAATCTCTCATTTACAAATGGCGGTGAGAGGGGGATTCGAACCCCCGATACAGTTTCCCATATACACGCTTTCCAGGCGTGCTCCTTCAACCACTCGGACATCTCACCACTCAGTAACTCAATGAACAAATAAATGTACATTTGAAAGATGCGAGAAACTATACCTATTTTTGTCTACCCTCGCAACTATTTTCTTTCTTTTGTAAAATAATTAATGCCCATGTCCTAGGCAGTTGGTTGATATTGGTGCAATCTCTCCCTGTTCTTTCCATTCAGTAGGAGTAAATGGATGTAAAGCGAGTGCATGAACACCATTTTCGAGCTCTTCGGCAAGGCAAGTATAGATTGCTCTATGACGAGCAACGCTACGCATTCTGTCAAATTGCTCAGAAACAATCGTTACTTTAAAATGCGACTCGGCGCCTCGACCAGAGCTATGCATATGGCTCTCGTTTTCAACGAATAATTCAGTTGGTAAAAATTGCTCTGTTAATTTTTGAATAATGGTTTGTTGAATTAACATTTTTAGCTCTCTCTATATTAAAAAATTGAGGGAGATGATACTATATTTTGGTCTATTTTATTTACCTATTTTTCTCGTAAGGAATTTATTATGAAATTATCAAAAAAAGCAGGTTTATTTGCAACTCTTTTAGCAACAGCAGTATTAGCAGGCTGTCAAAGTCAATCTAACGTATTAACATTTACCACTCCAGCACCAATGTCTAGTTTTAATACCAATAACCAAGGTACCCTAGTAAATGTTGCAACCCAAGATTTACGAAATTCAGCCGAGGTTTCAAGCTACACAACGGCTGGTAAAGTAACTCGCTTAACTGCAAGTCCTGATGTAACACAGTTATTCCAACAGGCTATGCAGCAAAATTTAAATAGTAAAGGCTTTTCAATTGTAAACAGTGCTGGGCACTCAAACGTACTAGTTAATATTAAAAAATTCTATGCCGATGTTGAATCAGGTAACTTACTCTATAAAGTAACTGCAAATGTGAATGTCGATGTTAATGTACAGGGTTCTAAAGGTAACTTCACAAAAAACTTTAGTACATCACGTTCTTACGAAGGAGCATTCAGTGCAGATAATACCAATATCCAAAAAGTATTAAGCCAAGCTTATACTGATGCGATCCAAACTATCTATAACGATAATGAAATCGCAAATGCAATTCACCAATATAAATAGTATTTAATTCATTCCATTTCGGGCGTACATGTTACGCCCTATAATATAATTTAAACAAACCAATGCGAATTCCAAGAATTTATCATCCTGAATTATTAGCAGGAAAAACTCACTGTATTTTAAGCGAAGATGCAACCAACCACGTTGGCCGTGTATTACGAATGTCCGAAGGTGCAGATTTGCTCCTATTTGATGGTTCAAATTATATATTTAATGCTGTGATTAAAACCGTTTCCAAAAAACAGATCGAAGTTGAAATTATCTCGTCAGAACTTGATGATCGTGAATCGAATTTACCCATTCATCTAGGTCAAGTTATCTCACGTGGCGATCGTATGGAATTCACCATTCAAAAATCAGTTGAACTTGGCGTTACAACAATTACTCCCCTTTGGTCTGAACGTTGTGGCGTTAAATTAGATGGCGAGCGTCAAGATAAAAAGATTCAGCAATGGCAAAAAATTGCGATAGCTGCTTGTGAGCAATGTGGACGCAACATTGTGCCAGAAATCCGCCCGATTATGAAATTGACTGACTGGAGCAAAGAGAAGGATGGAATGTTAAAACTTAACCTTCATCCTCGTGCAAAATATACAATTAAGTCATTGCCAAATGTGCCAAAAGAAGGTGTTCGCTTGCTAATTGGTTCAGAAGGTGGACTTTCTGCGGAAGAAATTGCAATGACTGAAACTGAGGGGTTTACTGAAGTGTTACTTGGCAAACGTATATTACGTACAGAGACTGCATCACTTGCAACTATTACCGCACTACAAATTTTATATGGAGATCTAAGCTAATGCATCTACAGGGACAACTCTTAATTGCAACACCTGAAATTGACGATGAATACTTTGATCGTGCTGTGATCTATATTTGTGAGCATAACGATCAGGGGGCCATGGGTTTGATGATCAACTCCCCAACAGATCTCTCTGTGATGGAATTGCTAGCAAAAATGGATTTCTTAATTGCGAATGAACGTAATTACAGCAAAGATCAGCTTGTATTAAGTGGCGGCCCTGTAGGTCAAGAGCGTGGATTTATTCTACATACACCTGTAAATCAGCAATTTTTGCATAGCTATGAAACAGGCGATGGTCTAACGCTTACAACATCAGGTGATATTCTTGATACTTTTGGGCGTAAAGAAGCGCCAGAGCATTTTATTGTTTGTTTAGGTTGTTGCACTTGGATCGGCGGACAGCTTGAAAGCGAGATAGCTCGCAATTTCTGGATCGTTTCTCCTGCTACGGAACAAATCCTCTTCAAAACAGGTTATCTCGACCGCTGGGTTGAAGCAAATGAATTACTCGGTATCGACGGTGTTTTAGCACCAGCTGGACACGCATAATGGCACAGACAATTTTAGCATTTGACTTTGGTACCTACAGTATTGGTTGTGCTGTTGGACAAAGTATTACAGGTACTGCTCAAGGCTTGCCTTCATTTAAAGCACAAGATGGGATCCCAAATTGGGATTTGATTGGCAAAGTAATCAGCGAATGGAAACCTGATTTATTGGTAGTTGGCCTACCGTTAAATATGGATGGTACTGAACAGCCTTTAACTCAAAGAGCGAAGAAGTTTGCTAATCGTTTAAATGGCCGTTTTAATTTACCTGTTGAACTGCAAGATGAGCGTTTAACAACCGTTGAAGCACGTTCGGAAATTTTTTCGCGCGGTGGTTATAAAGCATTGAAAAAAGACAAAGTCGATTCGATTTCGGCGTGTTTAATTTTAGAGAGTTGGTTTGAGAATAATAGTTAATTCAATTCTAACGGAGACGCGCAACGTGTCCCTACATTCATCTGTTGAATAACCATCAATCGTAGGGACACGGTGCCCGTGTCCGCCATAAAAATTATTGTGCAATCAATTGGTTAACCAATCCCAATACTTGTTGAATTTGCGCAGGTGATAATTTACCTTCCGACACAAACTGTACTTTACCGCTCTTATCTAACACTGCGATAAAGCTATCCTTCTCTTTTAATTTCCACGCATTTTTTACACCACTATTTTGGTCTAATACAATTTGTGAATGAGGGTTTTCTAACTTACCTTTTTCAGTACTACTTTTTACAAATGCACCTGTTGCAACAATCGCGTCATCCGCATTCACAATATTAGTTGTCTGATATTTTGAACGGTCAAGATTCGCAGCTTTAATTGCATCCATTAATGGCTGATTTTTTTCTTTTGCGTTACTACGGCCTGCGATATGCTGAACAACTCGAACTTTCCCTGCCAGACTCGCTGATTGCCAATTTTTATAGCTAACCTCTTTTCCTTTAACAACTAATTCCCCATCACTAGCTACTGAAACTGCTGGCAAAGACTGATTTAATTGCACATTATGCGCCATTGCTACATTTGCAAAAAAAGTGCTTGAAATACCCACTAATAATAAAAACTTTTTCATTTTTTCCTCTTTTACTATTGAAATTTCTCCCCTGTGGAGCAATATCTGAAATTCTACACTGAAAGCCAAATAAAAGAGAGCGGATCTCTAGATATTTCTCTCGTTAAATGGCTGAATTTATGCTATTTTAGTGCGTATTTTTCTATTATGAGTCTCTTTATATAAAAGAAATCTTTCGTAGAAAAATCTCGTCTGTTATAAACAATTTAGATTAAAGGAGCTTTATATGCAACAAGGCGGCGGAATGGAAATGATCTTTATTCTGGTTATTTTTGGTCTTATCTTCTACTTCATGATCTATCGCCCACAAGCGAAACGTCAAAAACAACAACGTGATTTACTATCAAGCCTTGAAAAAGGTAATGAAGTACTTACAAGCGGTGGCTTAATCGGTAAAATTACCAAAGTAACTGCAGATAACGATAATATCGTTATTGCACTAAACGATACTACTGAAGTAACAATCAAACGTGATTTCGTGGTTGCAGTGTTACCGAAAGGTTCATTGAAATCTCTTTAATTCTTTCCTTTGAGAAAGGGGACTTATTGTGTTAAACCGTTTCCCTCTTTGGAAGAACCTAATGGTGATCCTCGTGGTCGCCATTGGTGTTTTATACGCTCTTCCAAATATTTATGGTGAAGACCCATCTGTACAAGTTTCTGGTACACGTGGGCAACAAGCGTCAGCAGAAACGCTTACCCAAGTTCAATCTGCTCTTCAATCGTTAAATATTCAACCAAAAGCAATGAACCTTGAAAATGGTTCAATCTTAGTACGTCTGAATAAAGATGACGAACAACTTCCTGCTAAAGAGAAAATTGCTGAAGTGTTAGGCAATAGCTACTCTGTAGCACTTAACCTTGCGCCCGCTACACCAGAATGGTTAACCTCTATCGGCGGTGAGCCGATGAAACGAGGACTAGACTTACGTGGTGGTGTTCGTTTCCTAATGGAGGTGGATATGAACACCGCAATGGCTAAACGTCAAGACCAGCTGCAAGACACCTTACGCAATGAATTTCGTCGCGAAAAATTCCAATATAAAGCGGTTAAAAAAGCAGATAATTTTGCTATTGAAGTCGAATTCAATGATGCTGAAACTGCTGAAAAAGCAGAACGTTTTATTCGCCGAACTCATTCAAATTTAGAAACTAAATTTACTAATACAACAACGGTAACTTTAGGTTTATCAGCACAAGGTTTATCAGAATCTCGCGATACAGCCATCGAACAAAACTTATCAATTCTGCGTAAGCGTGTTGAGGAACTAGGCGTATCAGAACCAACAATTCAACGTCAAGGCGTAGATCGCATTGTAGTCGAATTACCAGGCGTGCAAGATACTGCTCGCGCAAAAGAAATTTTAGGAGCAACAGCAACACTTGAGTTCCGTTTAGTGAATACAACAGCAAATGTCGAATCTGCAACTAGAGGTATTGTACCAGCCGATTCTGAGATCAAGTATAGCCGCGATGGCGCTCCAACTGTTTTATTCCGTAAAGCCGTATTAGGCGGTGAGCATATCGTCAATGCAAACTCCGGCAAAGATGAGCGCGGTCTACCCCAAGTAAGCATCAACTTAGATGCTGAAGGCGGTGACTTAATGTCTAATGCAACTAAAAGTGCTGTTGGTAAACCTATGGCGACTCTTTATAGCGAATTTAAAGATTCAGGACGTAAAGATGCAAATGGTAAAGTCATTCTTGAAAAACATGAAGAAGTGATCAACGTCGCAACAATCAATTCACGTTTAGGTAGCCAATTCCAAATCACTGGCATTAATAGCCCAGCCGAAGCGCAAAACTTGGCAGTATTACTACGTTCTGGTGCATTAATTGCGCCAATTGTAATCGTAGAAGAACGTACTATCGGTGCATCTTTAGGTGCAGATAACGTTGCTCAAGGGATGGAAGCGGGTTTATTAGGCTTAGGCTTAACCATCTTGTTCTGTATTGCTTACTACCGTGTATTTGGCTTATTTGCAACAGCTGCACTATTAGCAAACTTAGTTCTGACCGTTGGTTTAATGTCATTAATCGGTGCAACCTTAACAATGCCTGGTATTGCCGGTATTGTTCTTGCCGTAGGTATGTCAGTGGATGCTAATGTACTGATTTATGAGCGCATTAAAGAAGAAATTCGTAATGGTCGCTCAATTCAGCAAGCAATTCACGAAGGTTACAATGGAGCGTTCTCAAGTATTTTTGACTCGAACTTAACCACTGTATTAACCTCTTTAATTCTCTATGCTGTAGGTACAGGTCCAGTTAAAGGCTTTGCTGTTACGCTTGCATTAGGGGTAATTATTTCAATGTTTACCGCAATCACAGGTACTCGTATGTTAGTAAACTGGGTATATGGCGGCAAACGCGTGAAGAAACTTTGGATTTAAGGGGAATACAATGAGTGTTCAGACAACAAAAGATACCGCAGAAATTAAACTGCCTTATCGCCTAGTTCCCTTTATGCGTTACCGTTATGTCGCATTTGCATTTTCAATTTTATTGACGGCATTCTGTGTTTTTACGGTTGTAACCAAAGGATTCAACTGGGGTCTAGATTTTACAGGTGGTACCGTAATTGAAACCCATTTCTCGCAAGCCGCGGACTTAAGCAAAGTTCGTCAATTACTTGAAGCAAATGGTTTTGGTAGCGCATTAGTACAAAATGCGGGTTCATTATCAGATCTGATGATTCGTTTACCTGCTTCTGCAGGCGATATGAATGTAGGTACAACTGTAATGAGCTTAATTCACAATGAATTAGATGCAAATGCTGTAATCAAAAGCATTGAGTTTGTAGGACCAAACGTAGGTGAAGAATTAACTCAAGGTGCGATTTACGCTACCCTTGCTACCCTAGGTATGATCTTACTTTACGTAGGTGTTCGTTTTGAATGGCGTTTAGCAGTAGGCGGTGTATTAGCACTATTCCACGATGTAATGGTAACTATTGGAGTATTCTCATTCTTACAAATTGAATTAGATTTAACCTTTGTGGCTGCGATTTTATCAGTGGTAGGTTACTCACTTAACGATAGTATCGTAGTATTTGACCGTGTTCGTGAAAACTTCCCGAAAATTCGTCGTGCTTCTTCAGCAGAAGTTATTGATATTTCATTAAGTCAAACTTTAGCTCGTACTTTAATGACCTCTGTTACAACCCTATTTGTGGTGGCCGCATTGTACTGGTTAGGTGGCCCAACACTGCATAGCTTCTCATTAGCATTGTTAATTGGTATTGGCTTTGGTACTTATTCTTCAATCTACGTTGCAATTGGAGCAGCTCTACAACTCGGTTTGAAACGTGAACATATGATTCAGCCTGTAGTTGAAAAAGAAGGTGCAGACCAAGATGCAATTAGCTATTAATTGTTGTAAACAAGTGGGCTGATTAAGTAAATATTTTACAAAATCAGCCCGCTTGAAGAAGTAAGAAAAATCGGCATAGCTTTTATAAGTTATGCCGATTTTTATTATGCTGTCGCTTTAATGTTAAGACTTTTCCAAATGTAGTAGCCATTAACGCACACCACAAAAATATTTAATCCAGTTACCGGAAACGACCCAATTAATAAACCATAAATAACAAAGCAAGCAGCACCTATCGCATTTACGATACGTAGCTTAACAACATCTTTTAACAAAAATGAACCAGCTACTAAGATCATTGCGATATAGCCTAAAATTTCAACCATATCCATTTATTTATCCTCATAGTAAAAATTGATAGCCTGTATTTTACTCTTTCTTTTTTTATTTGTCGGCAACCCATTGAAACGCAAAGGATTGCGTAAAAATAATTTACAAAACAGCTGATTTCTTTGACAAAATAGCGTAGAATTCACATTTATTTTGTACTAGTAAAGTAGTATTTTGGATGGATTCATTACTCTTATTTTTAAGTGAATATCTCACTAACATTACTTGGATTGGAGCCTTAGAGCTCGGACTAATTTATGCTCTTGTTGCTCTAGGTGTATTAATTTCCTATAAAATCCTTGATTTCCCAGATTTAACTGCAGATGGAAGCTTTCCTCTTGGCGGTGGGGTTTGTGTACTCTGTATTTTAAATAATATTGATCCTTGGCTCGCTACTCTTCTAGGTATGCTTGCTGGCTCTATCGCTGGTATTATTACAGCAAGTTTACATATTGGTTTTAAAATTGAAAAACTACTTGCCAGTATCTTAATGATGATTGCTCTCTACTCAATCAATCTACGGATTATGGGCAAACCAAATGTCTCATTACTTGGAGATCCAACCGTCTACGATTCAATTCAAGCAAATGATGATTTACAACTGGCAATTGTACGCTTACTTATCGCTATTTTTGTAGTTATCATTGCGAAGCTACTGTTTGATCTGTTCTTTGCAACTCAAACAGGCTTAGCTGTTAGGGCAACAGGAACCAACCCTCGTATGGCAAAAGCACAAGGAATTGCAATTAATAAAATGACTCTACTTGGAATGGCAATTTCAAATGGTCTAATTGCTTTAGCCGGCTCTCTCTACGTGCAAAGCAATGGCGGTTTTGATATTTCTATCGGAGTCGGTACTATTGTAATTGGCTTAGCTGCCGTGATCATCGGTGAAGCCATATTCTCAGCTAAACGCATTATTTGGCTCACTTTTGCCGTGATTTTAGGCTCTGTACTCTATCGTTTCTTTATTGCACTTGCACTTAATAATGAAACACTAAATAGTATCGGTTTTGGTCCACAAGATCTCAATCTAATTACTGCATTACTTGTTGTTGCAGTGCTTGTTGTCCCTCGCTTTAAACACAAATTCTCAGCTAAAAGAGGCCAATAATGATTGAATTAAATAACTTATTTATCACTTTTAACCGTGGTACTGCAATTGAGAATCCTGTTCTACGAGGCTTATCTTTAAATGTAGCTGAAGGTGAATTTGTTTCTGTCATCGGTAGTAATGGTGCAGGTAAATCTACCTTACTAAATGCGATTAGCGGTGATGTCATAGTGGATAGTGGTGAAATTGTTATCTCTGAGCAAAATGTAAGTAAAACAACAAGCTGGCAACGTGCTAACTTAGTAGCGCGTGTATTCCAAGATCCGATGGCTGGAACTTGTGAAAGCTTAACAATTGAAGAAAATATGGCACTTGCTTATTATCGAGGACGTAAGCGTGGCTTGGGCTTTGCACTTAATCACAAATTACGTGATTTATTCAAAGATAAACTTTCGCTATTAGGTTTGGGTCTTGAGAATCGTTTAACCGATCAAATGGGACGTCTATCGGGTGGACAACGCCAAGCAGTCAGTCTATTAATGGCTTCCTTGCAACCCTCAAGTATTCTATTACTTGATGAGCATACAGCCGCACTGGACCCAAAAACAACTGCATTCGTGCTAGAACTCACCAATAAAATTGTGCGTGAGCAAAAACTCACAACACTAATGGTGACCCATTCAATGCGCCAAGCGTTAGATTTTGGAGATAGAACAGTAATGTTGCATCAAGGGCAAGTTGCTTTTGATGTTTCAGGAGAAGAGCGTAAAAATATGGATGTGCCAGATCTATTACGTCTATTTGAACAGAACCGACACGAACAGTTGAGCGATGATGGACTATTATTAGGTAATTAATATCATTTGGGCGAATAGCTATTCGCCCCATTATTCTTTATTACCAACCGCCAAGACCTACACCAATTCCGCTATGATGGCGACCATATCTACCCCACCCATAACCATAATGAACTGAAGGATAAACTCGTGGACGGCTGTAAACCTGTACAACTTTTGGCTTATTATCACTTTGGTTTAATTGCCACTCACCTTCTTTCTGAGCTTTCTGCTGTGCGTTTGCTTTATTTGAAACGCTACTTGCGACACGTTGCTGATACTCTTGTACCGCTTGCATATCCATTGGCGCTGTGCTTTGCTGTACAGAACTAGAACAAGCTGCTAATGCAACTGGCACTGCACATAATACGACTTTTTTCATAGATGACTTTCCTATCTTATTTGCAAAAAATTGTGGGAATTAGACCGCTTGTTTGAGGAAATTATCCCAGGATAGTAAATAATATTTATGTTTACATGCCATGCACGCACATGAACCTTGTTTTCTAGATACAAAAAAGGCACCTTTCGGTGCCTAATTTATCTATTCTTTAAAAATTAAAGAGCAGATTTTGCTTTAGCAACTAATGCTGCGAAAGCTACTTTGTCAAATACTGCGATATCAGCAAGGATCTTACGATCGATTTCAACAGAAGCTTTTTTCAAGCCGTTGATAAATTTGCTGTATGATAAACCGTTTTGACGTGCTGCAGCGTTGATACGTGCAATCCATAATTGACGGAATTGACGTTTACGTTGACGACGGTCACGGTAAGCATATTGTGCAGCTTTAACAACTGCTTGGAAAGCAACGCGATACACGCGTGAACGTGCACCATAATAACCTTTAGCAGCCTTAAGAACTTTCTTATGGCGTGCTCTTGCAATAACACCACGTTTTACACGAGCCATTATTAAATCTCCTAAATTGTCTATTTAGATGCGGATCGCACCTAATCATTAAAAACTAAAAATCTACTAATCGTACGTTGTACTTAATTTACGCTTATGCGTATGGTAAGCACGCTACTACTAAAACTTGGTCTGCTTTCGCTACCATTGATTTGTGACGTAAGTGACGTTTACGCTTAGTTGTTTTCTTAGTCAAAATGTGACGTAAGTGAGATTGTTTACGTTTGAAACCACCTGAAGCTGTTTTCTTGAAACGCTTAGCAGCACCACGTACTGTTTTAATTTTAGGCATTGTTTTATAAACTCCGCATTGTTTTTTGTTAATACACAATAATTGGGCGAATAATCTAATTGCTTAAACTATTACTTGGAGAGCACCAATTATTTCTCAAAGTGATGTAAACACCACATAAAAAACGAATCAGGCTGCTGAGTGTGCCTAATTGACGTTTAGTTTTTCTATACAGAAAAACGGGCGGATTTTAAAAGATCTGCCCGTTTTATGCAAGAATTAAATGGCAAGAAATAAATTATTTTTTCTTCGGTGCAATAACCATGATCGCTTGGCGACCTTCCAGTTTACCTGGCGCTGATTCAACCATTGCTAATTCAGCTGTATCTTGTTTTACACGCTCTAACACATCTAAGCCGATCTCTTGGTGAGCCATCTCACGACCACGATAACGAACAGTAATTTTCACTTTGTCGCCATCTTCTAAGAAACGGATAATGTTACGTAATTTAACTTGGTAGTCACCTTCGTCTGTACCTGGACGGAATTTGATTTCCTTAATTTGTACGACTTTTTGTTTTTTCTTCTGCTCTTTTGCCGCTTTTTCTTTTTCGTAGATGAACTTACCATAGTTCATAATACGGCAAACCGGTGGTTCAGCATTTGGGCTAATTTCAACTAAGTCTAACTCAGCTTCTTCAGCTTTTGCTAATGCTTCTTGAATTGATACGATACCAAGCTGTTCGCCATCTTGGTCAGTTAAGCGAACTTCTTTTACGCGAATCTCATCATTTAAACGATGAGCGCGATTTGTCTGAACACGTTTTACAGGTTTAATAGTATTATTCCTCTAGGTAGTTTAAGTACGATTTCTTATGCTTTAAGCAAAAGATTACATTTATTTTTAATCGCTCAAATTGAGCAAAACGGGCGAATTCTACTAGAATCTAAGCAGTTAGGCAATAGTATATAGACAGAATAATTGTCTTTAATTAAGCAGAAACCTCAAAAATCACTCTCAAGTTATGCCCGATTATTTAGTTACTGCGCTAGCTACTATATTAATTGTTAATTATCAACAAACAACTTGTTAAAAAATTGAAAATAATTATTTAAATATTTTTTACAAAAAATACGTTTTTCATGACAAAAATCAAATTTTTTATTTCACAATGGGATTACAATGCAATCGTTTTCCGTATATAAACTGCGTATTTAGGAGGGAAAATATGCAAAGATACGATAGCTTATTCTCAACCTTTACTGATGTTTCTCGCCGAGATTTTATGAAACTTTGTACAGCGCTAGCTGCAACGATGGGATTAAGTTCTAAAGCAGGAGCAGAAATGACGCAAGCTTTAACTAGCCCACAACGTCCACCCGTTATCTGGATTGGCGCACAAGAATGTACTGGTTGTACTGAATCTCTACTACGAGCAACTCATCCAACCGTAGAAAATTTAGTGCTCGATCTCATTTCTCTTGAATATCATGAAGCTCTTTCTGCTGCCTTCGGTGAGCAAGCCGAAGAAAATAAACATAATGCAATACATAAATACAAAGGCAAATATGTTTTAGTTGTAGATGGCTCAATTCCTGTAAAAGACGGTGGTGTATACTGCATGATTGCCGGTAAACCCGTTTTACAACATATCAAAGAAGCAGCGAAAGATGCTCTAGCTATCATTGCTATTGGTTCTTGCGCATCTTGGGGGGGAGTCCCATCTGTCAACGGAAACCCAACAGGCGCAAGCAGTTTAGCTGATATTTTACCCGGTATGCCTGTCATTAATATTCCAGGTTGCCCACCAAATCCACACAATTTCCTCGCAACAGTAGCTTATATCATTACCTATAAAAAACTTCCTGCCATGGATAAACTCAACCGACCATTGTTTGCATACGATCGTTTGATCCATGAGAATTGCTATCGCCGCCCTCATTTTGATGCAGGACGTTTTGCTCGTGAATTTGGTGACTATGGTCATCGCCATGGCTGGTGTTTATATCACCTTGGTTGTAAAGGACCTGAAACTTATGGCAACTGCTCTACGCTTGAATTTTGTGATGTCGGTGGAAATAACTGGCCTGTTGGTATCGGACATCCCTGCTGTGGTTGTAATGAAAAAGGTGTTGGATTTACAAAAGGAATTTTTCAATTAGCAACCGTGGAAAATCCTACTCCTCGAGTTAATAAACCCCATGTAAATATGACAGAGGGAGGAGAAATTTCCAAAACTGCCGTTGGTTTATTAGGTGGTGCTGCCGGTATTTTATTGGGTGTGAGCGTGATGACACTCCGTAGTCTTAATGTTCAGCATAAGTCCCAAGCTCATCAGCAGAACAAAACACAGGAATAAGATTATGGACAGACGCAAGTTTCTCAAAGTAGGACTCTGTGGAGGACTAGCCTCAGGGCTAGTGCCAAATGCGGCAAATGCCTCTGTAGAGAACCGTCCACGAATTCCTACTGCTGTAGGTATGTTATATGATTCAACCCTTTGTGTTGGCTGCCAAGCATGTGTAACAGAGTGTCAGCACTTAAACAAGACAGCAGTGAATCCAGAAGGTGAACAGACTTGGTCAAATAATGATAAATTATCTGCATTCACTCGCAATATCATTCAAGTATGGTCTGTCGGTGAAGGAAAATATAAAGATCAACAAGAAAATGGCTATGCTTACATCAAAAAGCAATGTATGCATTGTGTTGAGCCTAACTGCGTAACCGCCTGTCCTGTCCAAGCGCTGACTAAAAATTCGAAAACAGGCATTGTGGCTTACGATCCCGATATTTGTACTGGTTGCCGCTATTGCATGATAGCGTGTCCATTTAATGTACCAAAATATGATTACCATAACCCATTTGGTGAAATCAGCAAATGTGAGCTTTGCAATCAAAAAGGATTAGAGCGTATCGACAAGGGAGAAAATCCAGGCTGCTGTCAGGTTTGTCCAACTGGAGCAATTATTTACGGTAGCTACACGGATTTACTTGCAGAGGCGAAGCGTCGCTTAACCCTGCTACGCGGTACAGAATATAATTATCCTCGCCAAACAGTAGATAGCCAAGATACCTACAAAGCTACAGTACCTCTCTATCATCAACACATTTATGGAGAAACTGAAGGTGGCGGTACTCAAGTACTTGTACTCAGTGGTGTTCCTCACGAGAATTTAGAGTTACCTAAATTAGATGAAGTTGCAACTGGTGCTCGTGCAGCACATTTGCAACATACCCTCTATCAAGGAATGATTTTACCTTTAGTGGCTTTAGCCGGTTTAAGTATGATGACTTATCGTAGCCTACATGCAGATAAAATCGAAGCTACTAAAAAAGAGTGGAAATTAGCTCGAGAACAAATCCGCGAGGAAGAAGAGAAAAAAGAGGAGAAGCATCATGGCTAGTGCACGCCCCCTTGGTGGTCGTTTGATATCAGTTCCAGTGTTAGTATTTGCACCTCTTGCAGTGATCTGTGGTCTACTGATATTACGCCGTTTAATTTTTGGTATAGGTTCTGTCGCCGACCTCAACGGAGGTTATCCTTGGGGCTTGTGGATTGGTTTTGATCTGCTGGTTGGCACTGGATTAGCTTGCGGTGGCTGGGCTTTAGCTTGGACTGTATATGTATTTAATAAAGGGAAATATCACCCATTAGTGCGCCCAGCCCTATTAGCCAGTTTATTTGGTTATACTTTAGGTGGCCTTTCAATTACTATTGATATGGGGCGCTACTGGCATCTGCCTTACTTTTTCGTACCTGGCCAATTCAATACTTCATCAGTTTTGTTTGAAACCGCAGCTTGTATGACTGTATATATTGGTGTAGTGACACTGGAATTTGCACCAGTTATTCTCGGCTATTTCGGTTTGAAAAAATGGTTCGATAAAGTAAATAACATAATGTTCTTCTTGGTCGCACTTGGGGCATTGCTACCAATGATGCACCAATCTTCTATGGGTTCATTAATGATTGTCGCAGGACATAAACTCCACCCAGTATGGCAAAGTTATGAAATGCTACCTATCTTCTCTCTATTTACCGCCTTTATTATGGGGTTCTCAATCGTTATTTTTGAGGGTTCGCTAGTAAAAGCAGGGCTCGCAGGCAAAGCGCCTGATGAACGCCATCTATTTACTCGTTTAGCGAAGGTAGCTGCAGTTTTAATAGCTCTATTCATCATCGCTCGCTTTGGCGAATTAGCTTACAACAACAAACTGCATTACATCTTACAAGGTGATTTCTATTCTCTTATGTTTTGGCTAGAAATCAGTATTCTTGCCTTACCGATTTTAACCTTATTTCTTGGTAATAAATTCTCTGACAGCCGTTGGTTATTTGTATCTGCGCTTTGTATGATTGGAGGTTCAGCACTATGGAGGCTCAATTATTCCATCATAATGTTTGAGCCTGGCATGGGATATGACTACTTCCCATCTGCATCAGAATTATTAATTTCCATCGGTTTTATTTCTATTGAAATTTGTGCCTACATTTTAATTGTTCGCTTGTTCCCTGTATTACCAGTTTTAAAAGAAGTACAAGAAGAGGACAACGCACTGCACGGAGTTAAAGCATGACAAACAAACAACGTATCACGATAGACCCAATCACTCGTATTGAAGGACATTTACGTATTGATTGCGAAATAGAAGACGGTAAAGTGACTAATGCTTGGTCATCAGGCACAATGTGGCGTGGCATGGAAAATATTGTGCAAGGAAGTGATCCTCATGATGCTTGGATGATTATGCAACGCATCTGTGGTGTTTGTACAACAGTACACGCCATTGCTAGCGTGCGAGCAGTAGAAGATGCTATTGGCGCAAAAGTGCCAGTAAATGCACAATACATCCGTAATATGATTCTCGCGGCTCACTCAATGCATGACCATATTGTGCATTTTTATCAACTTTCTGCGATGGATTGGGTCGATATTACTTCGGCATTAGAAGCAGATCCTAAAAAAGCAGCTGAAATATTAAGAGGCGTTTCTACATGGTCACTAAACAGTGAAAATGAATTCCAGAATGTACAAAATAAACTGAAAGCCTTAGTTGCAAGTGGACAGCTTGGTATTTTTGCAAATGGTTATTTTGGTCACCCTGCAATGAAGCTCCCTCCAGAAGTCAATTTAATTGCGGTTGCTCACTACTTGCAAGCGCTAGAATGTCAGCGTGATGCTAACCGTGTTGTAGCTTTACTTGGCGGTAAATCTCCCCATATTCAAAATCTTGCAATCGGTGGAGTCGCAAATCCGATCAATCTAGATTCTCAAGCAGTGCTGAATTTAGAACGCCTCATGTTTGTAAAAAGTTGCATTGATAAATTAAATGATTTCGTTAATCAAGTTTATAAGGTCGATACTGCTGTTATCGCAGCTTACTATCCTGAATGGCTACAACTAGGACGCACATCACGCAACTATTTATCTGTGCCTGAATATCCACTGAATGAAGATAATAGCCAATTTGTATTATCAGGTGGCTATATAGAAAATGGAGATTTATCTACATTCCGTCCTATTACGCATCATAAAGATGAATTCTTAGTAAAAGGCATCAAAGAAAGTGGTAAACACGCTTGGTATGAAGATGATGAAGCCCTTGAACCTTGGGTTGGTTTGACTCGTCCTAAATATACAGGTTGGCAAGAAGACGGCAAATACTCTTGGGTGAAAGCGCCTTCTTTCCACGATAAAGTGGTAGAAGTTGGTCCTCTTGCCTATTTAATGTGTTCTTTAGCAAGCAATGACAAACCTAGCTTAAAACATTTTGATCAAATTGGTGGATTATATAAAGCCTTAACCAACAAAGAATTAACTATTGATGACTTACATTCTACTTTAGGTCGAATCATCGGCCGAACAGTTCACTGCTGCACTTTAAATGACATTCTCTCCCAACAGTGGCAATTATTAATCGAGAATATTGGGCATGGTGATACTGTGGCTTACTTAAAAGCAGAGATTCCACCAAAAGGGGAATTTAAAGGCGTAAGCTTTAATGAAGTGCCACGCGGTATGTTATCTCATTGGGTAGTCGTTAAAGATGGCAAAATTGCTAACTATCAAGCTGTTGTGCCATCAACATGGAACTCCGGTCCTCGTAACCAAAATGATGCAATGGGTCCATACGAGCTATCACTTATCGGCACTCCAGTTGCTGACCCGAAAAAACCACTAGAAGTGGTACGCACCATTCACTCATTTGACCCTTGCATGTCTTGTGCGGTGCATGTGATTAATACGGAAACCAATGAAGTAACAGAAGTGAAGGTACTGTAATGAAGCCACTAATCTTAGGCGTAGGGAACATTCTACTAAGTGATGAAGGCGTAGGCGTTCGAGTGGTGCAAGAATTGGAAAAGAATCCACTTTTTGCGCCGTATTTTGACGTGGTTGATGGTGGCTCTTGTGGTATGGAATTGCTAGATTGCATTGCTAATCGTAACCACCTCATTATCATTGATGCTGTGCTTGCTAACAAAGAGGCTGGGAAAATTGTTGTGCTTCATAATGAGAAAATTCCAACTTTTTTCTCACGTAAAATATCCCCACATCAACTGGGGATCTGTGACGTTCTCTCCGCCTTAACCTTAACAGACGAACTGCCAAAACATCTCTGTTTGATCGGCATTCAACCTGAATCATTGGAGCCGAATATCGGTCTAAGTGAAAAAATTCAAGCTACATTTCCAGCAATTTTTGACAACCTTGCAAAACAACTCATCGCCTATGGATTTGATAACCCAAGCATGCTAAAGGAATTACGCAATGTATAGACACCAAGAAACCGATTCCACAATAACAGAACAGAAACTTATATCTGGTTTTGAGGATGACCCAAGCGGTCTGTTTCGCACAGAAATGTGCAAAATTGCCAAAAATATGCAGGACTTACCGTTCTACCGTCAAGATATCCCTTGTTTCACGCCTAATTTTATCTTATTTGAAGGACAATGGATCGGTGCTATTCTCACCCCTTGGATGCTGAGTGTTGTTGTTTTACCGGGTCCAAATCAACGATGGGAACAGCGTGAAATTGGTGAAAAGCTAGGGCTTCAGTTACCTTACAAAACGATAACCTTTACCGTAAGTGGTATGGAATCCATCCCACAATATTTGAGTTGTTCGCTTCTCTCGCCACTTGATCCTCATTTGACCGCAGAGCAAGCAATCCAATTAACTAAAGATTGTTTAACGATGGTATTGTCGCTACCGGTCAAACAACAAGTACCAGATTTGAATAAACGTAACATTTTCAGCGCAATGCTTAAATAACAACAGACAAATAGGAAATTATTATGTGTTTAGGAGTTCCAGGAAAAATCGTCAAAGTGGGGAAAAGCGCTTTAGAACTTGCAATAGTTGATGTCTGTGGCGTACAACGAGAAGTAAATATCGCTTTAGTCTGCACAGACTCACCACAAGAGTTACTCGGGAAATGGGTTCTCGTTCATGTTGGATTTGCAATGAGTGTAATGAATGAGCAAGAAGCAAAAAATACACTCGATGCACTATCAGCAATTAGTCAATTAGACCATGAGCTGACTGACTTTCAAGGATTACAGCAAACTAACTCAGTAGTATGATAGGTGATTGCTTCATCCCTGAATCGTCACTATTTAACTGCCATCTCTTTAATTCGTAATTCGTTACCTTGCTGCATTTGGAAATGAGCACCACCACAATGAGGACAAGTCGCTTGCGTAACGGATAATTCCACCATATTACTACACTGCCAGCACCACGCTTGAGCAGGAACATCAATAAAATGCAACTTACACCCTTCAGCAACCGTATCTCGACAAATAATCTCAAAACAAAATTCAAGTGACGATTTCTCCACACAAGATAGAGCACCAATCTCCAACCACAAATCAGTAACTTGTTTTACGTTCTGCTTTTCACATTCTTGCTCGACAATATTTATCATATTTTGACATAGAGACATTTCGTGCATAAAAGGCTCCTTAATTTATAGGGTTATATGGCATTGAATTAATATACTAGTAAAATAGAGGCAAGATTATCCAACCGCTTTTTCATCTCTTGCCAATTTGGCATCACTTGATCCATTAAGCGATAAAAACGCTCGCTGTGGTTATGCTCGGCTAAATGGCACAGCTCGTGCAAAATCACATAATCGATACACTCTTTTGGGGCTTTAACTAGCATTGGATTTAGCCATAACGCCCCTTTTACCGAACAACTACCCCAGCGGGTTTTCATGGTACGTAACCGAATATTTGGCTCATCCGTTACCCACAATGTTTTCGCCAGTAATACTTCCAAGCGTTGTTGAAAAATCTGTTTTGCTTTTTGGCGATACCATTGGTTTAACACTTTCCGCACCTTTTCAGGCGATTTATCTTTGAGTTGAACTTCAATTTGTCCACGCCAAAGACGAATATGATTTGCTTGATTAGGTTCGTTATAAACTTTGAGCACATATTGTCGCCCTAAGTAGCGATGACTTTCTCCGCTGATATATTGACGAACTGGCAATTTCGGCAATTGGCTAAGTTCGGCTAATTGTTGTGAAATCCAGCTCGTTTGCTGCGAAATTGCAAAAATTAGCTCGTTTTTGACCGCTTGTTGCGGCGCATAAGCAATAATTTCACCATTTGGCTGCACGGTTAAACGTAAGCGTTTCGATTGCGGGCGTTCGATAAGCTGAACTTGTAGCCGCTGTTCGCCATAGGGGATAGATAAAATATTTTTGTTCATTGCTTATTTATGCCCAACACGCACAATTTGGATAATCCGTTCCACAATTTCTTTTGCTTGCAACATACCGCTGCCGATAGATTGGCAAAGTTTGAACAGCATTGGCAGTAATTGCTTGCTGATCTCTTTTTCTACCTGCTCTAAACTTAATGAATGCTCTGCTACTGCTTGTAACACAATACGATCCACGACAAAAGCTAATTCCACCCAACGCTCTTGCTCGCTTGGTTGAGCTAAGGTTTCCGGCAACACGGTTTTAAATACGCCAAAATAAGCTTGCGCCGAATGGTTATCCACAAAACGATCGGGAATTTCCGCTAACTTTCGCTCCGCAACTTGTTCTTCAAATTCTTGAAATAGTAAGTATTGCTTCATTGGATTATCAAATAACGCTTCCGCCTCTTCAATCGCTTGTTGCAACAATTCGGAAAAACGGGCTTTAGCATAAGGATCATCATTCAAATCCAGTTCGATACTGCGGGCAATGCGAGAACGGATTTTATCCGCTTCGTTACGGGTTTTGGTATCGTCCCACTGTTTAATTTCCGCTTTACCCATTTTATTGACCGCATAAATGCCTTCAGGCTCTTTTACGCCTAGCCCAACCACGTGTTTATCAATCAATTTTTCCACTTGATCGGCATATTCGCTGTAATCAATCTGTTCGCCAGCATCCTGTTGCACTAAACGGCGTAAATAGCCGAACTGTTTAGCGGTCTCTTTATATAAAGTGCGGTCGGAATCGGTGAAGTTTTGATCTTGATAAAACTCTTCCGACTGCAACGCTACTTGTAAACAGCGGTTAAAATCCGTTAAAGCACGATAAAAATCGTCTCGAATTTTGCTATTTTTATCGAATAACAGACCGCTTTCCGTATCTGTTACCAAATTCGGCATTAGCACTCGGCGTAGCTGCTCAATATCCGCTTTATTTTCAACCGTTGCAAAAACCGCCCAAAGCTGTTGATACAAACTCGGCAAACGCAAATATTCATTTCTCATCGGGCGATATAAACCTTCAATATCATCAATATCGTAACCGCCTTGGGTACGGCTGGCTAAATCCTGATATTTGGCAATGGTAGTGTCCAGCTCTTTTAAAATGCCCCGATAATCAATCAATAAACCATACTCTTTCTGCTTATGTAGGCGATTAACTCGGGCGATAGCTTGAATCAGATTATGCTGTTTTAACGGCTTATCAATATAGAGCACCGCATTGCTCGGTTCATCAAAACCAGTCAGCAATTTATCCACCACAATCAATAAACGCAACGGGCTATCTGGATCAGCAAAACGGTTTAGCACCTGTTGGGTATAAACCTCTTCATTGCCTTGCACATTGTGATTCCACCAACGCACCACTTCATCACTCGCCTGTTCATCTAACGCACTATTGCCTTCTCGGCTATCGGGCGGGCTAATCACTATTGCACTTTCAAACAACCCTACTTCGTCAAGATACTGTTTATAGCGAATAGCGCTCACTTTACTTTCGCACGCCAATTGTCCTTTTAATCCCTGCTCGATTTTTTCATTCAGATGATAAGCAATATCCAAAGCGATTAAATGAATACGTTCATCGGCTTGATAAATCTGCCCTTTACGAGCAAATTTGCGTTTTAAATCCGCTTTTTGCTGCTCGTTTAACGATTTAGTAATGCGCTCAAACCAGTTATCAATCGCCTGTTTATTTACCTCTAATTCAGGGATACGCTCTTCATACAAAAGTGGCGTAACGGATTTATCTTCCACCGCCCGTTGCATTGTGTAAGCGTGGATAATCTTGCCGAATTTTTGTGTAGTTTCATCATCTTTTAACAACGGCGTACCGGTAAATGCCACAAAAGAGGCATTCGGCAATGCACGGCGCATAGCAATATGATTTTCGCCCCCTTGGGTACGGTGCCCTTCGTCAATCAGCACGATAATATTTTCACTCGGATTAAAACAGTTCGGTTGCTCAATTGCGGTATTAAACTTCTGGATTAACGAGAAAATAATCCGCTCATTGCCCTGACCAATTTGCTCGGCAAGGCGTTTGCCTGTAGTCGCCATGGCATTTTTGCGATCTCGCTTTGTAGCAAGTTCTCCACTGTTATAGAAAGTGCGACTTAGCTGATTTTCTAAATCGACACGATCGGTTACCACCACAATTCGACACTGTTTTAGCGCAGGATGTAGCAACAATGCTTTGCTGAAAAAGACCATCGTAAAAGATTTGCCCAAGCCTGTGGTATGCCAAATCACCCCGCCATTGCGTACCCCTTGTTCATTTTGGGTACTCACACGGTTTAATAGGCGTTTTACCCCAAAGACTTGCGGATAGCGAGCGACAACACGGATATGATCTTTGTGATCAAACAAGGTGAAATAGCGGATCATTTCCAATAGACGAGCAGGACTAAGCAAGCTGATTAACAGCTGATCTTGCCCTGTTACAGCTAAACGCCCTTGTGCAATAAGCTGTTGATACCATTGTTGATCAGCTGAATTAGGTAGGATAGCGATGAGATCTTGGGGTGAAATGGCTGAATTTTTAATGTTTGCCATTTCAAGTTCTGAAAATTCTTCTTCACGCCACGCCGACCAGAATTTAGCAGGGGTACCGCAAGTGGCATAACGCCCTGCCGTGCCGTTAATCGACAACACCAACTGGGCGTAAGCAAACAGATGTGGGATTTCATTCGGGCGTTGGTTGCGAATGGTTTGAGAAATACCCTCTTCGATAGTGATTTTTTGTTTACCATCGGGGCGTTTTCCTTCAATCACCGCCAAAGGTAAACCATTCACAAAGCAAACAATATCAGGCGTTCGCACAGAACTGCCATTGACATTGGCGACATCAAATTCTTCAGTAAAATGAAAGCGGTTATTTTCAATATTTTCCCAGTCGATAATCGGAATGGTGCAACTGATTTTCTTGCCTTCGACAAATTCGGTAACGGTAATGCCGTAAAGCAGATGATTGTAGATTTTCTCATTGGCATTCACTAGGCTTTCATTCAGATTAGGATTCATCAGCTCGGCAACTAAGTAATCCACCGCCTTTGCGGATAAATGCCTTTCTTTTCCCGCATACAGAAAAGTTTTTGCCGCCAATACTTCACGCAACACCGTTTCCAACACCACATTAGCTTTGCTGTGATTACGCATTGCTAATGCGCTTTTAGGCGACAAACACCCCCACCCCAAATTATTTAACAGCAATAACGCAGGAATTTTTGAACTGTATTTTTCTTGGAATTTTGGGGTTGGGTTTATATATAATTCACTAGTTTTAGGCAACATTACTCTTTATCCAATTTGAATATTCAACATCGATAATATCTGTTTTATAAATATCTACTCCATATCCTATATTAATATCATTAAATTTTGTAAACCAACCTTCGACATATTTCTCTGGATTAGATTTTTTTAATTCTTCTATAAAATTTAAGTATGATATTTCAGAGAATATTAATCTTGGTCTATAATTTTTTTCTCCTAACCCTGATAGATTAGATGCCATTGTAACAGCTTTACCAATCCATACCTTACTATTTATTCCAACACCTTTACGACCAGCTTTTATAACAAGTTCTTCATCTGTCGCCATTCCTATTCCTACTTTTAATTCTCCATAACCACGTTTTATTAGCATTTTGTTAAACATATTAATAAAGGTATTCACTATAAATGTTTTATGTGCACATTTATAGATATCACTTTTATATGGTGTTGTATAAATTGCATAAACACAATCTCCTCTAATCCCAATTTCACGAACTAGAGAGTCATCAATATCATCCCGTAATATTTCAATTAATTCTGAAGTAAAAGCTCTAATTAATTTTGCTACTTTTTCCTTATTCCCATCAGTAAAAATTCTAGAAGAATCTCTAATATCAATAAATATTGCTGTAATCCAAGATAAATAACCATTTTCAAATGTAAAATTGTCATCACTTGGTAATTTTCCTTTTTCTTCAATTTCCATTGAATTATCAAGGATAATTTCTATTCTCTTTTTTCCTTCTTTATAATCATATTCAGACATTACTTTCTCCTTAATTAAGACTGAAATAAATATAACCAAGTGACTATTAAGATAGGTAAACTATAAACACTATACATAAACCCAGAATTGTAATTAGCAAATTTCTTACTACAAATAGTAGAGTTTATGTATATCTGCGAAGCAAGATCTTTTCTATAGCTTATGTCATTAGTACTATTTATCAATTTTAAATATTCTTCGTAATCATTATATTTATTAGCTATATGCCCAAAGAACATAACTGATCTTTCATATTCATCACAATTAGTTTTAGCAACTAAAGCTTGTGTCAAATGATATAGACCTTTAATAAAAAAAATGATAGAAATAATAAA
>MQVI01000119.1 GCA_002002485.1 Pasteurellaceae bacterium 15-036681
CACCCCCAGCCACAAGTCATCCGCTAATTTTTCAACATTAGTCGGTTCGGTCCTCCAGTTAGTGTTACCCAACCTTCAACCTGCCCATGGCTAGATCACCGGGTTTCGGGTCTATACCTTGCAACTACACGCCCAGTTAAGACTCGGTTTCCCTACGGCTCCCCTATTCGGTTAACCTTGCTACAAAATATAAGTCGCTGACCCATTATACAAAAGGTACGCAGTCACCCCATCACTCAATCACACTGCTTCTTTTGTGGTTGACCAACTTGCTTCGCAAGTTGTTAACTCACATCAGAGTGTTAAGTTTATCACTTCAATCAATACGATTGAGTGATGGGGCTCCCACTGCTTGTACGCATACGGTTTCAGGTTCTATTTCACTCCCCTCGCAGGGGTTCTTTTCGCCTTTCCTTCACAGTACTGGTTCACTATCGGTCAATCAGGAGTATTTAGCCTTGGAGGA
>MQVI01000120.1 GCA_002002485.1 Pasteurellaceae bacterium 15-036681
GAAAAGATAGTGAAGATGAACAAGAAACAAAAGATGAAACAGAACTGGAGACAATCCCTAACGATACAGATGGTAAAGACGGTAAATATGTTGTAGCAGAAGTACAACCAGATGGTAGTGTGAAAGTAAGTGAAGTTGAACCAGAAACAAAAGAGAAAACTGAAATTGCGACAATCACAAATGGTCAAGACGGCGCACCAGGTAAGGATGGCGCACCAGGTGCAGATGGCAAAGACGGTAAGTCTGTTGTAGCAGAAGAACAACCAGATGGCAGTGTGAAAGTAAGCGAAGTTGATCCAGAAACAAAAGAGAAAACTGAAATTGCGACAATCACTAACGGTACAGATGGAAAAGACGGTAATTCTGTTGTAGCAGAAGTACATACAGATGTTAGTGTGAAAGTAAGAAAAGTTGGCCAAGAACCAAAGGAGAAAAATGAAATTGCAATAAA
>MQVI01000121.1 GCA_002002485.1 Pasteurellaceae bacterium 15-036681
AAGTGGGAAACGAAGTGGGAAGGCTTAGACAGCTAGGATGTTGGCTTAGAAGCAGCCATCATTTAAAGAAAGCGTAATAGCTCACTAGTCGAGTCGGCCTGCGCGGAAGATGTAACGGGGCTAAAATTAGTCACCGAAGCTGCGGCATCAGGCGTATCACTAATACGCCTTACGGCTAACAACTTGCGAAGCAAGTTGGTCAAGCCCAAAAAACGTTGAGACGGACTGCGAAAGCGGAAAGTAAAGCGAAGTGAGGAATATTAGTGATACGCCTGTTGGGTAGGGGAGCGTCGTGTAAGCGGATGAAGGTGTACTGAGAAGTATGCTGGACGTATCACGAGTGCGAATGCTGACATAAGTAACGATAAAACGAGTGAAAAACTCGTTCGCCGGAAGACC
>MQVI01000122.1 GCA_002002485.1 Pasteurellaceae bacterium 15-036681
CAGTGGCGAATGGTCAAGCTGTAAACATGGGTAACAACCGAGTACAAGGTGTTGCGAATGGTACGGAAGACACGGACGCAGTGAACTTAAGCCAGTTAAATGCAACGAAAGCGGAAGTGAACAAAGGTTGGAATATCACCACATCAAATTCAACAGGTAACGTGGATGGGGTATCAGTTCACAACGTTCAGATGGGAGAGCAAGTCGTTGTTGATGCAGGTAAGAACATCAATATTACCCAATCGGGTAACAACATTAGTATTGCAACGAATGAGAACTCAACGTTTACGTCAGTGACGGCGACGGATGTGAATGCGACTAGAGTAAATGCAACCACAGTGAATGCAACAGATGTCAACACAACCAACTTAACGACAACTGGTGTGGCGACGA
>MQVI01000123.1 GCA_002002485.1 Pasteurellaceae bacterium 15-036681
TAGTTGTAGCAAAAATACAGACAGAAGGTAAAGTGAAAAGTATAGAAGTAGAGCAAGAAAAAAACAATAAAACAGTAATTTCGACAAACACAAAAAGAAAAGAAAGCGAAACAGATGAGGACGTCGCCAGAGGCGCAGATGGTAAAGACGGTAAGTCTGTTGTAGCAGAAGTACAACCAGACGGCAGTGTGAAAGTAAGCGAAGTTGATCCAGAAACAAAAGAGAAAACTGAAATTGCGACAATCACTAACGGTACAGATGGCAAAGACGGTAAATCTGTTGTAGCAGAAGTACAGCAAGATGGTAGAGTGAAAGTAAGTGAAGTTGACCCAGAAAAAAAAGAGAAAACTGAAATTGCGACACTTCTATTGGGTCAAGACGACGCATAAG
>MQVI01000012.1 GCA_002002485.1 Pasteurellaceae bacterium 15-036681
GCTATAGATAGATGGGGTTAGGGTAATTTTAGCTAGAGAAAATAATATTAAAGGAGTCAAAAATTTACATTGTTATAGATAGAGCTGTATTATACTTTTTAAGTCAGAAACATTAAAAATTTTCATAATAAACTTGAAAATTATGAAGTTGCATAATGTGAAAAAAAGTTAGATTATGGATTCAGACATTTAGACGGCTAAACGTCTGAATTATCCGAATAATAAAATCTACAGGAGCAACATTATGACAACATTTCATCTATTAGGCTTTCCGCGTGTTGGTGCAAAACGTGAATTAAAATTTGCAGAAGAGCGTTATTGGCGTGGTGATATCGCTGAGCAAGATCTATTAGATTTAGCAAAAGCATTACGTGAAAAAAACTGGAAACACCAAGCACAAGCAAATGCGGACTTCGTTGCTGTCGGTGACTTTACATTCTATGATCACATTTTAGATCTTCAAGTTGCTACAGGTGCAATTCCTGCTCGTTTTGGTTTTGATAGCCAAAACTTAAGCTTATCTCAATATTTCCAACTTGCACGTGGCAACAAAGAGCAATTTGCGATTGAAATGACCAAATGGTTCGATACCAACTACCACTACTTAGTGCCTGAGTTCCAAAAAACAACACAATTCAAAGCGAACCCAGCTCATTATGTTAATCAGATCCGTGAAGCAAAAGCATTAGGCTTAAACTTCAAACCAGTGATTGTTGGCCCACTAACATTCTTATGGTTAGGTAAAGAGAAAGGCGAAGCTTTCAACCGTTTTGATTTATTAAATCAATTAGTCCCTGTTTATACTGAAATCTTAACGGCATTAGCTGCAGAAGGTGCGGAGTGGATTCAGATTGATGAACCAGCGTTAGCCCTAGATTTACCTGCAGAATGGGTTGAAGCATATAAAGCGGTCTATGCAGAATTAAGCAAAGTTAATGCGAAAATTTTATTAGCAACGTACTTTGGTTCTGTGGCAACACATGCAGAATTATTAAAAGGCTTACCAGTTGATGGTTTACACCTTGATTTAGTTCGTGCACCAGAGCAACTTACGGCATTTTCAGACTACGACAAAGTATTATCTGCAGGTGTGATTGATGGGCGTAATATCTGGCGTGCAAACTTAAATGCCGTATTAGATGTACTTGAACCGTTAAAGGCTAAACTTGGCGAACGTTTATGGATTGCGCCAAGCAGCTCACTACTTCACACCCCATTCGATTTAGAAGTCGAAGTGCAGTTAAAAGAGAAAAATCCCGATCTGTATAGCTGGTTAGCCTTCACATTACAAAAAATCGAAGAATTAAATGTATTAAAACAGGCATTAAATAACGGCAGAACATCGGTTCAAGCGCAATTAGAAGCGAGCCAAGCGGCTGCGGATACTCGTGCAAATTCAAAAGAAATTCACCGTCCAGAAGTCGCAGAGCGTTTAGCAAATCTACCAGAGGGAGCGGATCAGCGTAAATCGCCATTTGCAGAGCGCATTGCGAAGCAAAATGCGTGGCTAAACTTACCGCTATTACCAACGACTAACATTGGTTCATTCCCGCAGACCATTGAAATTCGTCACGCTCGTGCAAGCTTCAAAAAAGGTGAATTAAGCCTTGAAGATTATGAAGCAGCTATGAAGAAAGAGATCGAATATGTGGTGTGTCGCCAAGAAGAATTGGACTTAGATGTGCTTGTTCACGGTGAAGCTGAACGTAACGACATGGTGGAATACTTCGGTGAGTTGTTAGACGGCTTCGCATTTACTAAATTCGGTTGGGTACAAAGCTACGGTTCACGTTGTGTGAAACCACCAGTAATTTACGGTGATGTAGTTCGCCCAGAGCCGATGACAGTACGCTGGTCGCAATATGCGCAAAGCTTAACAAGCAAAGTGATGAAAGGGATGCTGACTGGCCCTGTGACGATTCTACAATGGTCATTCGTACGTAACGATATTCCACGTTCAGTAGTGTGTAAGCAGATCGGTGTAGCATTATCGGACGAAGTATTAGACTTAGAAGCAGCGGGCATCAAAGTAATCCAAATCGACGAACCTGCAATTCGTGAAGGTTTACCGCTAAAACGTGCAGATTGGGACGCATATTTACAATGGGCGGGCGAATCATTCCGTTTAAGCTACATGGGTGTACAAGACGATACTCAGATCCACACTCATATGTGTTACTCTGAATTTAACGATATCTTACCGGCAATCGCAGGTTTAGATGCAGACGTGATTACGATTGAAACTTCACGTTCAGATATGGAATTATTAACCGCATTCGGCGATTTCAAATATCCAAATGATATTGGTCCGGGTGTTTATGATATTCACAGCCCACGTGTACCAACGGCTGCTGAGATCGAGCACTTACTACGTAAAGCTCTAAACGTAGTGCCAAAAGAGCGTTTATGGGTAAACCCAGATTGCGGTTTAAAAACTCGTGGTTGGAAAGAAACCATTGAACAGCTACAAGTGATGATGGACGTAACTAAGAAATTACGTGCAGAGTTAGCGTAATGTAATAATGCCGGATGAGCATTCTTGCTCATCATTTCTCAGCGGTAAAAGACAAAATTAATGGACTCAACCTCATTAAAGGACTACTGCAATTGGATTTAATGAGGTTGAAAGTCTTTGAATACAAAAAGTTTTTATTTCTTATATTCTCACTCAAGAGGAAGGATATTTACAAAATATTCTTGAAATATCACCGCTTGTCCCCTTTCTCTACAAAAATTACTGAACGCAATTTTTACTGTTTCTCTCAAAAATTGGGAGAATGATTAACTTCTATTCTATTTTCTATCTTATATAGTGAAGGTTGTGTTCAACAATTTTTACAGAGTGGAGAACACACTGTGATATTTTAGCAATTCAATTACTACGCTTTGTGTGGATTGCGTGTATCAACACCCACTAAGTTACGCATTAATAACGCATATTCAAGCTCAATATCCGCTGGCACATCTAAGAACACAAAGTGGCCATCGCCTAAACCTGCTTCTACCGCTTCATTTTTACGGTTTAACATACGCTCAATTTTGAAGACGATATTGCCTTTTGGCGTCATCATTTCTACTTCATCGCCGAGTAAGAATTTGTTCTTAACCGCCACTTCTGCCATACCTTCTGCATTGCGGTTACCAGTGAATTCACCCACAAACTGCTGACGTTCTGAAATTGAGTAGCCATAATCGTAGTTTTGGTATTCATCGTGAGTATGACGACGTAAAAAACCTTCCGTATAGCCACGATGTGCTAACGACTCTAGCGTATCCATTAATGACTCATCAAATGGCTTACCTGCTGCCGCATCATCAATCGCTTTACGATAAACTTGAGCAGTACGCGCACAGTAGTAGAATGATTTAGTACGACCTTCGATTTTTAATGAGTGCACACCGATTTTTGAAAGCTGTTCAACGTGTTGTACCGCACGTAGATCTTTCGAGTTCATAATGTAAGTGCCGTGCTCATCTTCATAAGCAGTCATCTGCTCATCTGGCTTTTGCGTTTCTGCTAATAGGAATACTTTGCTAGTTGAGTCGCCTTCGCCTAAGGTTGGTGCGACATTTTTAATTTCGATCTGCTGTTCAGGCTCGATTTTTGACACGATATTACCTACATCATCAACCTTACCTTCTTCCACTTGGTATTCCCAACGGCAAGCGTTAGTACAAGTCCCTTGGTTTGGATCACGCTTGTTAATATAGCCTGAAAGTAAGCAACGACCAGAATACGCCATACATAATGCCCCATGTACGAAGATCTCGATCTCCATATCTGGCACTTGTTCACGGATTTCTGCGATCTCTTCAATTGAAAGCTCACGTGAAAGAATTACACGAGTTAAGCCCATTTGACGCCAGAACTTCACCGTTGCCCAGTTTACTGCATTCGCCTGTACTGAAAGGTGAATATCCATCTCTGGAAAGTGTTCACGCACTAACATAATTAAACCAGGGTCTGACATAATCAGCGCATCAGGTTTCATATCTACAACTACTTGTAGATCTTTAATGAAGGTTTTTAATTTTGAGTTGTGCGGTGCGATATTCACTACCACATAGAATTTTTTGCCTTGAGCATGCGCTTCATCAATACCGATTTGAAGGTTTGCGTGGTTAAATTCATTGTTGCGAACACGTAAGCTATAACGTGGCTGACCTGCGTACACCGCATCTGCCCCATAGGCAAAAGCGTAACGCATATTTTTAAGTGATCCCGCTGGGGATAAAAGTTCTGGTTTGTATTGTAACATAATGGGTAATCTCTTCTGATAACAAGTCAGTACCTCCCGAAATGGAAGGCGTAAAAAGGGCGCTATTCTATATGAATAACGCCGAGATGTGTAATGAAAAATATTGTTCCTAATCCGAGGGTAATTAATTACCCTCGGTTACGCATAAGCATTCCCCTTTGGGGAATTCTATAATAACCCCAAAGGGGTTAGCTAATACTTAACCTAGGGTAACTTGTTACCCTAGGAAATTCCAGCCTTATTAATCAAAAACTGGCTTAATAATGGCACGGGTCTACCTGTTGCGCCTTTCGCGGCGCCAGATTTCCACGCTGTGCCAGCAATATCTAAATGCGCCCATGTGTATTTTTTGGTGAAGTTAGATAGGAACACACCAGCGGTAATTGCTCCGCCTAAACGTCCGCCAATATTGGCTAAGTCGGCAAAGTTTGATTTGAGCTGCTCTTGGTATTCTTCACCCATTGGTAAGCGCCATGCGCGGTCGTCAGCTTGTTCAGACGCGCCGAGTAAATCATTTGCTAGTGCATTATTTGGTGAAATCAAACCGCTTGTATGTGTTCCAAGTGCTACCATACATGCCCCTGTTAGTGTTGCCACATCAATCACTAATTCAGGATCGAAACGTTCCACATAAGTTAAGGCATCACATAACACTAAACGACCTTCCGCATCAGTATTTAGCACTTCAACAGTTAAACCCGACATTGTTGTAAGAATATCACCCGGACGATATGCGTTACCGTCTGGCATATTTTCACAACCTGCAAGCACACCGATTACATTCAATGGTAACTTCATTTCGGCAATCGCTTTCATTGTGCCATAAACCGATGCGGCACCGCCCATATCGTATTTCATTTCATCCATTGCTTCAGAAGGCTTAATTGAAATACCGCCTGTATCAAAGGTTAAACCTTTACCAACTAACACAATCGGTTTTGAGTCTGGGTTTGGGTGATTTTTATATTCGATAATCGACATAAACGCCGGATTTTCAGAACCACGAGAAACGGCTAAGTATGAATTCATACCTAGTTCAGCCATTTGCGCTTCATCAATCACCGTTGTATTGATATTTTCATATTCTTCCGCTAAACCTAATGCTAAATCCGCAAGGTATTTTGGATTACATACATTTGGTGGGCAATTTGCCACGTTTTTGGCTAATGCTACACCGGTTGAAACCGCTTTACCATGCTCTACCGCTTGTTCTGCCACCGCTAAATCTTTACGGCTTGCCACGTTAAAAATCACACGGCGTAATTCACGGCGCACTTCTGGCTTAACGCTTTTGAAATCATTGTAGCCATAAGCATTCTCTTGAATTGCCTCAATCGCAAAACGGACATTCCAATAGATAGAGCGCGCTTTAACACGCAATTCAGTTAAAAAGCAAATTGCCTCTGTAGAACCAGTATCATTAATCACTTGAACCATTTTTTGAACAATTTGTTTATATTGGCGCTCTGTAAGCTCACGTTCTTTACCGCAACCGATCAATAAGATGCGATCCGCAACGACGTTTGGCACGTTATGAAGTAACAAACTTTGTCCGGCTTTACCCTCTAAATCGCCTTTACGTAATAGACTGCTAATATAACCATCACTTAATTTATCTAACTGCTCGGCCGCAGGTGATAAACGACGAGGCTCATAAACGCCAACAACTAGACATCCTGTGCGTTGTTTTTCAACTGAACCGTTTTTAACGTGAAATTCCATAAAATACTCCCGTGATTTTTTTTGTATAAAAGGGTATGATTACACATTTTGCAAGCGGTAAGATTTTTGGAAGATCTTACCGCTTGAACTAGAGATTAAAATACAGGTCATAAAGCTACCTTTTTGCTTAAAAAAAGCAAGTAATAATTTCCCAAATTGAGAGTTTCTCGTGATTTTAAGTCGATATTTAACCAAAGAAATATTTAAGAGCCAAATTGCTATACTTTTCATATTGTTAGTAATCTTTTTTAGCCAACAATTAGTCCGAGTATTGAATTCAGCAGTCAGTGGGCGTGTGCCTACTGATTTAGTATTGCATCTACTTGGATTAGGTATGCCAACCATGGCACAACTTATGTTGCCATTATCACTATTTGTGGCACTTTTACTGACTTTAGGTCGTTTTTATGCCGAAAGTGAAATTACGGTTATGCGAGCTTGTGGAGTGGGGCAAAGTCTATTAGTTAAAGTTGCACTATTTTTATCAATATTCACTACTGTCCTAGCCACCTATAACGTATTTTGGCTAACACCTTGGGCGATTAATAAACAGAGTGAGATTCTAGCAGAAGCGAAAGCAAACCCTCGTTTTGCTGCACTTTCAGCTGGACAATTTATGTCTGCAAATGGTTATGTGCTATTTATTGATAATATTCAAGAAAATAAATTGAATGATATTTATGTGTTTCAACCAGACCAACAGAAAAAAAATAAACCTTCTGTAGTAGTGGCTGAATCGGGAGAATTAAAAGGTTTACCAAATGGTGATCAACTATTAACTTTAACCAATAGCCAACGTTATGAAGGTACACCACAAACTGCGGATTTCCGTATTTCACATTTTGATAATTACACTGCTTATCTTGGGTATCAAGATGTCGAAACTGATGAAAAATTAGTTCAACGTGCAGATTTCAAAAAGTTAATTGATGACAATAGCCCTGAGGCAAAATCTGAATTACAGTGGCGTTTTGCATTAATTTTTGCGGTACCATTAATGGCATTGTTAGCGGTACCAATGAGTAGCGTAAACCCACGTCAAGGTCGCTTTGCGAAATTATTACCAGCACTACTACTCTACTTAATCTATTTCTTATTACAGAGTTCGTTAAAATCAGCTGGTAGCTCAGGCAAAGTGGATAGCTCTTTAATTATGCCTCTTGTTTCTGTTGGATTCTTAATTTTAGGTATTGTATTAAATAGTTGGGACAGCAAATTTATGTCGGCGCTACGTTATCGTTTAAGTGGAGCTAAATAATGAATATTTTAGAACGTTATATTGGTAAAACGATTTTATCCGCGATCATGTTAGTGCTATTTATGCTGGTTGGCTTGGGCGCTATTATCAAATTTGTTGAAGAATTTCGTTCAGTTGGAACCGGTAACTACGATGCTTTAAAAGCCGCTTACTATACTTTCTTAACGATTCCACGCGATATAGAATCATTCTTCCCTGTGGCAGCTCTCCTAGGTTCATTGCTTGGATTAGGAAACCTTGCGAGCCGTAGTGAATTGGTTGTTATGCAATCATCAGGTTTTTCTCGCTTCCGCATTGGATTGGCGGTAATGAAAACTTCGATCCCACTTGTTCTTTTTACGATGATTATTGGGGAATGGGGCGTGCCTCAAACGGAACAATTTGCGCGTAATATGCGCTCTATCGCACAAAGTGGAGGCTCGATGCTAGCAACAACAGCTGGATTTTGGGCTAAAGATGGCAATAATTTTATCTACATCCGCCAGCTTAAAAGCGAAAAAGAGCTAAATAATGTTTTAATTTATGAATTTGATAAACGTGAATTAAAGTCAATTATGCGAGCTAATAAAGCTATTCATAATGACGAAAAAGGATGGATTTTACAGCAAGTTCAAAAATCAACAATTGGTGAAGAAACTATTGTTCAAGCAAAAGAAAAAGATCAAGTTTGGCAAACAACTATTACCCCAAGTAAATTAGGTGTTGTATCTCTACGACCAGAATCACTTTCAATCTCTGGTTTAGCCGATTATGTTGGTTTCCTGAAGGAGACTGGGCAGGATCCTAAACGTTTTGAAATTACCTTCTGGCGTAAGATATTCCAACCAGTATCAATGGCGGTAATGATGTTACTAGCAATCTCTTTTATCTTTGGTCCACTACGTAGCAGTACTATGGGGGCAAAAGTTGTTATTGGTATTATCGCAGGCTTTATTTTCTATGTTGCCAATATTGTATTTGGTAATTTAAGTCTTGTGATTAGCTGGTTGCCTGTTGCAATAGGCGCGCTAATACCGAGTGTGTTATGTGTTACTATTGTGTGGTGGTTACTCAATAAAAAGCGAGATTAGATAAATTAAAAGGGCTTTACGCCCTTTTAATTTTTAAAATGATTTTAGTTGTTCGTCTTTATTTGAAAAACGACTACTTACAATTTTTTGTAAAGCATTAGCAATATGCCACATTAAAACGGGGGGAACTGCATTACCAATCGCTCTATATTTTCGTATGTCTGATACAACATCAAAATTAAAAGAATGTGGAAAAGATTGAATATTAGCAGCTTCTCGTGGTGAAAAACGGCGATAACGATTATCAACCATCAATACAGGATCTGTTCCATTCAAACTCACTTTTGCCAAATGTGAACTAATCGTATTACAAGGTTGCTCTAAATCTTGGACTCTTCCCTTATTCATTTTTTCTCTGACTCTAAGCATGCCTTCTACAGCTTTTTGGCTAAAAAACCATTTTTCATCATAATTTGCCTGTTCGTCAATCGCTAATTTCAAAGGAACCTTATTCTCTAAAGTTGTCGTTTCTGGAAACTCAAATTTATCAAAATCAACAAGATCTCTAAAACCAATAATAAATATACGTTCTCTTTTTTGCGGAATACCATATTCAGATGAATTTAACAATTTATACTTAATATGATAGCCAGCATTTTCAAATTCTTGAATAATCATTGGAAATGCTTTCTTATTATTAGCAGAAAGAAGACCTTTTACATTTTCAGCAATAAAAAAACGTGGTTTCTTTTCTTTTAATACTTTAACCATTTCAAAAAAGAGTTTTCCTTTTTCATCTTTATATCCTAAACGTGGAGGATTTTGTGCCACAATAGAAAAAGATTGGCAAGGAAATCCACCAAGAAGAATATCATGCTCAGGAACTTCAGATGGAATAATATCCCTAACATCTTTCGTTTCTGCAGGATGAAGAAAATTGGCATTATAAATTGTAGTCGCATAAGGATCATTATCAACTGCATAAACCGTTTTAAATGGCAATTGAGCATAGGTATTTCCTAAATAATCAAATCCCCCTTTAACCCCTAAATCCATACCACCACACCCACAAAATAATGATGCTACTTTTAACATGTTACTTCCATTAATTTTTGCCATTGACCAGCTTGAGGTAAAAACTCAACGGTAAAATTATTATCAATTTTTATATTTCCTAATTGATATTGTTTAACAGGATCTTGAATCATAAAAATATTTTTCCCATTTTCATTAATTACTAAATAATAGATGAAATAATGCTCTCTTAATGTTTCTGCACTATCCCACTCATTTGGAGTAAGCTTGAAGCGGTTACTATTTAAAGCTTTTTTAGACTTTGTCGTTTTCACCTCAATGTAACGCTTATTTCGTTCAATTTCTATACTTTGTAGATCATACCCAACGCCTAATTGAGTTGGAATCTTATTAATTAAATGTTGGCGATTAGAACTTTCTTTTGTTCTTAAATATTCGTGAGCTAAAATAAGCGTTTCACCATAGTCACCAAATATTTTAGTAGGTAAATTTTTAGTTCTTAAATGACCGTAATATTCTTGAACTAATGCAGATATATCAGCACTTTCTTGAGCATCTAAACGAGGGGAAAATTCATCTATGTATTCAAAACTATTAACATAATCGAACCAATCTTTTTCTAAATGACGGATTTCGGATGCTGATATATCTTGTTGATAATAGTATTTATCATAGAGAGAAAACCATTCATCATTCTGTAAATGTTTGTTAATTTGAACCAAATTTGTACTATTTAAATAATAAAAATATCCAGTCCCCTTAGTTTTTAATAAGTTAGCAAGAGTCATATAATCTAAAATGTCCCCTGCATAACGTGTTATATCTCCTTTTGATGGATATTCACCTTTATTCGTTTTTAGTTGTTCATATTTAATATCATATTCAACTTTATGTTTACGATTATCCAAAATTAATTGAGCAACTTCTTTTGCAGTCCGATTTCCTTGAGTAACACGTAAATCAAAATAGGCACAAAAGGTGAGTTCTTCTGCTGTTAAATAAAAATTTTCTTGTAATTTATTACCAGCAGTAAATAGTTCTAAAATAAATTTACAAGGTTTAAATTTTATCCCTGATTGTATCTGACTAATAACATTGTAATTAGTAATATGCCCTGCTGGATATTGGAATGAATAAAGAAAATAATTGAAAAACTCATCCAAATACTGATTTTCAGCTAATCGCCTAGCCATTTTTCCAGAATATTGAATATCATCATCCTCTTGTATAAATGAGAATAATGCTGAAATTTCCGTTCTCCAGTTATCAATTGTTTTCTTACTTGCTGTATTATTTTTACCAAATTTAAATAATACTTCATTTAATTCCTGATCGAAGATCTTTTTAGGCAACTTAGGCAAATCTGAAATTGATGTTGCAACATAAAGTAAAACCTCTTCAACATTATTTTTAAATCTAGGTCTAATATGGTGTAAGCGGAAAAAATATTTATCTGGGATTTTATAGATTATATTCATAGATATTCCTTCATTTTTAATGCTAAAGCTCTAGCTAATAACGGCGGAACAGCATTACCAACTTGTTTATATTGGCTTGTCTTTGTACCTAAAAATATGAAACTATCGGGAAATGACTGAATTCGTGCACTTTCCCTAACTGTTGGAACTCGATTAAATTTATAATGAAAATGATGCCTGTGCCCTGTATCAATGGTAAAACTAGGTTTCTGACTATTAAGTCTTGTCCAAGCAATATTTACTTTACGAGTTTCACGCAATTCTTCCGGTAGAGATTTATAATTTCCACCATCAGGAACAAGGGCAATGGTCTCTATTGTTTTTTCATTATGTTGAGTTAATTGATGATTATATAATCCTTTACTGTTAGCTCTCATCATCTTCTGATATTGGCTTTCGGCTTGGAGAGGATAAATATCTCCATCCATTACAGATAGATCTGGTAAATCTGAAATGGCCTCAAAGGATGTAATATGCTTTTTAGTTGTTGGCTCAGGGAATTCAAAATTACACTCTTTTTTAAAACCAATGAAAAATGCTCTACGACGATTTTGTGGTACGCCAAAATCTGATGCTAGCAAAATTTTACTGCTAACATGATAGCCAATAGATTCAAAATCTTGAGTGATCTGTTCTTTAATAGCGCCTTTTCCCATTGACATCATATTGGGAACATTTTCCATTAAAAAGGCTTTTGGTTGATAAAAATTAACAAACTCAACAAATGACTTGTAAAGTTGATTTCTTTCATCATCAATCATTCGCTTTCCAGCTATAGAAAAGCCTTGGCAAGGAGGTCCTCCAATAATTATATCTACTTGTGAAATACCTGTTTTATCTGCAATATCTTTCGCTTTTTCATTAAACAAATCAGCAACGATACCTTTAGCTCCTTTATGGGTTGCTGTGAATGTTGTAATTGCATCTTTCCACGCATCTATTCCTAATACAACATTAAATCCAGCTTGTATGAAACCTAAAGACAGCCCCCCACAGCCACAAAATAGATCTATAACAGTTAATTTATTCTCTTTATTACAATCTTTCATTTATTCTAAAACTCTAAATAATGTATTTTTTTACAGTTAATTCTATCTAAATAGCCTTAAAAATGCAAATCAAAAGGTGCTATTTATTATTTTACTAAATTAGCTTAAAATCCTCATCTTATATCAATTTTCATTCTGTGAGTTCTTCTCCCATTTACTTTAAATTATTATGTCTCAACCGCGTTTTGTTCATTTAAAAGTACACAGTGATTTCTCAATGATTGATGGTGTGGCGAAAGTCAAACCATTGGTTAAGGCTTGTGTTGCCAATAATATGGCGGCAATGGCGTTGAGTGATTTCAGCAACTTCTGTGGTTTAGTGCGCTTTTATGGCGAAGCGTTAGGTTCAGGTATTAAACCGATTGTCGCAACGGATGTAAAAATTCGCCCAGAACCTGAAAGTGAAGACTTTTTCGATCTTACCCTAATCGCAAAAAACAATAAGGGCTATTACAACATCACTGTTTTGCTTTCCAAAGCATATCAACAGGGCTATGTTGATTTTCCGGTTATCGAAAAAGAGTGGTTGGCAGAACATAACGAAGGGGTAATTATCCTTTCTGGTGGTCGCTTTGGCGATGTTGGTAAGGCTTTACTTAAAGATAATGAAAGCGAAGCGGAGCAATTACTCGCTTTTTATCAACAATACTATCCAAATCATTATTATCTATCGCTATGCCGTACAGGGCGTAGTGATGAAGAACGCTATATTCAACAAGCGGTTAAATTTGCGCAAAAATTTGCAATTCCGCTCGTTGCTGTCAATGATGTTGTTTTCTTAAATGAAGATGACTTTGAAGCACACGAAATCCGTGTGGCAATTCACGATAGCTATACTTTAGACGATCCTAAACGTCCGAAAAAATATTCAGCGCAACAATATTTCCGTAGTGAAGATGAAATGGTTCAGCTATTTGCTGATCTTCCGCAAGCGGTTGAAAATACGGTATTAATTGCTCAACGCTGTAATGTAACGATTCGTTTAGGCGAATACTTTCTACCGAATTTCCCAACGGGCGAGCTTTCTACTGAAGATTTCTTAGTACAAAAATCGCGTGAAGGCTTAGAAGAGCGTTTAGAGTTCTTATTCCCTGATCCTGAAGTGCGTAAACAGCGCCGCCCAGAATATGATGAGCGTTTACAGGTTGAATTAGACGTTATCAACCAAATGGGCTTCCCTGGTTACTTCTTGATCGTAATGGAGTTCATTCAATGGTCGAAAGACAATGATATTCCTGTAGGGCCAGGACGTGGTTCTGGTGCCGGTTCATTAGTGGCTTATGCATTAAAAATTACCGACTTAGACCCCCTTGAATTCGACTTACTCTTTGAGCGTTTCTTAAATCCTGAACGTGTTTCAATGCCCGATTTCGACGTCGATTTCTGTATGGACGGTCGAGATCGTGTGATCGAACACGTATCAGAAACTTATGGTCGCCAAGCCGTATCTCAGATTATTACCTTTGGTACTATGGCGGCAAAAGCGGTTATTCGCGATGTGGGGCGTGTATTAGGACATCCTTACAGCTTTGTCGATCGTATCTCTAAGCTCATTCCGCCCGATCCCGGTATGACACTTGCCAAAGCCTTTGATGCAGAGCCAAAATTACAAGAAGTTTATGATGCTGACGAAGAAGTAAAAGCACTAATTGATATGGCGCGCCGTTTGGAAGGGGTTACCCGTAATGCAGGTAAACACGCAGGGGGCGTGGTAATTGCGCCAACGGCGATTACGGACTTCTCACCACTTTATTGCGATTCAGAAGGTTTACACCCAGTTACTCACTTCGATAAAAATGATGTTGAATATGCTGGCCTTGTGAAGTTTGACTTCTTGGGCTTACGTACTCTAACCATTATCAAATGGGCGTTGGAGATGATCAACCAACGCTTAGAGCGTGAAGGCAAAGCGCCTGTGCGCATTGAGAGTATTCCGTTAGATGATAAGAAATCTTTCGATCTTTTATTAAAATCAAAAACTACAGCGGTATTCCAGCTAGAGTCGCGTGGGATGAAAGATTTGATCTCGCGTTTAAAACCAGACTGTTTTGAAGATATTATCGCGTTAGTGGCGCTGTTCCGTCCGGGTCCATTGGAATCGGGAATGGTGCAGAACTTTATCGACCGTAAACACGGTAATGAAGAAGTGTCATACCCTGATAAACAGTATCAGCACGAATGTTTAAAACCGATTCTTGAACCAACCTATGGGGTTATCGTTTATCAAGAACAGGTAATGCAGATCGCCCAAGAATTAGCAGGTTATACTCTCGGCGGAGCGGACTTATTACGCCGAGCAATGGGTAAGAAAAAGCCTGAAGAGATGGCTGCTCAACGTGAGATCTTTGAAAAAGGCGCGGTAGAAAAAGGCATTAAAGGCGATCTTGCAATGAAGATCTTCGACCTTGTAGAAAAATTTGCAGGCTACGGCTTTAACAAATCTCACTCAGCGGCTTATGCGTTAGTTTCATACCAAACTCTTTGGCTTAAAGCGCACTATCCTGCGGAGTTTATGGCTGCGGTAATGACATCAGAGATGGATAACACCGATAAAATTGTTGGCCTATATGATGAATGTATCAATATGGGCTTAACCGTTGTGCCGCCTGATGTAAACAGTGGTAAACATCGCTTTAGCGTCAATGAAAAAGGCGAAATCGTATATGGCTTAGGTGCAATCAAAGGTGTGGGCGAAGGCCCGATTGATGCGATTATTGAAGCTCGTAATAAAGACGGGATTTTCAAAGATCTATTCGATTTAACCGCACGTGTTGATCTGAAAAAAATTAACCGCCGTACTTTTGAAGGCTTAATTATGTCGGGGGCATTCGACAAATTAGGCCCGCACCGTGCTGCGATTATGAAAAATCTTGAAGATGCATTAAAAGCGTCAGATCAGCACAGCAAAATGGAAGCTCTTGGACAATCGGATATGTTTGGGGTATTAACCGAAACTCCTGAAGAAGTGCAAATTGCCTATGCGAATACGCCAAAATGGACTGAAGAAAAAATCCTTGAAGGCGAAAAAACGACTTTAGGCTTATATTTAAGTGGACATCCTATCGGGCGTTTCTTAAAAGAGATTTCGCACTATGCGCCGAATCGCTTAAATGAATTACAGCCGACTTATCGTGGCCAAACCACAACAGTGGCTGGTATTGTAATGGCTTCTCGTGTTGCAGTAACTAAGCGTGGTAGCCGTATTGGTATCGCAACTATCGAAGATCGTTCGGGTAAATTAGATATTACGCTATTTTCTGAAGCATTAGAGCAGTATGGCGATTTAATGCAAAAAGATTCAATTATTGTTGCAACAGGATCAATTCAACACGATGATTTTAGTGGCGGTTTGAAAATGTCTGCCCGTGAAATTAGTACTCTGGACGATGTTCGCTCGCGTTATGCAAAAAGTCTTGCATTAGCGATCTATCAAGAGCAACTGACACCAAGCTTCGTTAAAGAATTAACTGCAATTATTGAACCAAATAAGGCAGGGATTCTGCCACTACATTTCTACTATCAAAGCCCTGAAGGGCGTGTGTTATTGCGTAGTGGCGTAGAATGGCGTGTTACCCCAAAAGAAGAGATGTTGAGTAAATTAAAAGATCTACTTGGCGAAAATGCCGTGGAGTTAGAATTTGAATAATGACAAAAAGAAATTAAAAAGAATATGCTACGAATTTTTTATACTACACTAATGTACATTTTACAGCCTTTTATTTTGCTATTAATGCTTAAAAAGGGCTTAAAACAATCAGGCTATAGAAGAAGGTTACTAGAACGTTATGGCTTTTATGGAAAATTACTTCCACCTAAATCAAACGGTATTGTAGTACATGCAGCTTCTGTCGGAGAAGTTATTGCTGCAACACCAATGATCAAAGCAATCCTAGAAAAATATCCTGACTTACCTATTACAGTTACAACAGTAACTCCTACAGGGTCTACTAGAGTAAAAGCGGCTTTTGGGAAAACAGTTTCTCATTTTTATTTGCCTTATGATCTACCTTCTTCAATTAATCGTTTTTTGAAATTTGTTCAACCAAAAACTTTTATTGTGATTGAGACTGAATTATGGCCGAATCTTATTCGCCAAATGAATCTAAATAAGATCCCATTTATTATTGCTAATGCTCGTTTATCGCCTCGCTCAGCTAAACGCTATGGATGGATTAAGACCCCAATTAAGAATATGTTGAGTGAGATTAATCTTATCTTGGCGCAAGATCAGGTAAGTGCTGATAGATATTTGTCATTGGGCTATAGTCCAAAGTTATTAATCAATACTGGAAATCTTAAATTTGACTTAGAAATTAGCCCAGCTCAACGCGAAAAAATCATTTTAACTCGCGAACAATTAAATTTTAATCATCGATTGGTTTGGATTGCTGGTAGTACTCACGAAGGTGAGGAAAAAATTATTTTAGATGCTCACAAAGTATTACTGAGAAAATACCCTGATTTAATCTTGATTCTCGTGCCTCGTCACCCAGAACGTTTTGAATCGGTGGAAAATTTAATCCAAAAATCGGAACTAGACTACATAAAACGCTCTAATAATCAACCTATTCCTGATAAAGTAAATTTATTATTAGGAGACACTATGGGTGAGATGATGACGCTCTATGGGTTAGCCCAAATAGCTTTTGTAGGTGGTAGTCTAATCAAACATGGCGGACATAATCCATTAGAACCAATTGCCTTTGAACTTCCTGTAATTTCCGGTGTACATACGTATAATTTTCCTGAAATTTTTACAAAATTGCGTAATGTAAATGGTGTCATTGAAATTGAAAGTAATCACGAGATACTCGCTGAAGCCGTAGATTATTTACTTCAACATCCAATGGAAGGAAAAAAAATTAGCCAAGCTGGTTACAATGTTTTAAAAGAGAATCAAGGTGCATTAAAACGCCATCTTGAATTACTAGCTCCTTATTTAGAAAAATAATCACAAATATGACACAAACAGTACTTTATGCTGGGACTTTTGATCCCATTACCAATGGCCATTTAGATATTATTCAACGTGCATCAACATTATTTGGCAAAGTGATTATTGCTGTTGCCAAGAACCCAAGTAAACAACCGTTATTTGATCTTACACAACGCGTTCAATTGGTAGAACAAAGTTGTGCTCACCTTCATAATATTGAAGTGATTGGGTTTAGTGGGCTACTCGCAGATCTTGCCAAACAACATAACGTGATGAGCCTCATTCGTGGATTGCGTGGCAGTGATGATATTGAATATGAAATTCAGCTGGCACAATTAAATGATAAATTGGCGAGTGGCTTAGAAACTGTATTTTTTCCACCATCTGTTGAATGGCGTTATTTGTCTTCAACCATGGTACGTGAAATCTATCGCCATAATGGTGATGTAAAACGATTTGTGCCAGAGCCTGTATACACAGCGCTATCAGATCAAAAATCTTAAAAAAATATAAATGGAATAACATATGTCTCAAGATAAACAAAATCTAATTTGGATCGATTTAGAAATGACAGGTTTAGATCCAGAAAAAGAACGCATTATTGAAATTGCAACAATCGTTACCGATAAAGATCTCAACATTTTAGCCGAAGGTCCTGTCCTCGCCGTTCATCAATCTGATGAATTATTAAGTAAAATGAGCGCATGGTGTGTAAAAACACATACTGAAAATGGCTTAGTTGAACGCGTTAAGCAAAGTAAATTAACCGAGCGAGCAGCAGAGCTTCAAACTATTGATTTTTTGAAGAAATGGGTACCAAAAGGTGCATCACCAATCTGTGGTAACAGCATTGCGCAGGATAAACGTTTTTTATATAAATACATGCCTGAACTCGCCGAGTATTTCCACTATCGTCATTTAGATGTGAGTACACTGAAAGAGCTTGCAAGCCGCTGGAAACCTGAAATGTTAAAACAGTTCACTAAAAGCAATACTCATCTTGCATTAGATGATATTCGTGAATCAATTAATGAACTCAAATTTTATCGTGAACACTTTATTAAATTAGATAACAATGACGACTTATAGCCAATATTTTGAGAATGAAGAGCTAATGTTGCAGTTTGGGCAGCAACTAGCGGTTAAATTTCAGCAGTATCTTGCACAAGATTCACAAAATTCATTAGTGATTTATTTAAATGGGGAACTTGGCGCGGGTAAAACGACTCTTACTCGCAGTATTGTGCGAGCCTTTGGATACCAAGGTAATGTGAAAAGTCCAACATACACTTTGGTTGAAGAATATCAGCTTACGCCCTATGCAGTTTATCATTTTGATCTGTATCGTTTAGCAGCTCCAGAAGAGCTTGAGTTTATGGGGATTCGAGATTATTTTCGCCCACAAACACTCTGCCTATTAGAATGGGCGAGCCGTGGCGAGGGAATGATTCCTCAAGCGGACATTATTGTGCAAATTGATTATGCACAAACAGGTAGACATATCGAACTTCAACCTCAAACCGAAGCTGGTAAACTACTAGTTGCAAATTTTTTAGCGGATTAAACCGCTTGTTTATTAGGTGAATCAATGAATAACAAATTTTTTAAGAGCTTAGGAATTGGCTTAATCAGTTTATTACTCAGCGTTTCTAGTTATGCGCGAACAGTCATCGCTATTGATGCAGGACACGGAGGTAAAGATCCTGGCGCGATTGGTAAGACGATTGGCTTAAAAGAAAAAGAAGTAACTTTATCTATTGCTCGTGAATTAAAAGCGTTACTGGATGCCGATCCTAATTTTAAAGGGGTGATGACTCGCAGTGGTGATTATTTTATTCAATTACCACAACGTACTGAGATCGCTCGTAAAAATAAAGCGAACTTGCTCATTTCCATTCATGCTGACTCATCACCAAGCTCGCAAAATTTGAAAGGAGCATCGGTTTGGGTGCTATCAAATCGTCGTGCAAATGATGAGATGGGTATTTGGCTTGAAGAACATGAAAAGCAATCTGAGTTGCTTGGTGGGGCAGGATCTATTTTATCAAATAATAATGAACGTTACCTAAACCAAACTGTACTTGATTTACAATTTTCACATTCACAACGCGCAGGCTATGAGCTTGGAAAAACTGTTTTAAGTAAATTAAATAATGTAACTCAGTTGGTAAAAAGCTCACCACAGCATGCTAGCTTAAGCGTATTGCGTTCGCCGGATATCCCTTCTATCTTAGTAGAAACGGGATTCTTATCGAACCCAACTGAAGAACAACGCTTAGCAACAAGTGCTTATCGCAAAAAAATTGCTCGTGCTATTTATAATGGTTTAGTGGCTTATCGTGCCAAAATGCCTAAAACAGGAACCAAAGCAGTTTACAAAGAAACGAAACAAGAGAAGAAAGCGGACGAATCTAAACAGTCAACACCAAAAACAGATACAAAAGTAGCAGTAAAAGACAAGCTTATTAAAGATGCTAAAACTCAAGATACTAAAGATAAAGTTCAAGAGAAGCCAAGTTCAGCAAAAGCAGAGGCATCTTCAAAAGCCAAAACAACAGATCCAAATGCTAAATTCCATGTTGTTCAACAAGATGAAACTCTTTATTCTATTGCGCGTATGTATAAAACAACGCCAGAAAAATTGAGCGAACTCAATGGAATAAAAAATAATAAAATTATCGTTGGTAAGAAATTAAAATTAAAATAGATTAAAAATAGCGACCTACCTAAGTCGCTATTTTTTTGAGTCTGTGAAAAGTATCACAGATTTATATTGCAATTTCAGATAGAATGTAAACTGTTGTAATTTACGGAGGCTGTATGTCTGATTCTAGATATGCTTCGTTGAAGAAGCTAACTCAATATCCTTTAGCGCTAGCAAGAAAACGCAAGGTGCTGTTCTTTATCGGCTCTTGCTTATTTGCTTTTTTAATGGCAACTTTCTTAGCTGAGCCTATTTTTACTCAGACACAACTTTATGTGATTGCATTGCTGTTTTTAGCTATTTCATTATGGATAACAGAAGCTATTCCACCTTTTGCAGTTGGAATTTTAATCATCGGATGTCTTGTTCTCATTATGGGAATGGATTCCGAACATAGTCATGCTAAATATCTTCAAACATGGTCTGATAATGTTATTTGGCTTTTTTTGGGCGGTTTTTTTCTTGCTGAAGCAATGAAAAAGACAGAATTAGATGTACTTTTACTAAAGCGAGTATTGCCACGTTTTGGCCAAAATCCACGTAATGTATTATGGGGATTAATGCTTGTGACAGCTGTTATGTCAATGTTTATGAGTAACACGGCAACAACTGCAATGATGATTGCAACAGTCAGTCCAATTTTTGCTAGTCTTGATAAAAAAGCTAACTTTTCTCGAGCGCTATTACTTGGTATTCCTGCAGCAGCATCTATTGGCGGAATGGGAACTATTATAGGTTCCCCTCCAAATGCAATTGCAGTAGGTGCGTTAGAAAATGCTGGATATTCAATCTCATTCCTTGAATGGATGGTAATTGGAGCCCCAATTGCATTCCTACTACTTTACATTTTTTGGAAAGTGCTATTAGTACGTTACCGAATTACAAATCAGGGGAACCTGCATTTTGACTTTTTGGATAACATCAAAACTGAATTTAGCGAAGAAGAAAAGACTCAGAAATGGATTGTGCTTGTTATCCTTGCGATCACGCTATTTTGTTGGTTATTTGCAAAATGGCTTGGAATTCCTGTTGCGGCAGCATCAGGCATTCCAATAGTTGGCTTAACTATGATGGGTATTCTGGATTCAGACGATATTCGTAAGCTTCCTTGGGATACGCTGATGCTTGTTGCAGGTGGTTTAGCGCTAGGATTAGCTATTGAAGAACAAGGTATTGCAGCTCATTTTGTAGGGAAAATCAGCCATATTCAGTTAAGTTTTACTGCGCTATTAATTCTCTTTGGTTTTATCACCGTACTACTTTCTAATTTTATGAGTAATACCGCCGCAACAACCATTTTAATTCCTGTTGCACTATCGCTGCTAGCGGTCGTAGGGGCTGATGTGAATCCAATTATTTTACCTTTGGTAATCGGTTTAAGTGCCTCATGTGCACTGTTTTTACCTGTATCAACACCGCCAAATGCAATTGCATTTAGTACAGGCTTAATTCAGCAATCTGAATTCCGATTAGGTGGTGTTATCATTGGTTTATTAGGACCAATAGTTAGCATCATCTGGGTGTGGTTAGCCGTAGGAATATTTTTCTAATAATTTAATAGGAGCTTATTAATTTAAGCTCCTATTTTCTCTAGCTAAAATATAACCCGACCATCAATCCTGCCACAACAATAAATTCAAGCATTCCAACTTGCTTAATACTCAATCTTTGGTAAGGAACGATAACCGCTCGTAAACTTGCCAGCGCATAAGATAAGGCAATACTCACCATTCCCAACCCAAGATAACACAAGAAAAAACCTAAATGTAATCCTAAGCTCCATTTTTTGTATATTGGATTTTTACGTTCTCGAGCGACACTTTTTACATAAAAAGTACCTGCAATAAAAAACAAGGTAGGATGAATAAAGATTTCCCAATTATATTGCTGTGTTACTAAGTAGAATGCAGCCATCCCAATAATACCAAAGGTTGCTATTCCAGCAATATCATTGATCAAATTCCGCTCATCTCTTTTCTTTGCAAAATAGATTTGCACCGCAGCAAGCGGTAAGATTGGTAAGATAAATTGCAAAATAGTCCAATCATACATAACCACAGGTATGGCAAATAACGTACTTATTCCAATATAAATTCCAGCCCATTTTTTATATGGCTGTGTATGCTTTTTGCTAAAAATGGCAAAAAATGGATAAGAAAATAGGTACAGAAATAACCATGCAAGCCCTAACCAAAACAGCGGCAGTATAAAATGGGCTTTAAAGATTGCATAGATAAATGGTACAAATGCCATAACCAATGCACCATATTGATTCGATACAATTGGTTTATCCTTCAACACTTTTTTACTTCTCCTTCCAATAACCAACCCACTCTTTTAAGGCTTGCATTGTTGAAGCCATTGCTCCTGCTTGTGGAATAAAATGCATTAAGTTTAACTCATAAGAATCTGGGGTAATTCCATTACCAATGCTTGCAGGCAATACTTCAAAACCTGCTCGTTCAAACAATAATTTCGCGCGTAACATATGCCATTGATTAGTCACCAGAATAATTTTATTAATTTGCTGTTTAGCTAAAATTTCTTTAGTAAATTGTGCATTTTGAATCGTGGTAAGAGCGTGTTCTTCTAACCATTCTGTAGGTGTGTGAAAAAACAACTCCAACTCATGCGCCATGACTTTAGCTTCAGAATTACCATTTGGACTACTACCTGTAATTAAAACTGGCAATCTTGTTTCCTGATATAAATAAGCAGTATAACGTAAACGCTCAAGCGCAACTTGAGGAACAGCAAGACGTCCATACAATTCATGGCTATCACGTAGCCCTCCGCCTAATAATACAATTGCCTGTGCCTGCTTATAATCAGCAATAGAGAGATTATCCTCTTCTACTAGACTATCTTGTAATTTTTGCGCAGTATAGGGAATACTGACAACATAAAGAATAACGATACTAAGTAAAGTACAAGTATAGCTTAGTTTTTTATAACTAAACCTTGCCAAAACTAAAGCTAATAGAAGTAATACGATGACAATAAAAGGAGGCAAAATCATGGCCGTAATAAGTTTTGTAATCAAAAACATAAGTGTCTTCTTCTCTAAATTGAACTAGTTGCGTATTATAAAGGCAGAATAAAAATTTTCTTCATAATTTACGAACTATATCGCAATTTTTATGTTCTAATAGCACGTTTTATTTTTTATTCGGAAAAGCAACAATGAACAATGTATTAATAGATTTGAAACAACAACTTAGTAAGATTAATGAACTCATTATAGATAAAGATGATGTTCTCTATTTTGACTATCCTCTGCATTTAAATGTAGGGGATCTTTTGATCTATGCGGGAACAGAAGCCTTTTTTAAAGATTACAATATCAATATCCGTTTAAGACGTTGCTTACAAAGCTTTGACCTAAATGAAGTAAAAAAATACATTCATCCGAATACGACACTTATTTGCCATGGTGGTGGAAATTTTGGTGATCTCTATCCGTTGATCCAAAAATTACGTGAAGATATCGTACAGGCATTCCCAAATAACCGAGTGATTGTGATGCCACAAACTGCACATTTTTCAAATCAGCAAGCAATGGAAAAATCAGCAAAGATTTTTAAATCTCATCCTGACTGCCACTTATTTGCACGCGATATTTCAACATTTAATCTGTTAAAAAACCACTTTTCAGATAATGTTGCATTGTCACCTGATATGGCACACCAACTCTATGGGAGTTTACAAACTAAAAAAGTAGAGTCCGAAGACAAGCCTCAAAATGTGCTTTACTTTCTACGTAAAGATATTGAAAAGAGCAATCTTGAGCAACAAATTAGATCAAGTTTATCAAATGAAGCAACGGTAAAAGACTGGGAAGATATTCTAACTGTACGAGATCATAAATATGAGCTTTTTTGCAGTCGTTTAGCGACATTCGCAAATCGCTTTAATTTAACTTTCTTAAAAAATCGAGTAAATAAGATGTGGTATCGCTATAGTCTAGAAGTGATTGAAAGAGTCCGTCAAATTTTTATAAGCTATGATTTAGTTGTAACAAGTCGCTTACACGGACATATTTTTTCTTGTTTGTTAGAAATTCCAAATGAAGTGTGTGATAATTCTTACGGTAAGAACTTGGGGTATTACAATCAATGGACAAAGGAGATTCCGTTTAGTTGCCCCCATACTGTTGCTTAAATATAAAAAGGGCGCCATCAAAGCGCCCTCTAAAAATTAGTTTTTACCAAAAATCTTTTGGTCTAATGATAATTTATCAGCACCCGTAAATACGAATACTAAAAATGCTACCGAGTACATTGCAGCTAGTTCGCCTCTATTTAACATTGGTTGGAAAATACTACCTTGGGCACCGTGTACAATAAAATAAGCATAAGCCATCATGCCACATAATAAGAATGCAACTGGACGAGTGAATAGGCCTAATGCAAATAAGATTCCACCAACGATTTCTAGCACTGCTGCGAAACCCATTTGAGAAAATAATTCTACGCTACCATTACCGCCAGTCATTGATACTGGAAATTCAAAGAATTTTGCTGTGCCGTGCAATAAGAACATATAACCAATAACAACACGCACTAATAAAAATGCAGCTGGACGAAGATTTTCTAACATTTGATTCATAAAGTTTCCTAAAATTTGCTTATGAGTTTAAAAGGTAAGCGACTTATATATTCACTTACTTGTCATTCGTAAGTTTAAGCTTTTTTTTAAAACTGATCATTACTACATTACTTAATTCACTCTTTAGTGAAACTTAATAAACTATCAGGATAAATATATGTACGACTACAAAGCTATGAATGTATTTGTAACAGTTGTAGAACAAGGTTCTATGCAGGCTGCGGCAGAAAAACTACTAACAACGCCATCGGCAGTTACTCAAGCTATTCAAAAACTTGAAAATCATCTAAAAATAAAATTATTACATCGTACTACTCGCAAATTATCTCTCACTGGTGCAGGAGAAGCATTTTATCGACATGCCTCACAAATGCAAAAAAGTGCAGAAGAAGCAATAAAAAGTGTCGAACGAATTCGCTCTCAGCCAATAGGACAATTAAATATCACTTGTGTAACTGGATTGATGGGCGGAAGCCTAATGGCAAATGTCTTTAAATCGATGATTGATAACCACCCTGAATTTCATCTTAATTTAATGTTTGAAGATAAAATTGTCGATCTAGTTGAAAATAGAATTGATATAGCCATCCGTGCTGGTACGGAAACGCTAGGCGATAATATGATTGCTCGCCGGATTCTTGAAGTAGAATTCATTATAGTAGGGCATTGTGACTATTTTGCAGAAAAAGGGATCCCAAAAACGCTAGATGAATTAGCCAAGGCGGATTGGATAAGTTTTTTACATAATCGTTATACGTCTCTCAATCTAAGGAATGAGAATGAAACTAGAGAGATCTTTCCTGATTATCGAATCAGTTGTAATAGTCTCTATGCAAGCCGAAATTTGATGATGAGTGGGTTAGGTATTTCTATTCAACCTAAACGAGAAGTCGCACAGTATGTTGCAAGCGGTGAGTTAATTCAAATTTTTCCCGAATGGAAATTGGCGACTGTACCATTGTATATGGTGACTCAGCAGGGAGTGCAATCCGAAAAAGTACGTATCGCTTGCAAATTAATTACTGATTACTTTAAGCAATTAAAAATTGCTTAATTATATGGGTAGTTGGGGATATTTCCCCAACTATCCTATACTACTGCGCCATTTGATGTACAACTCTCATAAAACCATCTGCGGTTGAATAGACATCTTCTTTACCCTGCGCTTTTAAAATCATATCGGACAGCTCACGAAATGCGGCATGCCCACCTTTACGAGTAAGAACTAAATCTGCTTGCGCTTGCATATAATCAAAAGCATCCCCCACTGCAACTGCTAAACCACATACCTCAAAAGCAGGTAAATCCAGAGTATCATCACCTAAAAATGCAGTTTCTTCAGCAGAAACACCCGCTTGTTCCATAAGGTCAAAGCAAGCTTGTCGTTTTGACATTTTACCTAATTGGAATAAAGGAATACCTAAATCCTTGATTCGTCGGCGTAAAATAGGCGTATCTCCGCCAGAAAGTACCGCAACTTGAATACCACAAGCAAGTAGCATTTTAATACCTAAACCATCTTTCACATTAAAATATTTTAATGCCTCGCCATTCTCATCGTAATAGAGGCTACCATCAGTCAAAACGCCATCGATATCAGTGATCACTAACTTAATTTTTGCTAATCTTTCCATTCTGTTTCCTTGCTTTTCAGAGTGTTGAGTTTTATCATCTTGCCTATTATAACCCTTTGGAGAAGATGATGTCGATTTCTCAAAATTTAGCGACAATTTTACAGAAAATTCAAAAAATTAGCCTAGAAGCTGGACGAAAACAAAATGCAGTGAAATTGCTCGCTGTCAGCAAAACAAAACCAGTAACCGATATTCAGCAAGTTATTGATGCTGGTCACACTGCTTTTGGAGAAAACTACGTACAAGAGGGCGTAGAAAAAATTCAATATTTTGCAGATAACAAAGAGCTTGAGTGGCATTTTATTGGCCCATTGCAGTCAAATAAAACTCGTTTAGTCGCAGAGCATTTTGACTGGATTGAAACAGTTGACCGTCTCAAAATTGCCCAACGATTAAATGACCAACGTCCAGAACAATTATTGCCTTTAAATGTATTGATTCAAGTGAATGTCAGTGATGAAGAATCAAAATCTGGAATTGCACCAGAGCAATTATTTGAATTAGCGACTGAAATTAGCAAATTACCTCGTTTGAAATTACGTGGTTTAATGGCTATTCCAAAGCCAGAAAGTGATCCTGAATTACAAAAAATTGCACTACGTCAAATGGAACAGCTTTTTAAACAGTTACAACAGCAATTTGATGGGATTGACACACTTTCTATGGGAATGTCTGATGATATGCAAAGTGCCATTGAATGCGGTTCAACGATGGTAAGAATTGGCACTGCAATTTTTGGTACTCGTTCTTAGACTTTACACTCAAACTGCAATATACTACGCAATAAATTTTTCGCTAAATCCGTAAGGAAATCCTATGCAACCTAAAGCAAAATTTAGAAAAGATTATCGTCAGCCTGATTTTACTATTACCGATATTTATCTTGATTTTCAACTTGATCCTGAAGAAACCCTTGTCACTTCAACGTTAAGTGTAAAACGCTTAAATGCAGAAGCAACACAACTTCGTTTAGATGGGCATAGTTTCACCTTTGTCTCGTTAAAATTAGACGGTAAAACTTTTGAAAATTATCAAAAAGATGATGAATCACTTACTTTAGATTTAGCGAATGTTCCGGCAGAACAGTTCGAGCTAACCATTCAGACCCTATTACTTCCATCACAAAATACATCTTTGCAAGGGTTGTACCAATCTGGTGAAGGCATCTGTACTCAATGTGAAGCTGAAGGTTTCCGTCAGATTACCTATATGCTTGATCGTCCGGATGTCCTTGCAAAATACCGCACAAAAATCACCGCTAGTAAAGAAAAATATCCGTACCTATTATCAAATGGTAACCGCATTGCACAGGGGGATTTACCAAATGGTACACATTGGGTGGAATGGGAAGATCCATTCTTAAAACCGAGCTATTTATTTGCTTTAGTGGCAGGGGATTTCGATCTACTGCAAGACAAATTTACCACGATGAGTGGTCGAGTCGTTGATCTCGAAATCTATGTCGATAGAGGCAACTTAAATCGTGCTACATGGGCAATGGAAAGCTTAAAACGTTCAATGAAATGGGACGAAGAGCGTTTCGGCTTAGAGTACGATTTAGATATTTATATGATCGTGGCGGTTGATTTCTTCAATATGGGTGCAATGGAAAATAAAGGGTTAAATATCTTTAACTCTAAGTTTGTGCTTGCGAATCCACAAACGGCAACCGATGAAGATTATATGAATGTGGAAAGTGTGATTGCACACGAATATTTCCACAACTGGACGGGTAACCGCATTACTTGTCGAGACTGGTTCCAGTTAAGCTTGAAAGAAGGTTTAACAGTATTCCGTGATCAAGAATTTACCTCTGATTTATGGTCGCGTTCGGCAAAACGTATTGAAGATGTTCGTTTATTACGTGCAGTTCAGTTTGCTGAAGATGCGAGCCCAATGGCACATCCGATCCGCCCTGAAAAAGTGATTGAAATGAATAACTTCTATACCGTCACTGTATATGAAAAAGGTGCAGAAGTAATTCGTATGATTCACACTTTACTTGGTGAAGATAAATTCCAAAAAGGAATGAAACTCTATGTTGCAGAAAATGACGGAAAAGCAGCAACTTGTGAGGACTTCGTTTCAGCAATGGAGCGAGCATCTAGTATCGATCTTACTCAATTCCGTCGTTGGTATAGCCAATCAGGTACACCTGAATTAACGATTGCGGATGAATATGATGAAAAACGCCATATTTACCGTTTACATGTTGCGCAAATGACTTCGCCAACTTTAGATCAAATCGAGAAAGTGAATTTACATATTCCATTGAAAGTGGCGCTTTACACCGATGATGGACGTAAAGTGAAATTGCAGTATGAATTATTGTCTGTAAGTGATGTACTAGATGTCATTCATGATAATCAAACATTTGAATTCCATAATGTGACACAACGTCCAGTACCTGCTCTATTATGTGATTTTTCAGCACCAGTACGTTTAGATTATAACTACACTACTGAGCAACTAGTCACATTATTAAAATTTGCAGAGAATGATTTTGTTCGCTGGGATGCCGCTCAAATGCTGTTTAGTAATGAATTGCGTGAAAACCTTAGCCGTTATCAACAAGATCAAGCAATGCAATTTTCAGAATCACTACTTGAGGCGCTAACACTTGTGTTAGATAACTCAAGCCAAGATCCAGAGCTTGCAGCATTAACCTTAACATTACCAAAAGAAACGGAATTTGCTGAATTATTTAAAGTCATTGATCCAACAGGAATTGCTGTGGTACGCAACTTTATGCAGCGCGAAATTGCAAGCGCTTTAAAAGAGCGTCTGTTTGTTGTGTATAACCATAATAAATTATCTGAATATCGTGTAGTCGCTGAAGATATGGCTCAACGCGCATTGCGTAATGTGTGTCTATCTTATCTGGCGTTTACAGATATGGGAAATAGCTTGGTACACAAACATTATCATCAAGCAGATAATATGACTGATACATTAGCAGCACTTACAGCATCAACAAAAGCACAGTTGCCAATTCGTGATAATCTATTAGCGGATTTCGAGGAAAAATGGCATCATGACGGCTTAGTCATGGATAAATGGTTTGCTCTACAAGCAACCAGACCTGATGATAATGTGCTCGATATTGTGCAAACATTGTTAACGCATCGCAGTTTCAATTTCAAAAATCCAAATCGTGTACGAGCATTAGTGGGTGCCTTTGCAAACCAAAATCCAAATGCATTCCATGCAATTGATGGTTCAGGCTACCGTTTCTTAGTTGAAATGTTAACGAAACTAAATGAAAGTAATCCACAAGTTGCTGCACGTTTGATTGAACCATTGATTAAACTTTCACGTTATGATGCACAGCGTCAAACCTTAATGCGTCGTGGACTAGAGCGCTTAAAAGGTTTAGATAATCTGGCTCGTGATTTATTTGAAAAAATTGAAAAGGCATTACAGTAATGATTTGGTATCAAGGACTGTTTACTTTCAAAGGGCGCTTAAATCGTAAAGGCTTCTGGCAAGGACTAGGTATCAACTTTGTGTTTTTATTTATCTTTGCAAACTTTTTCGTCAATCTAAGCGCTTTTAGCTGGTTGAGCGTTATTCCATTAAGTATGTCTATTTATAGCCTTATCGCACTTATTACTAAACGTTTACATGATCGTAACCGTTCAGCTAGGGCGCTGTTTATGCTAGTTGTCCCAGTTCTATGCTACATTATGTCATTCGGCACAGAGGGTACGATGCAGTGGCTACTTGGTATTATGATGCCAGTTTTTATTGGTACAATGTTATTCATGGAATGGGCCGTTTTTGTAGGTAATCCTGAACCTAATCAATATGGGGAAAAGGGATTAGCTATTCGATTTAAATAAATGTAGATATGGACTCGCACAGCAAGTCTCTACACTTGTGGGGTATAAAATCCCCCTCTTATAAGATGAATTATGGAAACTATTAAATTAAATTATCACAAAACTCACTTTTTAACCTCAGCACCTGATATTCGCCATTTACCTGAAGACACTGGTATTGAGATTGCTTTTGCTGGACGCTCTAATGCAGGCAAATCAACAGCACTAAATGCATTAACAAACCAAAAAAGCTTAGCTCGTACTTCTAAAACGCCAGGACGTACCCAGCTAATTAACTTATTCGAGGTTGAGCCAAATTGTAAATTAGTCGATTTACCGGGTTATGGCTATGCAGCCGTTCCAGAGCAAATGAAATTACAATGGCAAAAAGCATTAGGTGAGTATTTACAAGTACGTGAATGTTTGCGTGGTGTTGTAATCTTAATGGATATCCGTCACCCACTAAAAGATTTAGACCAACAAATGATTGAATGGGCAGTATCATCTGAATTACCAGTTCTCTTATTATTAACTAAAGCAGATAAACTCAGCCAAAGTGCGCGCAGTAAAACAGTAAAAATGGTTCGTGAAGCGATTCTACCTTTCCAGGGGGATATCCAAGTTGAGGCTTATTCAGCTCAAAATAAAATCGGAATTGATAAACTTTCTGCAAAATTAGATAGTTGGTTTGTTGAGGCTGTTATACAAAATGCAGAATAATAATACTCAACTTATTGAAGTATTCTTAGACTATGCTACCTTACCTAGCCTAAATTATTTAATTAATTTTGCTAGCCATAAAGAAGATAGAGAAACTATTCGCTTATTTGGATTAGCGCGATTTAATATTAGTGATGAAATCATAGATAGTTATCCTCAAGGGAAACTGCATTTCGTACCTGTTAATGTATCAAAACTAGAGGACTTTAAAAGTAAGTTTAAACAAATTTTGGAAGATAATATTCCTCATAAGAAGGTAAAATTAAATTTTCACTTTAACTTATTCCATTCATTAGAAATGCTAACAAATATGTTAGGTGTTTTAACGAACTATTTGAGCGATATTGTTGAAGTAAAACTTAATTTTTACGATGATGGCTCAGAAGGTATAGTCTCTTTATATAAATTAGCAAACACAATCAGTAAAGATGAATTAATATATCATATTGAACATCAAAAAGAGCAAATTAATCAATTTTTAAGCTCCGGAAAATTAGAGTTTTCAAATAGTATCGTTCTAAGATATTTATGGGGGAATTTATTTTCTTCTCATTATCATTTAATCAGATCAGATTATATTAAAGAAGAAAAATTAGCACCATTACAAAATGCAATTTCAAGCTATCAAGAACTAGAAATTGATTCGTTTCAACGCTTAAGCAATGAAGCAAAACATTTTATGTTCCAACTATTACAATTAGACTTCAATGAAATTTCCCCTTTGCTTTCTAATAAAGGAAAAAGCTTCTTGTTTCTTGGAACTACTGTTAATACAGATAATTTAGAAATCACTAATTTTGCAAATAAGCTCCATCTGGATTATTTACAGCAATTTATATCTCCAGACGGGAAATTTTATATTGGTGAGTACGACAATATTTATTTTAAAGCTCACCCTAACTCTAAACAAGTTAATAAACTTATTTCAGATAATTTTAAAAATATTGTTATATTGCCAAATAATATTCCTATGGAAATACTATTGTTTTTAGGTTTAAACATAACAATGATAGGTGGGTTTTCAAGTACTCTATTTTTTTATTTACACCCTGAAAACATTCACCATGTTATATTTATGACTGAAGATAAAAATAAAGATAAGGCATATTCCTTAGAAATACATTACTGGTTAAAGCAATCTTTAATTGGATTAGGAAACATAAATGAGCAACAAGCTCACGAATATACAGAAATATATAACATTCACTAATTGGAGAAAATCAAATGTATAACGTTGATGAATTAAAACAAGAGACTGATGAAATCATTGAGTCTCTTTTAGCTGACGGTAGCGATCCTGAAGCACTTTATATTGTTGAGCATCACATTGCTCATCACGACTTTGATAAACTTGAGAAGTTAGTCGTTGATGCTTATAAGCTTGGCTACGAGATTTCTGAAGCAGAGGAAGTTGAAGAGGAAGATGGGAAAATCATTTTCGTATGTGATATTGTCAGTGAGATCGAATTAAAAGCGGAATTAATTGCAGCTCAGCAAAAAGAGCTACTGCCATTAATTGAGAAAGCAGGTGCAATCTACGAAGGTTGGGGAACCTATTTCGAAGATCCAGATAGCGATGAAGATGAATATGGCGAAGATGGTGAATTCTTTGATGATGAAGATGATGATTTTGAGGACGATGATCGTCGTTAATATCAGGCAAAACGCAGGGGCTAATTAGCCCCTGTTTTGCTATTTGTCTTGTTCTGATGATTTCTTATCATCTAGTTCTTCATCAAATTTCACGACAGGCACACAACCTCGGCATCCTCCCTTTTCAACCCCAAGATCTTTGCACAGCTGATCATATTGCTCCATCAGCTTACGAAAGAAAGATTTTTGTTCAGACATAAGAACCTCCTTTACAAGTTCCCTTAGCTCACATATTTGCGAAATTATGTAGCACTTGCACAAACCAAATATTTGAAGTCATCACTCTCTCCCTTTGGGAGAGGGTGTAATTTGAACCCAAGAAATTGGCCAAAATTTAACGATATAACATTAATCCTGACGATAAGTTTTTAAGAACTTTGCTAATCGTCCAATCGCTTCTTCAAGCTGATGTACATAAGGCAATGTCACTACTCTGAAATGGTCTGGATTATGCCAGTTAAAACCCGAGCCCTGCACTAATAGCACTTTTTCTTGTTGCAATAGATCAAGTACAAATTGCTGGTCATCTTTAATACCGTACATTTCTAAATCAATTTTCGGGAACATATATAATGCACCTTTTGGCTTCACGCAAGTGATCCCCGGAATTGCTGTTAATAGTTCATAAGCACGATCACGCTGCTCTAATAAACGCCCACCCGGTAGGATAAATTCATTGATACTTTGGTAACCACCTAACGCCGTTTGAATACCATGTTGCATCGGCGTATTGGCACATAAACGCATCGAAGCAAGCATATCTAAGCCTTCAATAAAACCTTTCGCCTGATTTTTCGGCCCATTTAATACCATCCAACCTTGGCGGAAGCCTGCCGCACGGTAAGATTTTGATAAACCATTATAAGTGACCGTTAAAAGATCTGGCGCAAGTGGTGCTAAATGGTGATGTACTGCTCCATCATATAAAATTTTGTCGTAAATTTCGTCCGCGAAAATAATCAAATTATGCTCACGAGCAACTTCCACAATATCCAATAAGACTTGACGGCTATAAACTGCACCCGTTGGGTTATTTGGGTTGATCACTAAGATCCCTTTAGTATTTGGGGTGATCTTCGCTTTGATGTCTTCAATATTCGGATTCCATTCATTCTCTTCATCACAAAGATAGTGAACAGCGGTACCGCCTGCCAATGTGGTTGCAGCACTCCAAAGTGGATAGTCTGGCATTGGAATCAGCATCTCGTCACCTTCATTCAATAAAGCTTGCATTGACATGGTAATCAATTCAGACACACCGTTACCAATATAAACATCTTTTACGTCTAAATCACGCATACCTTTAAGTTGGTAATATTGTACAATCGCTTTACGTGCTGAATACAAACCTTTGGAATCGCAATAACCTTGAGCAGTTGGCATGTTACGAATAATATCGACTAAAATCTCAGCTGGGGCATCAAAGCCAAATGGGGCTGGGTTGCCGATATTAAGTTTTAAAATTTTATGGCCCTCTTCTTCGAGACGAGTTGCTTCTTTATGCACAGGCCCACGAATATCATAACGTACATTAGCGAGTTTATCGGTCTTTGCAAAACGTTCCATTTTGTCTTCCTATTCAGTATAAAAATTGTTGTTAATTAAGAAAAATGATTCACTTTACTCTGATTTGCTAGGAAATTAAAGAGGAAATAAGCTAAAATGGACCTCTTTTTTCATCACAAGCGGTCTGTTTTTAGAATTTTTTGCAAATGTCTATTTTTAACCAATTAAAACAACAACTTAGCCAAAAGCTAAATTCGCTACAAGCAACACAGGGTTTGATCCAACTTCAAGCTGAAGTGGATTTAACCGTAGAAAATGCGGAGCTATTGGCGTGGTTAAAAGGACAAAATACATTCCCACACTATTTTTGGCAACATCGTGATACTGATCAGACCATTGTTGCAATTGGGCAAATTCGTCTTTTTAAAGATTTAGAATTGGCTGAAGCATTTAGTCAGCAGCATAATCTGTTGCTTGTGGGCGGAGCGCAATTTGATGGTGAGGCAACTTTTGTTCTGCCTCAATTGCTTTTGGTAAAAAATTCTCAAAAAGTCACCGCTTGTTTAAATGTTGATTTAGAAAAACCAATCGATTTAGATACGCTATTTTTAGCCGCTAAGCCATTACAAGAGTTTCAAGCTAATCAACTTATTGATAGCCAATTAGCATGCGCCCCAAACTGTTGGCAGCAAAATATTGCACTCGCTCTTGAAGAAATTGAGCAATATCATTTTAGTAAAGTGGTACTTGCCAACGCTAAAACATTAAGCTTTAACAATCCTATCAATCCTTATGATTTGCTTTTGGCAAGTCAGCATAAAAATCTTGGTTGTTATCATTTCTTGTGGTCTGAGACAGGTGAACAAATCTTTATTGGCTCGACACCTGAACGTTTATATCAACGTAATGATCGCCAGTTTTATACCGAGGCTCTTGCAGGAACTGTTGCTGTCACTGAAGATAGAGAAGAGACTGAACGTAATGCCCTTTGGCTATTGAGCGATCAAAAAAATATCTATGAAAATCTATTAGTAGTTGATGATATTTGTAGCCATCTTGCCGATTGCACTAGTGATATCCAAGTGGGTGATGCGGAGATCAAGCGGTTACATAACGTGCAACATTTACGTCGCCAAATTCATACCACTTTAGCAGATAATGTGAGCGATGCTGATTGCCTTGCCCGCATTCATCCAACAGCAGCAGTTGCAGGCTTACCTCGTTCAGAAGCAAAGCAATTTATCGCTCAGCATGAGGCTTTTAAACGTGGTTGGTATGCAGGAACCCTTGGTTATATTAGCCCGAAAAATGCGGAATTTTGTGTAACTTTGCGTTCTGCATTAATTCAACAAAATCAAATTACGATTTATGCAGGAGCCGGAATTGTTGAGGGATCTGATCCACAATCGGAGTGGTTGGAAATTGAGAGAAAATCGTTAGCAATGGCGGGATTGTTAAGGTTTTAGTTTTTATGTAAATACGTTTATCAGCACTAAAGTCAAATTGTGTTTGAATTAAACTAAAATAGGACATAGCAGACCGAATTGCTTGTTTTAATTATTCCTAGTAATTTTTGCCAGCACCTTTTTCTACTACGTCGCTTTATGTCTATGCCTCAAAGGAGGTGATTTTACAATATAGGCAAATAAAATAAGAAGGTGTTTAATTAATAATCGTCTTCTATTTCATCTCATTTTTCAAAACTTTCAACACTTTTTCCATATCAGGCATGACATTTTCCCAGAGATTAAAGGCATGAGCCGCTTGTCCAACTAACATACCTAAGCCATCTTGGCACTCTGTTACGCCTTGTGAACGAGCGTAGTTTAAGAATGGTGTTTGCTGCTCTTTAGCGTATTGCATATCGTAAACTTTGGCTTGGTTAAAGGTCGATTTTGGTAGTTCTACATATTTACCTTGTAAGCCTAGTGATGTGGCATTAATGATTAGATCGAAAGATTGCTGTGCAACTTCTTCTAAACAAGCGGTTTGAATATTGCCAAATTTTGCACAAACGCTTGCGTTTGAACGTTGGCTTTGCCAACGGCTCGAAGAGCGAACGTAGTGAGTAAATTTCTCGGCTAATTCAACCGCTTTTTGATGAGTGCGGTTATAGAGAGTAATTTGTTGCTCTGCTTGTAGTAACGGATAAAGCACACCTTTGGTTGCTCCGCCTGCACCTAAAATTAATATCCTTTGATTTGGGATTAGCCAACCCAAACGCTCTAAATCCGATTTTAAGCCGAAGCCATCGGTATTATCCGCATATAAACGCCCATCATCTAAACGTTTTAGGGTATTACAAGCTTCCGCCAACAAGCAGCCTTCACTATGAATGTCAGCAAGGGCAAAAGCACGCTCTTTAAACGGTGCGGTAATATTTGCGCCCTTTGACCCTTCTGCAAAAAATTGCTGTAGCTGTTGTTCAAATTGCTGTTCATCCCCCAATTTTGCGATATAGCTGATATTTTTAGCGGTTTGTTCGCCAAAAAGCTGATGAATACGAGGAGATTTACTTTGGGCAATCGGGTTACCCCATACGGCATATTGCGAAGGTTGGCTCATAGATTATCCTTGTCTAAAAATATGTTGGCTAAAAATATCACGAATCTCTGAGGGGCTGGTTCTACCTAAGGTTGGTTGATCGACCACAGGAAAGTCTTCACCAAATTGTGCGATAACTTCCTGTGCTGTTCGGCATGGAAGAAGTGTAGTGAGATTGGCACTTGTAGACGTTAAAGCAAAACCTGTGGCATGACAGATTTCCACAACCGCAGGTACTTGGCATAAGCGCACAGCAATAGTATCAAATTGCCCTGTTAAATATTTAGGTGTATTTGGATTAGCTGGCATTACCCATGTAATTGCTTGATCGCTTATCTGCCCAAAGTATTGCCACTCTTTTTCAGAGAGTTTAGTTTGATCGATATAAGGCAGTAATAGCTCGGTATTCGGTGCAATTAGGATCAATCCTTTTTCTTCGGGACGATTTTTTAATTTTAATAAAGATCTGACCGCTTGTTCGCTATTAGGATTACAACCTAAGCCAAATACCGCTTCGGTAGGATAAGCAATTACTTGATCTTGCTTGAGTTTTTCGATTATTTCAGAGAATGAATACATATATAAATTATTTTTCAAATAAATGCTGGCAGTGTTTATTAGCACATTGATACATCTGTTTACCGCGTACTTTCTTTTCAGTTGCAAGCGGATAATGACATTTTGGACAGCTTATTTCAATTGGTTTCGATGGCAGAGTGAATTTACATTCAGGATAGCCTGTACAGCCATAGAAATGCTTACCAGATCGTCCCATACGCTCGACCAATTTATGCGTTTTACACTCAGGGCAATCAAACTCTTCGCTCTGTTCAGGCTCATCGTGAACGGTAAAATGGCATTCAGGGTAATTACTACAGCCAATAAAAATACCAAAGTTACCTTGTTTTAGCTGTAACAATGAACTGCATTCAGGACAAATTTCATCAAGCGTTTTGATAACGTGGTTTGTTTGTTGCAAAGGCTTTAAATAGTCGCACTGTGGGTAAGCGCTACAACCTAAAAATAGCCCCTGCTTGCCACGTTTGATTTGCAAAGGCGACTGACATTCAGGGCAGATCTCCGCCTGTTTAGTCGATTTAAATAGACTCATCAATGACCTACTAAGAATCTAACAATTCAAACTCAATGACAAAGAAATCATTGTCTTGTGGATAAATTTCTTTGATGACCTGTTTTAATTGGTCAAGAGTCATATTTTCTTGTTTTGCATGAGTTTCGTTAAGTTGTTCAAAATGAATTGGTGTGACTGAAAGCACACGAATATTGGCGAACCAACGATCATCTTCATAAGTTGAAACACTTAGCGCTTGATTTGGTTGGAAATAAGATTCTGATTTGTCGCGAATGGTAATAGTCTTTTTACCGCTTATAATATCTGTTTCAAAGCGTTCAAAAAAAGTAATTTTATTGTTAGTCATAGTCACCATAATCCACATTAAGTAAATGGCTGAAATGATCGTTATAAAAGCCATGGCTGACCATATAACGCCACATTTTTTGCTTGGCTTTTAGATTCCATTCCTTTGGTCGCTTTTTTTCAAATAGCTGTTCAGCAATCTCAAACCAATCAATATCTCCCTCTTCCTCAAGTATGGCAATTTCTTGAGAAATAATCCAATCTTTTACACCACGTTGTTTTAATTCTTGTTTAACACGTAACGGACCATAGCCTTGGTTTGCTCGATAACGAGCATAAGCGTGACAAAATCGTTCATCACTTTGCCAATTGTGCTGTTGAGCTTGTTCAATAGCTTTATCAATATCATCGCTTTCATACTCTTTTAGCTTGAGTTTACGGCGTAATTCTAATTCGCTGTAATCTCTTTTGGATAGAAGATAAACTACATAGTTTAAGGCAGAATATTTTTGTGTCATTATTTTTCTTATCGTTAAATAGCAAAAATGCGGTTTATAAAAACCGCATTTTGTTTATGTATAATCGCGTTAGATTATAGCTCTTCTTCGTTGAATTCGCTCTCTTCAAAATCCACTTCTTCAACATCGCTATCTGTATCACGATCTTTAGGTGATTCTGCAATGAAAGGTGCTTCTGGATTTGCCATCGCAAGTGCGCGAATATCTTGCTCGATTTTATCTGAAATTTCAGGATTCTCTTTTAACCATTTTACTGCGTTATTTTTACCTTGGCCGATCTTTGTGCCTTCGTAAGAGAACCATGCGCCAGATTTCTTAATAAAACCATGTGCTTCAGCAAGAATGAGCAACTCACTCATACGTGAAATACCTTGACCATACATGATGTCAAATAATACTTCACGGAATGGCGGAGCAACTTTGTTTTTAACGACTTTTACTTTGGTTTCGCTACCGATAATTTCATCACCGTCTTTCACCACACCAGCACGGCGAATATCTAAACGCACAGAAGAGTAGAATTTAAGTGCATTACCACCGGTAGTCGTTTCTGGGTTACCGAACATTACACCAATCTTCATACGGATTTGGTTGATGAATACCACTAAGCAGTTAGTGTTTTTAATGTTAGCGGTTAATTTACGTAACGCTTGTGACATTAAGCGTGCTTGTAAGCCCATATGAGAATCACCCATATCACCTTCAATTTCAGCTTTTGGTGTTAATGCCGCTACAGAGTCCACGATGATTACATCAACAGCGCCAGAACGAACTAACGCATCACAAATTTCTAACGCTTGTTCACCATTATCTGGTTGTGAAATTAATAATTCACCTGTATTTACACCTAAGTTACGTGCATAAACTGGGTCTAAAGCGTGTTCTGCATCGATAAAGGCACAGGTTTTACCGGTTTTTTGTGCTTGCGCGATTAAAGATAAAGTCAGGGTTGTTTTACCTGATGATTCAGGCCCGAAGATCTCAACGATACGGCCCATTGGTAAACCACCAATACCTAACGCAAGGTCTAAACCGATAGAACCTGTTGATACTGCTTCAATATCTAAAGTTTGTGTATCACCCAGTTTCATAATTGAGCCTTTACCAAATTGTTTTTCAATTTGAGCAAGAGCTGCACTCAATGCTTTCTCTTTGCTTTCTGGATCAGTTTGTTTTACTACCGCAGGTGTATTTTTAGATTTCTTCTCAGCCATAATGCTTTCCTTTATCTTACTTTTATTTGTTTCGACTGAATGATACTTCACTCAGTAATTGTTCGGATTAACTGTATATTATTATACTGTTAAGCTATACAGTTGCAACTGTTTTTTTTGATTTTTTCGATCAAGCTCACAAAATTCTGATAAATGGTAAATTTAGACAAGGATCGAAGCGCTTGTAATTGGGATTGCACGCTTTAAATCAAAAGGGTTTAGTGCATTTACCATCATAATTTGCTCATAGTTAAAAATATCTTTAGCTCGAATCTCAATAAGATCAACTTTACCTTTATCAACTAATTTGCTGAGTTGTGTACCTCTTAATAAATAATGGCTTGAACTATACCATTTTCCTTGTTTAGCAAAAAGTAAATTGCCGATAGTACAATCGCTAACGAAGCCATTGTTGATAATGATTACTTCATCAGAATGGGCTGATTTGAGTTTATCTAGCGGCTCTCGATTACTGTACTTAAATTGGTAATCTAAGTTTTCGGTATAAACACATTGAAAACGTTGAAGAAGGCGAGGAGTATAATCAAAAAATGAAACTTGGTATTCATCACAATTATATTCGACCTTACAGCGTATGAGATTATTACCAATATCCAAAGGTAATTTTAAACTTTCGGCTAAATCAAATTTAGGTTCTTCACCAAAATAGTCCCTAATCGCCTTTTCATAACGCTTTTGGTGATAATCTAAATTTAAAAATTGTTTATTTTTAATCGCAATGGTTTCAAACAGTGGAAATTGGTGCATAAATTTTCTCACTCAGTTCATTATATTCATCTTCAAGTGCACTTAATGCGGTAATACCGCCACCACTACGGAAAATATAGTCTTTACCTTGTTGTTCAATATAGCGAATAGCCACAGCACTATCGAGCTTATCTTTACCATCAAAATAGCCAAAAATCCCCGTATAGTATCCACGAGTTTGTTGTTCTACTTGTTGAATAATCTCAACGGTTTTGACTTTGGGTGCGCCACTAATTGAGCCAGCGGGTAGTAATTTCGCCAGCATTGTGCCAATGTTATTTTGCCAATCTGTATCTAACTCACCACAGATTTCTGAACTGGTTTGATAGATTGCGCCACGGTGTGTTTCAACTTTATCAAGATAGCGATATTTGGTCACTTGAATGTTTTTGGAAACCAAAGCAAGGTCATTGCGAATTAAGTCCACAATGGTGTTGTGTTCAGTAAACTCTTTTTGTGAATTAAGAAGCTTGTCTGCTGCATTTTCTTCATTGGCGTTTATCGTGCCTTTCATCGGGTAAGAGTAGATCTTATTTCCTTCAATTTTGATAAAACATTCGGGAGAAAAGCAGACAAATTGATCGGCAAGCAGCAGTTTGTACTTGGCTTTGCTTGCCAAGAAAATCTCTTCTAGGCTGTAATTCGTGCTGATTTTTGTCGGTTGAGTTAAATTTAATAGATAGCTGTTGCCTGCTTGAATCTCTCTCTTCACCTTTTCAAAACGCATAGCATAATCTTGATATGCGACTTTTTCGGCATTTAATTCAAAAGTTTTTGTTATTTCAGATGTGTTCTGAATATTTGAAATCTGTTTTAAATCGGTTTTAAACTCAAAATAGATCCCGTTTTCTGAAGCTTCAGAAATCGGAAAAATAAGTGGCTTTTGTTGTTCGAAATCGATCACAAAAAAGAACGGCTGTCGATGTTTGCCAAAATGGTTTGCGGTTTGAATAAATGTCTGCATAGTCATAATAAGCTAGGTTATTTGTGAGCTATTATAAAACGAAAACAGGGCGAATATATCGCCCTGATGGATTTTATTGCTTCAATTTCGCTTGTAGATTAGCAGAAATTTAGCTTTTCTTCAGGTTTTGTATCTTTAGGATATACAACTGCCATAGTATAAGGATTCCGACGGATTTCAATCTCGATTAACGCATTTAATGTTTTAGGAGTAACGTCTGCACCACAATAGACTAAACAACATTATACATAATGTTAGGGGGGGGGTGAATAAAAAATGTTCTCATCTTGTATAAACAATACCGTCTATTGTCTTATAAGAGCTATCGCTTATATCACCAAGAAAAGAATTATTGTTGTTATAAACTCTACCGTCTTTTATCAGAACGGAATTATTTGTATCAACTAATTTTGACTTATACGTCATTTTGTATTCAGCACCTTTGATTTTTGCAAAAGTAATTGTTGAATCTCCATCACTAAAAATAGCACCATCGTAGCTTTTTGCCTCTTCATCATTACAAGCTGTTACAGCAAAAGCTAATAATGCAGGAATAAGTAAATTTCTCAATTTCATCTTTTTTACCCTCTTGTTGTTTCTCTTTTTAAATAAACACCTTGACTGTTTGATCTTCATTTTCTATATAAAGATACCTTATCGAAAATGAAGTTTAAAGATTCTCTTACTTTTAAGATTCGTTGCATTCATTAGTTAACCGCAAGGCTATAGATCCTACTAGTGCTTCTTTGCCGTCTGAAATTCGCATTGTGTAGCCATTAGTAAATATCCTCTGTTTAGCAAGTTTAATATTTACATCAATTTAAGAATGTACAGTAATTATATTTCTGTAAAATTAAAGCTCAACGTAAATTTTAAATAGAACTACAAGTTTTTTTGAAAGTGTGAAGAACATCACAAAATGCCGTTATTGTAGGGTTCCAATGTTTGATTCTAGCATTTTTGGGTGCATGGGAAACTATCATCCAAGCGTAATAAAATATTGGGGCAGAACATATCCGTAGCACTTGAAGTGAATCGCAATAGCGGTCAGTGGCAAGAATTCATCTAGAGTAGCCCACTTGTAAACAAGAGGGCACTAGTAGGAATCTCTGCACTTTAGGGCGGGGAAAATGTCAATATTTACTCACCGCTGTTTGCCACGTATTTAACCACTGTTTAACTTTTTCTAGTTCAGGTTGAGTGAAGCTTAAAATAGGGTAGTTTGGCATCGTTTTGAATGCTGGGTCAACATCGGTACTGATCACAGGTTTCATTACGTTGCTATATGAAATCACTTTTTGTGATGCAGGTTGATGTAAAAATGCTAAGAATTGCTCCGCTAATTCAGGGTGTTTGCTGTATTTGCTGATTGCAGCCACTTCAGTTTGAACGAGATGCCCCTCCTCAAAATTTGCAGCAACATATTTGTCGGTTTTATCGTGCCATTGGTGATAAAGCGGCGACGTTGTGTAGCTTAACACTAAATCCGATTCGCCTTTCAAAAATGCACCATAGGTTTCAGACCAACCTTTACCCACAGTTACCGTATGTTTGGCTAAATCTTTCCACGCTTGTTCAGCTTTATCGCCATAAACATTATTTAGCCAGAATAAGAAACCACGCCCAACAGTACTGGTGCGAGGATCTTGGTAAATGACTTTAAGATCTTGGCGCTCAACTAATTCTTTTAAACTTTTTGGCGGATTTGCTAATTTTTCTTTGTCGTAGATAAAGGCATATTCACCAAAATCGAAAGGTAAGAAAGTCGCATTTTGCCATTTCTCAGCCAGTTCTAAATTTTGAGTATCAATATTGTGAGGCACAAATAACTGTGATTTTTCTGCTTCAGGTAGCACAAAATTATCAATACCTAGCATTACGTCCGCTTTGGTTTTTTTACCTTCTAAGCGAACACGGTTAAACATCGTTACCCCGTCTTCAAAAGGCATAAATTTCACATCACATTTGCACTCTTCTTCAAACATTTTTTCAAGCTGTGGTGCTGGGCCCCATTTTGACGCAAATGAATCGTAGGTATAAACAGTAAGAACAGGCGCTTGAGCAAAGGCTGTTGCGCTGATAAGCGCTAAAGTAGAAAGGCTAAATAGTTTGAGTTTCATTGAAAATTCCTTCTAAATTGTTATGTATTTATACTAGAAGGATCTAAAACAGACGGGTACAAATTGACTGTCTCAAATCCCTACGCTGATATTAATCAGATCAGGTTCTATGGGTATTTCTCAGCCTGAAAGTTCAAGCACCCCAATGAGAACGGATTTATTCTACTATAATCGAAATGAAAAATCGCTTAAAATATCGTAAATTTATACTTTCATATTTATCGCTATTAATATTCATGAGGGAACATACTTTACGCTAAAGCCTAGGGCTACACGCTCTAGGTTAAGTATAAGTTAGCTCCTTCGGAGCTACGGAGTAGCTCATTAATACTTAACCCACGGCGTGTAGCCGTGGGAATATATCGATCTAATATAAATATTTAAGGATCTCAATTTGAACGAAATTATTTTTACCCTTGAACCACAAGATAATGCACGTTTGCAATCTTTATGTGGACCTTTTGATGAACACCTTTCATTGATTGAAAAAAGTTTTAACCTTGTAATTGGGCGTAATGCTTTCACTTTTACCCTTCAACCAGCTGATGAAAATCACTATTCACATAAACTGTTACAGAGCAGTGCTAAACTTATCCAACAGCTTTATTTAGAAACCTCGCCGATTAAAGGCAAAATCAAAGAGCTTGATTTAGAAGATATTCATCTTGCCATTCAAGAAAGCCGAATGATGCTGCAAGATCAATGGACATCAAGCGGTGAGATTTCAATTAAAACTAAACGAGGGGTGATTAAGCCTCGTGGCGAACATCAACAAGCCTATCTACGTAATATTTTAAGCCATGATATTAGTTTCGGTATTGGCCCTGCAGGAACAGGTAAAACCTTTTTGGCGGTAGCCGCCGCGGTTGAGTCGCTAGAACGTCAAGAAATCCGCCGTATTCTATTAACTCGTCCAGCGGTGGAAGCAGGGGAAAAACTTGGCTTTTTACCGGGGGATTTAGGGCAAAAAATTGAGCCTTATTTACGTCCATTATATGACGCATTATTTGAAATGCTTGGTTTTGAACGTGCGCAAAAGTTAATGGAGCGAAATGTGATTGAAATCGCACCGCTTGCTTATATGCGTGGCCGTACGTTAAATGACGCTTTTATTATTTTGGATGAGAGCCAAAATACTACCATTGAACAGATGAAAATGTTCTTAACTCGTATTGGCTTTAACTCTAAAGCGGTGATTACAGGGGATGTCACACAAGTAGATTTACCTCGTAGCCAAAAATCAGGTTTAAAACACGCAATGGAAGTTTTGGGTAAAGTGGAAGATCTGAGCTTTAACTACTTTGATAGCCACGATATCGTTCGTCATCCAGTGGTTGCGAAGATTGTACAGGCTTATGATGTTTGGGAGGCAGAAGATGAAATGCGTAAAGAGCAACGCCGTTTGGAAAAATTAGCCCTTGAACAGCAGAAGATTTTAGAACAAGCAGAGCAGTTGTAATGAAAAATGCCGAGAGATTTCTCGGCATTTTTGTAAGGCTGATAAAATTAATAGTTCACCTTATGTCCGTAACTTTCAATAATCCCTTTGATATGTTCTAAAGACTCTTTAGTTGGTGGAACAACATCTTTGAGCTCATATTCAAAACCAAGGGTTTCCCATTTATGTGCACCTAAACGGTGGTAGGGAAGAAGCTCAACTTTCTCAATATTTTGCATTCCTTGAATGAATTGACCAAGTAAATGTACATCTGCATCAGCATCTGTATAACCAGGTACCACAACATAACGGATCCAAGTGCGTTGATTACGCTTTTGTAGATAACGGGCGAAATCTAAAGTACGCTTATTTGATACACCAATAAAATCTTTGTGGATCTCTTCGTTAAGTTGCTTTAAATCAAGCATGACAAGATCGGTTACATCTAACATCTCATCAACTACTTCACTGTAGTTACGCACGAAACCGTTGGTATCTAAGCAAGTATCAATCCCTTCTGCTTTACACGCACGGAACCAATCGCGCACAAATTCCATCTGCAGTACCGCTTCACCACCCGAAGCAGTCACACCACCACCAGTGGCACGCATAAAGTGCTTATAGGTAACCACTTCTTTCATCAGATCTTCTACGCTGATTGTTTTACCACCTTCTAAATCCCAAGTGTCACGGTTGTGGCAATATTTACAACGCATTAGACAGCCTTGTAAAAAGAGAATAAAACGGATCCCTGGGCCATCCACAGTGCCACAAGATTCGTAAGAGTGGTAACGAGCGAGAGTAGTCATTGTATATCCTTTAAATTATAAAATATTGTTAATGAATACATTTATACTACCTAGCACGAGCCGTGCTAGGTTACTTAGCTAAGTCGATTTGCGACTTAATAATTCGAGCGACAAAGTCGCTCTGCTTAGTAACCCCGTACGGCTCGTATGGGGTGAAATATATTTATTAAAAACATTTACCAAAATTCTAACACACAAGCGGTCAGATTCTGCAAAACTTTTGCAAAATCTGACCGCTTTATAAATTAACTTAATCTAAAAATTAGATTGAAGTTGTGAATGTACGTGTGATTACGTCTTGTTGTTGCTCTTTAGTTAAAGAGTTGAAACGTACAGCATAACCTGAAACACGGATTGTTAATTGTGGGTATTTCTCTGGGTTTTCTACCGCATCTAATAACATTTCACGGTTTAACACGTTCACGTTTAAGTGTTGACCACCTTCCACTTCAGCTTCGTGGTGGAAGTAACCATCCATTAAACCTGCAAGGTTACGTTTTTGTGCATCGATATCTTTACCTAACGCATTTGGCACGATTGAGAAGGTATAAGAGATACCATCTTTTGCGAACGCAAATGGAAGTTTGGCTACAGAAGTTAATGATGCTACCGCACCTTTTTGGTCACGGCCGTGCATTGGGTTCGCACCTGGACCGAATGGTGCACCTGAGCGACGACCATCTGGTGTATTACCTGTTTTCTTACCGTAAACCACGTTAGAAGTAATAGTAAGTACAGATTGTGTTGGTACAGCATTGCGGTAAGTTTTAAGTTTTTGAATTTTCTTCATGAAACGTTCAACTAAGTCGCAAGCGATATCATCTACACGGTTATCGTTGTTACCGAATTGTGGGTATTCGCCTTCGATTTCGAAGTCGGTTGCTACATTTTTCGCCACACCAACTACTTCACCTGCTTTATTTTTGATTTCGATATCAGAGCGGATAGGTTTAACTTTCGCATATTTGATTGCTGAAAGTGAGTCTGCCGCAACAGAAAGACCTGCGATACCACATGCCATTGTACGGAATACATCACGGTCGTGTAACGCCATTAATGCTGCTTCATACGCGTATTTATCGTGCATAAAGTGGATGATATTTAATGCTGTTACATATTGTTTTGCTAACCAATCCATAAAGCCATCTAAGCGGTTCATTACATCATCGTAATCTAAGTATTCACTTGTGATTGCTTCAGATTTAGGACCTACTTGGTCACCTGATTTCTCATCGATGCCGCCGTTGATTGCGTATAATAATGTTTTCGCTAAGTTCGCACGTGCACCAAAGAACTGCATCATTTTACCCACGATCATCGGGCTTACACAGCATGCGATTGCATAGTCATCATTTTGGAAATCTGGACGCATTAAGTCATCGTTTTCGTACTGTACAGATGATGTATCAATAGATACTTTTGCTGCATAACGTTTGAAGCCATCTGGTAAGCTTTCAGACCAAAGGATTGTTAAGTTTGGTTCTGGTGATGGACCCATTGTGTAAAGGGTGTGTAAGATACGGAAGCTGTTTTTGGTTACTAATGTACGACCATCTAAGCCCATACCTGCTAATGTTTCAGTTGCCCACATTGGGTCACCTGAGAATAATTGATCGTATTCAGGTGTACGTAAGAAACGAACCATACGTAGTTTCATTACTAAGTGGTCGATTAACTCTTGCGCTTCTTGTTCTGTGATTTTACCTGCTTTTAAGTCACGTTCGATGAAGATATCTAAGAAAGTCGATACACGACCGAAAGACATTGCCGCACCATTTTGTGATTTAACTGCTGATAAGTATGCGAAGTAAGTCCATTGAACCGCTTCTTGAGCATTTTTTGCAGGGCCTGAAATATCATAGCCGTAGCTTGCAGCCATTTGTTTCATTTGGCCTAATGCACGGTGTTGCTCAGCGATTTCTTCACGTAATTGGATTGTCGCTTGGATATCTTCGCCTGATTCTAATTTTTCTTGTAATGAAGTAAATTGTTTGAATTTATCTTTCATTAAGAAATCTGCTCCGTAAAGTGCCATACGACGATAGTCACCGATGATACGACCACGGCCGTAAGCATCTGGAAGACCAGTGATTACGCCTGATTTACGGCAACGTAAGATATCTGGTGTATAAACATCAAATACACCTTGGTTGTGAGTTTTACGGTATTCAGTAAAGATTTTTTCTACTGCGGGGTTTAATTCACGACGGTAAACTTTACAAGAACCTTTTACCATGTTGATACCACCAAACGGCATAATTGCACGTTTTAATGGTGCATCAGTTTGAAGACCAACGATTTTCTCTAAATCTTTGTTGATATAGCCTGCAGCGTGTGAAGTGATAGTTGATGGTGTGTCAGTATCAATATCATACGGTTCGTGGGTTTTGTTTTCCACTTTGATTTTTTCCATTACATCTGCCCAAAGGGTTGATGTTGCTTCAGTTACATCAGCTAGGAATGATTCGTCACCTTCATATGGGGTGTAGTTCTTTTGAATAAAATCACGAACATTTACGTTGGTTTGCCAGTCACCTGCAGCAAAACCTTCCCAAGCTTTTGATTGAGCTTCTGTTAGTTGAGTCATTTTAAGTCCTCGTTAGTTAGTAAATTAAGTTTTAACAAGCGGGGCGATTTAGTAAAAAATCTGCGAAATCTTACCGCTTAAAATTTTGAAACTAGTTAATTAATGTTTTCTTAAGTGCAAGAACCATTGCACCAAGCCAATAAAGAACGCTCCGCCGACAATGTTACCTAGTGTCGCAGGAATTAAATTTTTTACTACAAAGTTTGTCATTGTTAAATCGGCATATTGTGCTGGATCAATACCAATTGCGGTCCAAAACTCTGGGCTCGCTGAACTACTAATTAATACGCCCATTGGCACCATAAACATATTCGCTACACAGTGCTCAAAGCCTGATGCCACAAACATAGCGATAGGCAAAATCATAATAAAGCTTTTATCTGTTAAGCTTTTACCTGCATAAGCCATCCATACAGCAATACATACCATTAAGTTACAGAAAATACCAAGGCTGAATGCTTCTACCCAAGTATGGTGGATCTTATGTTGGGCTGTTTTTAAAATAGTCAATCCCCATTGACCATCTGCAGCCATAATTTGTCCTGCAAACCAGACTAACAATACAATAAAAGTTGCACCGACAAAATTACCACCATACACTACGCACCAATTCTTAAGCATTTGAGCAAGGGTAATTTTTTTTGTCGCTGCTGCTACAGCTGTCATCGTAGATGATGTGAATAATTCAGCCCCAAATACTACACACATGATAATTCCAAGAGAGAATACTACACCACCAATCAGTTTTGCTACGCCCCAAGGAAGTTCACCTGCACCAACTTGTGTCGTTGCATAAAATACAAAGGCGATGGAGATATAGGCACCTGCAGTAATAGCAGAGACAAAGGAATAGAATTGATTTTTAGTGGCTTTGTAAACTGCACTATCTTCAGCAATTTTAGCCATCTCAGCTGGGGTATACATAACTATCCTTATATATAAAAGTTGAAAATTTGCAAGATTTGTTGAGAATTATAGACCTGTTAGACGCAACCTCAAATAATTTTTCTTAATAAAATAAATAAAGCGACATTCTTTATTGATCTGTATCAAGCTTTAACAAATATAGATAGATGGTGTCACTTTTATTAAACTTTAATTTAACAAAAGAATTACAAAATGATTGATTATTTAACCTATTTTGTCAGCTTACTTTCATCTTCTGAAAATCAATTAGTAATTATGTTTCTTAGTGCTTTTCTGAGCTCTACTTTATTACCAGGAAATTCAGAAGTTATTTTTTCTGCTTTGGTGACACAAACTCTGTTTAATTCATCACAATCTGTTTGGCTATTGCTACTCTGTGCTACTATCGGTAATAGTGTTGGTAGTCTGACAACATACTGGGTTGCTTATTTAGTACCAGAACCACAGCTTAATGAAAAGCAAAGTAAAACAGCACAATGGGCATTACATAATAGCCGAAAATATGGCGTATGGATTTTGTTACTAAGTTGGTTGCCTGTTATTGGGGATTTATTATGTGGGATTGCAGGTTGGCTACGTTTTAATATCTGGCAAACTATTTTATGTATTGCGATAGGCAAATTAGCTAGATATGCTGTGCTCCTTTGGGGAATTTGGGCTATAATTGGTTAATGCTTAATAACTCCCTACATATAAAAATAAATTTATGAAGCCAAAAACTCTTCCTGAAATTTTAAAGATTGAAACAATTGCAAAGACCAAGATTTTTGAAGTACAAGCGGTGGATTTGCGCTTTTCCAATGGAGAAGAGCGTCAATATGAACGTTTAACACCTCAAAAACGTTCAGCTGTGCTCGTATTGCCTATTTACAATGACCAGCTCATTATGGTGCGAGAATACGCTGTAGGGCCAGAACGCTATGAGCTAACCTTTCCAAAAGGCATTGTTGATGCTGGCGAACAGCCAATTGAAAGTGCAAATCGCGAATTACAAGAAGAAATTGGTTTTGGAGCCGAACAACTTGAGCCATTACGTACACTCTATAGTGGTCCAAGCCATATGTATGGTTTAATGCACGTTTTTGTGGCACAAGATCTCTATCCCTCTCAGTTAGAAGGTGATGAGCCTGAACCACTCGAAATAGTCTACTATCCATTAGATAAAATTGATGATCTTCTTGTTGATCCAAATTTCTCGGAAGCGCGTAATTTATCAGCTCTGTTTTTATTAAAAGAGTATTTGAAAAATGTTTAAATCTTACCGGCTTTTATTAATCGTTTTTCCAATTGTTACACAGGTTATTTTTACGCTTGCGTTGTCGATTTTTGAAGGCTTCAATTTAGAAGCAGCTATTGGGGTCGGAATATTTTTCACCCTGCCCGCATTTTTACTTGCTGTGGTTTGTCAATTTACTCAATATCATCAACGTAATTTAGTACAAATGATGTTAATGCCTGCCATTCTAGGCTTTATAGTGACTGTGATTTCTTTACCTTTTTTCTTAATTGATACCAGAGCTGATGTGTCACTTATTGAAGAAAGTATTATGACTTTACTAAGGGGATTGATGATTGCAGGAGCAAATGCGATTTATTCAGCATTAGTTTTAAGGCTATTTTTGCCAAAGCAAAAAATATAACAGTGCTAGCGCGAGCGTCTCGCTCGTGCTAAAAATTTAAATAACGGCACGAGCGAGACGCTCGCGCCAGCACAAAAACAGTTAGGAAAAACATCATTTATAAACCGAATAAACTTTTCCTTTTCACACATTTCTGCGCTATTATTCTCGGTCTGTATTAAGGGGGGATTATGCTAAATTTAAATCAAGCAATTATTGATAAAGTATTGGAGATTACCTATCAAGCGGGTAAACATCTTCAAGATTTTTATGCGCGCTCTGTTGAGATTCAAATTAAAGAAGATCAAACCCCAGTTACTGAAGCAGATCTGTTTATCAGTCAATTTATGATTGAAAATTTAAAATTGCTGACTCCCAAAATTCCTGTACTTTCGGAAGAAGCGAGTAAAATTCCGTTAAGTGAACGCTCTCAATGGCAACAATATTGGATTATTGACCCTTTAGACGGTACACAGCAATTTATTGATCGTACTGATCAATTTTCAATAATGATCAGCTTTGTTCAAAATAGCCAGCCTATTTTTGGTATTATCCATTCCCCAATTTTAGATAAAACCTATGTGGCTTTAAAAGGTAATGGTGCTTACTTAATTAAAAACGGTCAAAAAATCAACTTAACGAAGAATAGCAAAGATCCTGCAGAAAGCCACCGCTTGCTTATCACAACAGGAAGCTCTAACCGTAAAATTACTAAGAATGTGCATAATGCATATCAAGTTGAATTGTTAGTTTATGGCTCTAGTAGCCTAAAAGCTGGTCTTGTTGCCGAAGGAAAAGCGGATTGTTATGTTCGTCTAGGCGATACAGGAGAATGGGATACGGCCGCTGCTGAGGTGCTTCTCGCAGAAACGGGTGGTAAAATTTTTGATATAGATTTCCAGCCCCTAACTTATAATCAACGCGAAACATTAATTAACCCACATTTTGTAATGGTCGGAAATAAAGCTATTGACTGGCAAGCAATCTTTCACTTTAATTAGTTTTATTGATTGGTTTATTTAACAATTTTATTGCAAAATAGTGCAAAACTTTTAATATTTATTTTAGGATAGCGAATGAAAGCAGATAATAACTGTATTGTGATTTTTGGTGCGTCTGGTGATTTAACCTATCGCAAATTGATTCCAGCACTTTACCATCTCTACAAAATCGGCAGACTTTCTGAGAACTTCTCTGTATTAGGTGTTGCTCGTTCAGAATTAAGTGATGACTCTTTCCGACAAAAAATGCGCGATGCCCTTGTTGAGCTTGAAGGTGCAAGCGGTGAGATTCTTGATAAATTTTGTAGTCATCTTTACTATCAAGCAATTAACACTTCAGATGTTGTCGATTATGCCAAATTACTGCCACGTTTAGATGAATTACACGATAAATATGGCACTGGCGGTAATACTCTTTACTACCTTTCAACGCCACCAAGTCTCTACGGTGTAATTCCTGAATGCTTATCTGCTCATGGTTTAACTACTGAAGAATTCGGCTGGAAACGCATTATCGTTGAAAAGCCTTTCGGTTATGATATTGAAACCGCGAAAGCATTAGATATTCAAATCCATAAATACTTTGAAGAACATCAAATCTACCGTATCGATCACTATTTAGGTAAAGAAACGGTACAGAACCTACTTGTATTACGTTTCTCTAATGGCTTATTTGAGCCTCTTTGGAACCGTAACTTTATCGACTACGTCGAAATCACTGGCGCAGAATCACTAGGTGTTGAAGATCGTGGTGGCTACTACGATGGCTCTGGTGCTATGCGTGATATGTTCCAAAACCACTTGTTACAAGTATTAGCAATGGTTGCAATGGAACCACCTGCAATTATCAATGCCGACTCAATGCGTGATGAAGTGGCAAAAGTGCTTCACTGTTTACACCCATTAAACAAAGAAGACTTAAAAAACAATTTAGTGTTAGGCCAATATACGGCTGGTACTATTGATGGCAAAGCCGTTAAGGGTTATTTAGATGAAAAAGGCGTTCCAGCTGAATCCAATACTGAAACTTATATGGCAGTGCGTTGCCAAATTGATAACTGGCGTTGGGCCGGCGTGCCATTCTATGTGCGTTCTGGTAAACGTATGCCAACACGTGTAACGGAAGTAGTGATTCACTTTAAAACAACACCACACCCTGTATTCAGCCAAAATGCGCCAGATAATAAATTAATTATCCGTATTCAGCCGGATGAAGGCATCTCAATGCGTTTTGGCTTGAAAAAACCAGGCGCAGGTTTTGAAGCAAAAGAAGTCTCAATGGACTTCCGCTATGCAGATTTGGCTTCTCCAAGCTTATTAACTGCTTACGAGCGTTTATTGCTTGATGCAATGAAAGGTGACGCAACCCTATTCGCACGTACCGACGCAGTTCACGCTTGCTGGAACTTTGTTCAACCAATCTTAGATTACAAAGCAGAACGCGGTCGTGTTTATGAATATGAAGCTGGCACTTGGGGCCCTGCAGAAGCGGATAAGCTTATTGCAAAACACGGCAAACTATGGCGTAAACCGTCAGGACAGATGAAGAAGAAGGTTTAAAACATATTTTTATAGGCTGGCGCGAGCGTCTCGCTCGTGCCAAATCTAATTGATAAGCACGAGCGAGACGCTCGCGCTAGCATTCAAGACACTAAACAAATGAATACAATTATCTTTGAAAACGCACAGCAAGCAGTCGAAAAAATCGCACAAGAGTTTGTTGAATACAGCCAACAAAATCGCCCTGTGCATATCTCACTTTCTGGCGGTAGTACTCCGAAATTATTATTTAAAACACTAGCTCAAGCACCGTTTAACACAGAAGTGCAATGGCAAAATCTCCACTTCTGGTGGGGCGATGATCGTATGGTGTTACCAACGGATCCTGAAAGTAACTACGGCGAAGTGCAAAAATTACTGTTCGATCACATTCAGATCCCAGTGGAAAATATTCACCGTATCCGTGGTGAAGAAGCTGTAGAGCAAGAACTTGCAAGATTTTCGCAAGAACTGACTGCTTGCGTACCTGAGTTAGCTTTTGATTGGATTATTTTAGGTATGGGAACGGACGGACACACTGCATCACTTTTCCCACATCAAACCAACTTTGATGATCAAAATGTGGCAGTGATTGCGAAGCACCCTGAAACACAGCAAGTGCGTATTTCAAAAACGGCTAAATTAATTGAGCAAGCAAAACGAGTGACTTACTTAGTTACAGGCGCAAGCAAAGCGGAGATCTTAAAAGAGATCCAAACCACACCAGCAGAACAACTACCTTACCCTGCTGCAAAGATTAAATCTAAGCAAGGTAAAACAGAGTGGTATTTGGATAAAGAGGCCGCAGCGGAGTTGTAGTTTTTTCAAATCTCCCCCTACCCCTCTTTTCTAAAGAGGGGAGTTAGTTCAGAGGGTATTTATAAATCATCGGGCTATTTAACATGTTGATGATTAACACTGATCTTAATTGTTTAAAGATCAGTCCCCCTCTTTAGCAAAGAGGGGCTAGGGGAGATTTGGCAGAAGATAAAACGAAGCGAGGGGCAGATATGACGATTAAAAAAGATTTTTCTTTTTTAAAAGAAATCATTAATGATTTCTTTAAACAAAAGCATATTACATCAAACTTAAATAAATTTGATGAGCATCATATATATGGTTGGGAAATTTGGTTGCAAGTTGAGCTATTAATATTTCTTAGAGAATTCAAGGAAAAATATAATATAGCGGAATCATATCGAGAAGAACCTTGTTTAATTGATAAAAGGAAAAATAAGAGTAAATCAAAATGTGCTATTGACTTCATTATTAGAGAGAAAGGAGCTCATAGCTTTATTCCTTTGGAGATAAAACAGCATGGATATGCACCTCGATGTATTGCTAATATGATTAGAGATATAGAAAAATATCTCTCTATCAGAAGTTCAGAGCTACCAAGTAATAGAGCACTATGGTGTTTAGGAATACATAAACAACCAATTAATCAGGAATATATTGATAGAAAGTTAATTTATATTAGCGACGATTTAAAGATTGTTTGTGAACCAATTAAAAAACTGAATATATGTATACTTTAATTCCTGGAATTAATGTGTGATCTAGATAAATTATTATTGTGCATTAAATTTGCATTTAATCTGTTCAAATATAGGAGAACAACATGTCAGTTAAAGGCGATATCGGCGTTATCGGTTTAGCGGTAATGGGTCAAAACCTTATCTTAAATATGAACGACAATGGATTCAAAGTCGTAGCATATAACCGCACAACTTCAAAAGTTGATGAGTTTTTAGAAGGCCCAGCAAAAGGCACAAACATCATTGGTGCTTACTCATTAGAAGATTTAGCGAGCAAATTAGAAAAACCACGTAAAGTGATGTTAATGGTGCGTGCTGGTGATGTAGTAGATCAATTTATTGATGCACTATTACCACACCTAGAAGAAGGCGACATCATCATTGATGGTGGTAACTCAAACTACCCAGACTCAAACCGTCGTGTTAAAGCATTAGCAGAAAAAGGTATCCGCTTTGTTGGTACTGGTGTTTCTGGTGGTGAAGAAGGTGCACGCCATGGGCCATCAATTATGCCAGGCGGTAACGAAGAAGCGTGGGAGCATGTAAAACCTATCTTACAAGCAATCTCTGCAAAAACAGACAAAGGCGAGCCTTGCTGTGACTGGGTAGGTAAAGAAGGTTCTGGTCACTTTGTGAAAATGGTTCACAACGGTATCGAATACGGTGATATGCAGTTAATCTGTGAAGCATACCAATTCTTAAAAGATGGCTTAGGTTTAAGCTACGATGAGATGCACGAAATCTTCCAAGAGTGGAAGAAAACCGAATTAGATAGCTACCTTGTTGATATTACAACTGATATTCTTGCTTATAAAGATGAAGATGGTCAACCGTTAGTGGAAAAAATCTTAGATACAGCAGGTCAAAAAGGAACGGGTAAATGGACGGGTATCAATGCACTAGACTTTGGTATCCCATTAACGCTAATCACTGAATCAGTATTCGCACGTTGTGTATCTTCATTCAAAGATCAACGTGTATCTGCATCTAAACTATTCAATAAAACAATCACCCCTGTTGAAGGTGATAAAAAAGTTTGGATCGAAGCTGTACGCAAAGCACTATTAGCGTCAAAAATTATCTCTTACGCACAAGGCTTTATGCTAATTCGTGAAGCGTCAGAAAACTTTGGTTGGAACATCAACTACGGTGCAACAGCGTTATTATGGCGTGAAGGTTGTATTATCCGTAGCCGTTTCTTAGGCAACATTCGTGATGCGTATGAAGCGAATCCAGATTTAATCTTCTTAGGTTCAGATGACTACTTCAAAGGTATCTTAGAAAATGCATTAAGCGACTGGCGTAAAGTGGTAGCAAAATCGATCGAAGTGGGTATCCCAATGCCTTGTATGGCATCTGCGATCACTTTCTTAGATGGCTACACATCAGAGCGTGTTCCTGCAAACTTACTACAAGCTCAACGCGACTACTTCGGTGCGCACACTTATGAGCGTACCGATCGTCCACGTGGTGAGTTCTTCCACACTAACTGGACAGGTCGTGGTGGTAATACAGCATCAACGACGTATGATGTGTAATATCATTTGCAAATAAAATGAAAAAACCGACCGCTTGGTCGGTTTTTTGTTTAATGAAATTACTCTATTTTTTAGGCGCTCTTGCTAAAATGCCTGTTAGAAGCTCCCAATAAATAGCTACAGCTGGGATGTGCACTTTTTCATCTGGAGAATGTGCATTAAGAATTGTTGGACCAATTGATACTAAATCCATTTTTGGGTAAATTTTCTTGATTAGGCCACATTCAAGCCCAGCATGTATCACTTGCATGGTTGATTCATAGCCGAGAACTTCATCGTAAACTTCTTTAGTTAATGGCGTGATCTGTGAGTGAGGATCTGGTTCCCAACCAGGATAGCTACCCGAAAATGTTGCAGTTGCGCCTGTTAGTTCTGCAAGTGAGGTTAATCGACTACGCACATCAGCTTTACCATTCTCAATCAGTGAGCGAAGTAAAATATTCGCTCGAACTTGGTGTTCCTGCGTTTCCAAAATTCCTACGCTTAATGATGTTTCTACGACACCTTTTACGACATCACTATTACGAATAATGCCATTTGGTAATACGTTTAATAAATTGATGGTCATTACTGTAGAATGCTTATCGAATACCTGCTGTGGATTTTGAATTTCCGTTAAAATAAAATGCAGATTAGGTTCCGCATAAGCTAATTCTGTTTTTAAACTTTGTTCGAATTGGCTTAAACAAGCGCTGAGTTTTGCTTGATCATTTGCAGAAAAAGTAAGTTTGACAACCGCTTCACGAGGGATTGCATTGCGTACAGAGCCACCTCGAATTTCAGCAATTTGGAATGATACTTCTTTATTTAATACTGATAAAGCACGAGCGAGTAGCTTGATTGCATTAGCGCGAGTGGTATGGATATCACAACCTGAATGTCCACCTTTTAAGCCTTTTAAATTAATTTGTAACGCTTTATCAAAATGGTTTGCTTCGTGTTTAACTGGCAGTTCAATGTTAGCATCTTCGCCACCAGCACAGCCAATATAGATCTCGCCATTTTCTTCTGTATCAGTATTGATCATGATCTCAGATTTTAGCCAATTCGGACGTAAGCCAATCGCACCTTCCATTCCAGCTTCTTCCGTCATGGTTAGTAGCACTTCAAGCTCCGGATGAGCAATATCATCAGCATCTAAAACAGCAAGACAAGATGCTAACCCAATACCGTTATCTGCACCAAGTGTTGTGCCTTTGGCTTTAACCCATTCTCCGTCGATATAAGGTTGGATAGGGTCTTTTTTGAAATCGTGAATTGTGCCTTCATTAGCCTGTGGAACCATATCTAAGTGGGCTTGAAGGGCAATCATTTGGCGATTTTCCATTCCTTGAGTTGCTGGCTTACGAATTAGGATGTTACCTGCTTCATCACGCTCTACAAAGAATTGCTTTTGTTTTGCCCAATCCATAATGAAATGGGCGATTTCTTCTTCATGGTAAGATGGATGTGGTATTGCACAAACTTGGTCAAACCATTTCCATAATAGGCTTGGTGCTAGCGTTTGAATTTCAGACATATTTACCTCTTTTTAAACGGTTAAGCGGTTTGATAAGTGTAAAATTTTGCAAAAATTACACGACTATTTGATTTTTTTGTAAAATGTGTCTTGAAATGATAGCACGAAATCAGATTTCAGGTTATCCTATCGTAATTTTTTTATTTCGGTAGCGTAGCTACCGCTTTTTTTAGGTGAACTTATGAGTGAGAAATACACAAACGAAAAATATGTTGTGACATGGGATATGTTCCATATGCACGCACGTAAATTAGCAGAGCGTCTTTTACCAACTTCACAGTGGAAAGGTATTATCGCAGTAAGCCGTGGTGGTTTATTCCCTGCTGCAGTGTTAGCACGTGAGTTAAGCATTCGTCACGTTGAAACAGTTTGTATTGCAAGTTACGATCACGATAGCCAAGGCGAGTTAAGCGTATTACATGCTGCGCAGGTAGAGAATGGCGGTGAAGGCTTTATCGTTGTTGATGATCTAGTGGATACAGGTAACACAGCACGTGAAATTCGTAATATGTATCCGAAAGCAAAATTCGTAACGGTATTTGCGAAGCCACAAGGTGCCCCTCTTGTTGATGATTATGTGGTTGATATTCCACAAGAAACTTGGATTGAACAACCTTGGGATTTAGGTATTACCTTTGTTCCACCTCTTTCAAAAAGATAATTTTGTCGTAAAGGACGCTTTTGCGTCCTTTATTTTTAAACCTTGTAGGGTGGGCATCCTTGCCCACCACTTCCCATCTATTTTGGTGGGCAAGGATGCCCACCCTACTATTTTTCTCTTCTACACATCTGCCTCTGCCGACGA
>MQVI01000124.1 GCA_002002485.1 Pasteurellaceae bacterium 15-036681
CCCAATTTCCTTTTTCTCTTTTGTGTCTTGCTCAACTTCACTTTCTTTCACCCTACCATCAGGCTGTAATTCTCCTACAACATATTTACCGTCTTTGCCATCTGTACCTATAGTGCTTGTCGCAATTTCAGTTTTCTCTTTTGTTTCTGGATCAACTTCGCTTACTTTCACACTGCCATCTGGTTGTACTTCTGCTACAACAGACTTACCGTCTTTACCATCTGTACCGGTAGCGATTGTCGCAATTTCAGTTTTCTCTTTTGTTTCTGTGTCAACTTCACTTACTTTCACACTATAATCTGGATGTACTTCTGCTATAACAGACTACCTGTATTTGCCATCTGTACCTTTTGTGTCTATATTAATTTATTTTTTTTCTTCATTAA
>MQVI01000125.1 GCA_002002485.1 Pasteurellaceae bacterium 15-036681
CAAATGGTCAAGACGGCGCACCAGGTAAGGATGGCGCACCAGGCGCAGATGGCAAAGACGGTAAGTCTGTTGTAGCAGAAGTACAACCAGACGGCAGTGTGAAAGTAAGCGAAGTTGATCCAGAAACGAAAGAGAAGACTGAAATTGCGACAATCACTAACGGTACAGATGGCAAAGACGGTAAGTCTGTTGTCGCAGAAGTACAGCCAGATGGCAGTGTGAAAGTAAGTGAAGTTGATCCAGAAACAAAAGAGAAAACTGAAATTGCGACAATCACAAATGGTCAAGACGGCGCACCAGGTAAGGATGGCGCACCAGGCGCAGATGGCAAAGACGGTAAGTCTGTTGTAGCAGAAGTACAACCAG
>MQVI01000126.1 GCA_002002485.1 Pasteurellaceae bacterium 15-036681
GATGTGGTGATATTCCAACCTTTGTTCACTTCCGCTTTCGTTGCATTTAACTGGCTTAAGTTCACTGCGTCCGTGTCTTCCGTACCATTCGCAACACCTTGTACTCGGTTGTTACCCATGTTTACAGCTTGACCATTCGCCACTGTTAAACCACCGTTCGCATTTAACATGCCTCCAATCGTCGCCACACCAGTTGTCGTTAAGTTGGTTGTGTTGACATCTGTTGCGTTCACTGTCGTTGCATTTACTCTAGTCGCATTCACATCCGTCGCCGTCACTGACGTAAACGTTGAGTTCTCATTCGTCGCAATGCTAATGTTGTTACCCGATTGGGTGATATTGATGTTCTTACCTG
>MQVI01000127.1 GCA_002002485.1 Pasteurellaceae bacterium 15-036681
CAAGGTGTTGCGAATGGTACGGAAGACACGGACGCAGTGAACTTAAGCCAGTTAAATGCAACGAAAGCGGAAGTGAACAAAGGTTGGAATATCACCACATCAAATTCAACAGGTAACGTGGATGGGGCATCAGTTCACAACGTTCAGATGGGAGAGCAAGTCGTTGTTGATGCAGGTAAGAACATCAATATTACCCAAACCGCAGGCAAGATTAGTGTTGCAACGAATGAGAACTCAACGTTTACGTCAGTGACGGCGACGGATGTGAATGCGACTAGAGTAAATGCAACCACAGTGAATGCAACAGATGTCAACACAACCAACTTAACGACAACTGGTGTGGCGACGA
>MQVI01000128.1 GCA_002002485.1 Pasteurellaceae bacterium 15-036681
AAAAAGTTTTCCTGATGACCATAGTGCTGTGGTTCTACCTGATTCCATTCCGAACTCAGAAGTAAAACGCAGTAACGCCGATGGTAGTGTGGTGTTTCGCCATGTGAGAGTAGGGCATCATCAGGGTATTATTAAAGAAACCGCAATTCGAAAGAGTTGCGGTTTTTTGCGTTTTAAATCCCCCTAAATCCCCCTTTTTCAAAGGGGGACTTTTTGTAGCAACTGTGTTCCTACACAAAAAAGTTATTCAATTTTAACCCACAGTTTCTGTGGATAAGTGGCGTGTCGCATCCCATTTTTCATTGCGCTTAACTAACGCATTCATAATGGTTAAAAGTTTAC
>MQVI01000129.1 GCA_002002485.1 Pasteurellaceae bacterium 15-036681
CCACAGAGCCTTGACCTGTCACATCCCCTTGGCGATTATCTAAGCTTTGCTCAACATTTAAGTGACTTTCTGTTTGGCTTTGGATTTTACCTTGTTGGTTATCAACCACACTGGCTGAAATCGTGAGTGTCGAAGCTAAAATGCCTTGCGTCATGGTTTCCGAAGCTGATTTTGTATTGCGATTATCTAGGGGCTGTTGATCTTTCAAGTATAAAAAATGAGTGACATAAAAGTCTGATATAATTAAGTTCGCCAAAACAAAAATCAGAACAAACAATTATGTCGCTCAGAACTATTTTAACAGATATTACATGGAACCGCTTGTTTAATTTAC
>MQVI01000130.1 GCA_002002485.1 Pasteurellaceae bacterium 15-036681
ATGGTTCATCTAACTCTACTGAGTAGTCGCCATTTTCATCCGCTGTCACTGTGTGGTCTGGTTGACCGTCACCGTCTACGTCGATTTCAACTGTTGCACCCGGCTCTGTTGTACCTGAAATGGTTTTGCCATCTTCAGATAATTCAACTGTTACTGTCGGTTTAGTTGTATCTGGTGCTGTCGTTGTCGCTGGCTCTTCTGATTTATTGCCTGCTTTATCCGTCGCACTCACAGAAATTTCTTCACCGTTTGTTAATGGTTCATCTAACTCTACTGAGTAGTCGCCATTTTCATCCGCTGTCACTGTGTGGTCTGGTTGACCGTCACCGTCTA
>MQVI01000131.1 GCA_002002485.1 Pasteurellaceae bacterium 15-036681
TAGACGGTGACGGTCAACCAGACCACACAGTGACAGCGGATGAAAATGGCGACTACTCAGTAGAGTTAGATGAACCATTAACAAACGGTGAAGAAATTTCTGTGAGTGCGACGGATAAAGCAGGCAACAAATCAGAAGAGCCAGCGACAACGACAGCACCAGATACAACTAAACCGACAGTAACAGTTGAATTATCAGAAGATGGTAAAACCATTTCAGGTACAACAGAGCCGGGTGCAACAGTTGAAATCGACGTAGACGGTGACGGTCAACCAGACCACACAGTGACAGCGGATGAAAATGGCGACTACTCAGTAGAGTTAGATGAACCAT
>MQVI01000013.1 GCA_002002485.1 Pasteurellaceae bacterium 15-036681
AAAAAGTTTTCCTGATGACCATAGTGCTGTGGTTCTACCTGACTCCATTCCGAACTCAGAAGTAAAACGCAGTAACGCCGATGGTAGTGTGGTGTTTCGCCATGTGAGAGTAGGGCATCATCAGGGTATTATTAAAGAAACCGCAATTCGAAAGAGTTGCGGTTTTTTGCGTTTCTACGGTGCCAATCGTTCCTTAATCCATTCATTATCAGCTAACCTATAACAAATTCTATCATGTAAGCGACTTGGTCTACCTTGCCAGAATTCTAAATAATCAGGGATCACAATATAGCCGCCCCAATGATCTGGGCGTGGAACATTGATTGGATGTTGTAGAGTAAATTTAGCAGCTCTAGTGAGTAGTTCTTGTTTGCCTGAGATCACAGAACTCTGTTTACTTGCCCAAGCACCAATTCGGCTAGTATAAGGACGGGATTTAAAGTATTCGTCCGATTGTTCTGGGCTGAGCTTTTCTATCCTACCTTCAATCCGCACCTGTCGTTCTAATTCTGGCCAAAAGAAATTGAGAGCAACATAGGGATTTTGCTCAATACTTTGTCCTTTACGGCTGGCATAGTTGGTGAAGAAGATAAAACCTTGCTGGTTTACTTCCTTGAGTAATACCACACGGCTAGAGGGCTTGCCATCTAGGATCGTGGCAACATTCATTGCGGTAGGTTCATTCACCTGAGAGCTCATTGCTTCATTGAGCCATTTCTGGAATTGAGTTAGAGGGTTGGCATCACATTGTGATTTGGAAAGGCTCTGTTTTGCGTAATCTTTACGGATATTGTGTAAGTCCATCATCTTTCCTTTCTATTAACATTAAAAAGAAACCTGTGGGAAATAGCGTTCAGTTAAGCTGGCAAATTCGCTTAGGCTAATAGTATTTGGTAAGTTTAGCCCACGAGCAACCACATCACTTTCCAATAGATAGATATGTTTATCTTGGAAAAGAGTAGGGTATTTTTGCATTAATAGAACACCATCTTGCCATAATAAAATCGCATCTTGCTCACCAATTTGAGCAAGATTAAGTTTAAGTTCTTCTAAATCATATTGTGCTTTAGCAAAGGTATATAACATTTTTATTTCCTTGATGAATTGCTTTTCTAATAGTCCCTTCGACAAGCTCAGGGAGCGTAGTTAAAAAGTGAGCACTTTTTCTGCTTGATTTAAGGTCTTAAAGATAACATCTCGACTGACAAATTGCATATCCGATAAGATCCAATCAGCTTGTGATAAACCCCTTTGAACCACATCATCTTGGCAGATAAAGCATTCGGTTAAATCATATAATTCAATGAGTTTAAAGGTTGAAATATGATCTTTTTGCAAGATAGCTTGCGGTTGCTGATTGGCTAATAGATTGAATACCCCATCATTAATAAAGCAGATCGCTATCTCTTGTTCATCACAAAAGGCACTTGCCGCTAAGAGCGCATCTAAGCCTTCTCGGCTGATAGATGAACCGAAGGGCGGTTGGGTAAATAGAAACGCAATTTTATATTTGTTTGACATATTAGATTGTAAGTAATCGATCTGAGGTTAAAACTGCTTGGCTAAATTCCCCAAGCCCTGCAAGCACAAAACTTTCCGCAAGATTTTGTTCAACAATACCACGGCGTTGTGCGCCTGCAATACAGAGATGTAATGGCAAGCGGTGATTTTCGGCTAAAAATTTCCATTTTTCTACAAGGTTTATTTCATCGCTTGCAGGATCAACCCAACGGTTTGCATTACTACTGCCTTCTTGGAAAAAGAAGATCTGGCTGATGGTATGTCCTGCTTTCAATAGTTCTTCAGCCACTTGATAAGCAAGATAGCTACCTTGTGAGCCATACACCCCTTGTTTAATTGCTAAAACATACTGCATTATTCATTATCCTGCTTAATCTGACGGATATAGAGATAAACCGTATGGCGAGAAATATCTAAACGATCAGCCACTTGGTTGATAGCATCTTTAATATCGAAAATGCCTTTTTCAAAGAGAGTTGTAACAATCTGGCGATTTTTATTATTGTTTGCCACACTTCTATCATTGGTAATCTCTTCAATGGTACTTTCAATCGTTTGAGCCACTAAGTCTTCTACAGAACTGGCGAAATTGACTGAGCTATCACTTTCCTGTGGTGCAATAAAAGAGTTTAAGAATTGTGATACGGGTACATCAAGGTTGATATTAATGCAAATTAAGCCGATCACATGCTGTTTTCCATTACGAATGGCGATGGTAATCGACTTCATCATTACTCCGCCTTTAGCGCGGGTAAAATAAGGTTTAGATACGCTGTCGGTTTGCATATGGTGTAAAGACCATAAAGCACGGTCGGTAATAGGTGAACCTATCTTACGATCGGTATTATGCCCATTAACGATATAAATGGCAGAGTGTTCTAAAAATTCAAGAGAGTGTAAGACGATCTCGCAGTGTTCACCAATTAAGGCTGCGATACCATCTACAACAGGGAAATAGGAGGCGAGGATTGCGTGATCTTCGTCTGATAAAGGATTAAACTTTTGTGTCATAGGAAACTATAAAATAAACCCCACACAAGCGTATGGGGTTAATAAAACTAATTAGTTTTTGAAGTCTAATAATTCGATTTCAAATTTTAAAGTTGAGTTAGCTGGAATCTTACCTGCTTGACGATCACCGTAACCTAATTCTGGTGGTAGAACGATTTCCATTTTACCGCCTTTTTTCAGCATTGGGATTGCTTCAATCCAAGCTGGAATTAATTGGTTTAATTGGAATTCGATTGGCTCACCGCGATCGTATGAGCTATCAAAAACTGTACCATCTGGTAATGTACCTTTATAGTGTACTTTTACGGTATCTGTCGCTTTTGGTGATTCGCCTTCGCCAGCTTTTTCGATTTTGTAGAGTAAGCCAGATTCAGTTTTTTTCACGTCTGATTGTTTTGCATACTCAGCACGGAATTTATCACCTGCGCTTACTGTTTCTTTGCTCTTTTCAGCTTGGATTTTAGTTTCTTGTGCAACTAAGTAGTTATCAAGGGCTTTTAATTGTTTTTGAAGATCTTCGTCAGTTAACTTACCACTTTTTTTAATCGTATCCTTAACACCAGCAATGATTTTGTCTTGGTTATAAGTGAAGATTTCTTTTTGTGATTCCACGATACCTTCGATATTTTTACCCATCAATACGCCCACAGCATAAGATGAATCATCAATAAATTTAGTATCCGCTTTTTCTGCTAAAGCTGATTGAGCTATAAATAATGAACTTGCTAAAACTGCAATTGCAGAAAGTTTAGTTTTTAACATAGAATTTCCTTTAAAATTGTTTTTAAAACAAAGGTAGATAGGGTAAAGTGTATTTCTTCTTTAGACAATAGATTTATGCAAAAAATGCCGCTAAATTCGCAAAAAATTAATGAATATTTGATGGAATTAGAAACAAAGGTTGCTTTTCAGGAACAAACCATCGAAGAATTAAATCAAGCATTGGTTCATCAGCAATTTGCATTGGATAAATTACAGAACCAAGTTCGCCAACTTGCAGAGAAGTTAAAAGGGATTGATTCCAGTAATATTGCAAGTCGGGCAGAAGAAACACCTCCCCCTCATTATTAACAATAAGGATAAAAAATGAAAATTGGAATTATTGGTGCAATGGCACAGGAAGTTGAAATTTTACTAAGCTATATGGCTGAACCAAAACTAACCGAAGTGGCAGGATGTAAAATTTATGAAGGTAAATTAAATAATATTAATGTTGCGCTATTACAGTCAGGTATCGGTAAAACAGCCGCAGCGGTTGGCACAACATTATTATTACAAATTACAAAGCCAAATTTTATTCTTAATACAGGATCAGCAGGTGGTATTGATAGTAATTTAAATGTAGGTGATATTGTGATTTCAACTGAAGTTTGTCATCACGATGTTGATGTAACTGCATTTGGTTATAAAAAAGGTCAATTGCCAGCGAATCCAGCTACTTTTTTAGCGGATAAAGGGTTAGCAGAATTAGCAACAAAAGAAGCTCAAAGAGCTGGGTTTAATGCTGTTTCTGGTTTAGTGTGCAGTGGAGATGTGTTTGTGAACGGTGCGGAAATGATCAATCGTGTACGTTCAGATTTTCCTGATGTTGCGGCTGTGGAAATGGAAGCTGCTTCAATTGCGCAAGTGTGCCATGCTTTTGATGTTCCATTTGTTGTCGTTCGTGCTATTTCAGATGTTGCAGATAAAGAATCGCATCTTTCATTTGATGAGTTCTTACCGCTTGCTGCACAAAAATCGTCAGAAATTGTGTTTGGTATGCTAGCTCATATTAAATAAATTATTCCGTATAGTTTGTAAAGAATGGCGGTAATCTGAGCGCTTGATCTCGAAATTTATCTGCAAATTTTGTACAATTCACACGTTTTTGGCCTATGAATCAGGTTCATAGGTCTTCTTTATCTAATTACTTATTATTTTATTGAGATTTTATTTATGAGTTCAGCACCAAACATTGGCTTTGTGAGCCTTGGTTGCCCGAAAAATTTAGTGGATTCGGAACGTATTTTAACGGAATTAAGATCAGACGGTTATAACATTATTCCAAGCTATGAAGGTGCGGATTTAGTGATTGTAAATACTTGTGGTTTTATTGATAGTGCAGTGCAAGAGTCGTTAGAAAGCATTGGTGAAGCGTTAGAAGCAAATGGTAAAGTGATTGTTACTGGCTGTTTAGGGGCGAAAGAAAATCAAATTCGCGAAGTACATCCTAAGGTTTTAGAGATTACTGGCCCACATAGCTATGAAGCGGTAATGAAACATGTTCATAAATATGTACCACGTCCAGAATATAATCCTTATGTGAATTTAGTACCAAAACAAGGTGTCAAACTGACTCCTAAGCACTACGCGTATTTAAAAATTTCAGAAGGTTGTGATCACCGCTGTACTTTCTGCATTATTCCATCAATGCGCGGTGATTTAGATAGTCGTTCTATTGTTCAGGTGCTTGACGAAGCGAAGCGTTTAGCAGATGCAGGTATAAAAGAGATTCTTGTTGTTTCACAAGATACGTCTGCGTATGCGCTTGATAAGAAAAAAGAGAATGCGTCAAAGACGGTTTTCTGGAACGGTATGCCAATTAAAAATGACTTAATTACACTTTGCGAACAATTAGGTACATTAGGTGTTTGGGTACGTTTACACTATGTTTACCCATATCCGCATGTGGATAATTTAATTCCATTAATGGCACAAGGTAAAATTTTGCCATATTTGGATATTCCATTACAGCACGCAAGCCCGAAAATCTTAAAGGCAATGAAACGTCCTGGCTCGATTGAACGTACTTTAGAACGTATCAAAAAATGGCGTGAAATTTGCCCAGAGTTGACACTTCGTTCAACTTTTATCGTTGGTTTCCCTGGTGAGACTGAAGAAGACTTCCAAATGTTATTGGATTTCTTAAAAGAAGCACAACTTGACCGAGTAGGCTGTTTCAAATTTAGTCCTGTTGATGGTGCGGTGGCAACTGATATGCCAGATCAAGTACCTGAAGAGGTTAAAGAAGAGCGTTTCCATCGTTTTATGCAACTTCAACAACAAATTTCAGCAGATCGTTTAGCGCAAAAAGTGGGTAAAACCTTAGCGGTTATCGTTGATGAGATTGATGATGAAGGCATTATTGGGCGTTCAATGGCGGATGCTCCAGAAATCGATGGTGTTGTATACGTTGATAATATCTCAGATATTGAAGTAAAAGTCGGTCAAATTATTTCTGTAACTATTACTAACGCAGATGAATACGATTTGTGGGGAACTTGTTGATTTATAAGGAATCATTATGTCAGAAGCAAAACAACCAAGTGTAATTCGTTTTGAAAAAGCAGTTTCGGCTAAAAATTATGAATTAGCTTGCAATGAATTGTTAGATATTTTAGCTAAACTTGATAGCAATTTTGCAGGTATTCAGGATATTGAAATTGATGTACCGGAACAGTTAAATGAATTGAGAGACGATAAAGTTGTTCATTTTTGTACGCGTATCGCTGACGCTATAACTAAACTTTTTGAAGATCCAGATTTAGTTATTTCTGATGCTGGCGCTCTGCGTTTTCTCAGCTACCAACGTTGGATTGCTCATATTTTCGCAAGCTCACCTTATGTTAATGCAGATCATATTTTGCGTTCTTACAATCAAAATCCAGACGTGGACTACATTCATATAGCTCCAACAAGATCTGCATTAATCAAATTCTGTATTCTTTATTTACCAGAATCAAATATCTCATTGAACTTAGACGCAATTTGGTCTGCAGCTCCAGAGATTTGTGCATCACTTTGTTTTGCGCTACAGTCTCCACGTTTTATTGGTACAGCGGCTGCATTTGGTAAGAGAAGTGCTATTTTACAGTGGTTTCCTGAGAAGCTTGCTCAGTTACAGAATTTAAACAATGTACCGAGCTCAATTTCGCACGATGTATATATGCACTGTAGTTATGATGTAGCAGCCAATAAGCATAATGTCAAAAAAGCATTGAACCAAGTTATTCGTCGTCATTTACTTGAAGGTGGTTGGCAAGATCGCCAAAATATTAATGAGATTGGCTACATAAATGGTAAACCGGTAATTGTGGTGGTATTAGAGCATTTCCACTCATCGCACTCTATTTATCGTACTCACTCAACCTCAATGATCGCTGCTCGTGAACATTTCTATTTAATTGGTTTAGGTGGCGAGGCGGTAGATGAATCTGGGCGTAATGTGTTTGATGAGTTCCATTTATTACAAGGTGATAATATTTTTGATAAATTGGCGAATATACGTGAAATTTGTAGCAAAGCTGGTGCCGCGATTCTCTATATGCCAAGTATCGGTATGGATCTAAATACTATTTTCTTAAGTAACACACGAGTTGCACCAATTCAAGCGATTGCGCTTGGACATCCAGCGACTACACATTCAGACTTTATTGAATATGTGATTGTGGAAGATGACTATGTAGGTTCAGAAGAGTGCTTTAGCGAGGAGTTACTTCGTTTACCAAAAGATGCGCTACCTTATGTTCCATCTGCACTTGCTCCGGCAAATGTTGAATACATCATGCGTGAAAATCCTGAAGTAGTAAATATTGGAATTGCTGCGACAACAATGAAGCTAAATCCATATTTCTTACAAGCATTAGTAGCGATTCGTGATCGTGCAAAAGTTAAGGTACATTTCCATTTTGCACTAGGACAATCAAGTGGAATAACCCACCCTTACGTAGAGCGTTTTATTAAGAGTTATTTAGGTGATAGTGCAACAGTTAATGCACATACTCCGTATCATCAATATCTCTCAATTCTACACCAATGCGATATGATGGTGAATCCATTCCCATTCGGCAATACCAACGGTATTATCGATATGGTTACTCTTGGTTTAGTGGGAATTTGTAAAACAGGTCCAGAAGTTCACGAACACATTGATGAAGGTTTGTTTAAGCGTTTAGGTTTGCCTGAATGGTTAATTACCAATACGGTAGATGAGTATGTAGCACAAGCGGTACGTTTAGCAGAAAATCATGCAGAACGTTTAGCCTTACGTCGTCATATTATTGAAAATAATGGGTTAAAAACGTTATTTTCTGGTGATCCTCGTCCAATGGGCAGAGTATTCCTTGCTAAGTTACAGGAATGGGCTAAAAAAAATAAGGTCTCTTTGGTTGGGACGGTAGATGTTGTTGATGAATCAGCTAAGCCTTCTAAACAATCAGTAAAGTCTAAGAAACAGACGACTGAAGTTAAAAAAACAGTAACTAAAAAGGCAAAAGCACCTAAAAAAGAGCCTTCGAAACAAGCAAAATCTAAGTAATTAGTTGAGTAAAGCTCTACATTAAGGCGCTAGTACATCACTAGCGCTTTTTTGTTAAAAAATGATCGCTTGAATACTATTCTGAAACTTATCATATATAGCTATGTCTTACCTATGCAGTTTATGTTTATTAGCGTAATCGTATATAGTAATTTCATGAGGTTATTTTTATGAAAAAAGCAATCGCTCTATTATCATTAGTATTAGTTTTATCTGCATGTAGTGGTATGAGTAAAACTCAAAAGAACACTGCAATTGGTGTCGCGGTTGGTGCGGCTGCTGGGCATGTTATTGGTGAATCGACAGGTGCAACACTCGGTGGTGCTGCATTAGGCGGCCTGATTGGTAGCCAAGTAGGTAAGTAATCATCTACATAATTTAAATTGAATAGCCGTTTGAGTAACATCAAACGGTTTTTTTATATCTGAAATCGTGTATGATTGTGCATCATTCTGTGTTACTCGCAGTTTTAACTCTTGAGGTTTCTATGAAAAAATTACTTATCGTTCTTGCAATTTTTAGTACTATTTTGACCGCTTGTGGTGTTAAAGGTCCTCTTTATTTCCCCGAGCAAACAGCGCAGATTCAACAGGCTCAATAATTACCATCTTTTTAAATCAACAAATACAACAGGAAAGTCAAATGGATCATTTTAACTATAAAAACCAACAACTTTTTGCCGAAGATGTGGCGATTAGCGATATCATTGCACAACACGGCACACCCGCTTATATCTATTCGCGTGCAACCTTAGAGCGTCATTGGCATGCCTTTGATAACGCATTAGGCGAACATCCTCACTTAATCTGCTTTGCAGTTAAATCAAACTCTAATATTGCACTGTTAAATGTGATGGCCCGATTAGGTTCAGGCTTTGATATTGTGTCACAAGGCGAGTTAGAGAGAGTATTAGCGGCTGGCGGAGATGCAAGTAAAGTAGTATTTTCGGGGGTGGCAAAATCACATACTGAAATTGCCCGTGCCTTAGAGGTCGGGATTCGCTGTTTTAATATTGAATCTATCCCTGAATTAAAGCGCATTAATGAAGTGGCTGGGCTGTTAGGCAAAATCGCACCGATTTCATTACGTGTGAATCCGGATGTAGATGCGCATACTCATCCTTATATCTCAACAGGCTTAAAAGAGAATAAGTTTGGGGTAAGTGTAACAGAAGCTCGTGAAGTTTATCGTTTAGCAAAAAGCTTACCCAATGTGAAAATTACAGGTATGGATTGTCATATTGGTTCACAGTTAACAGAATTACAGCCGTTCTTAGATGCGACAGACCGTGTTATTGTGTTAATGGAACAGCTAAAAGAAGATGGTATTGAGTTACACCACTTAGATTTAGGCGGCGGTTTAGGGGTTACTTATACTGACGAACAACCCCCACACCCAAGTGAATATGCCGCAGCACTTTTAGCAAAATTAAAAGATTATCCAAACCTTGAAATTATCCTTGAGCCAGGTCGAGCAATCACTGCGAATGCGGGGATTTTGGTCACTAAAGTCGAGTATATTAAGCACAATGAAGATCGCAATTTTGCGATTGTCGATACAGGTATGAACGATATGATTCGTCCTGCGTTATATGAAGCTTATATGCAAATTATTGAGGTAAACCAACCGCTTGATCGTCAAAAAACTGTTTATGATGTAGTAGGGCCGATTTGTGAAACATCAGATTTCTTAGGCAAACAGCGTGAATTAGCTGTGGCAGAAGGGGATTTAATTGCGGTGCGTTCAGCAGGTGCCTACGGTGCAACAATGTCGTCAACCTATAACTCTCGCCCACAAGCGGTAGAAGTGATGGTTGATGGTAACCAAGCGCATTTAATTAAACAGCGCGCAACCTTTGCGGATTTATGGCGTTTAGAGTATTTACTACCTTAAACATAACAAAGCCACTCAATTCGAGTGGCCTTGCTGCATATGAAACTAACGTTTTTGTAAAAGTGTTAACCCACCCTGATCATTTATTAAGAAATATGTTTTCTTTTGAGATTCATCTAAGCGACAAAAAGCAAGCTCTGTAACATCAACACAAGATATTGCCAGGCCTTTCAATTGACCATTGATGATTTTAAGTAAATCAGGCTGATTAGTTAAGAAGCGTTTTAGTGTTTTGTAGCTTGTTGGGGTGAAACGACATTCTTTATTGTTATTCCCACACGCAACCTTTGCCCAACTGTTGTCAGTTTTCTGGACTTTTGCAATCCAGTATTTTTTTACTGGTGTAAAGTGAATATGTGTGGATTCAGTTTTATCTGCATTGATCATTACGTACTCACCTTGATCTGCAGAGGTAATTTGAGCTGAGGCCATAGATGACATACCAAAAGCGAATAAAGAAGCGAGTATAATTTTAGTGATTGATTTTTTCATTCGAGAATTCCTTATGTTATAAATTACAAGAGAGATATATAACCGAGGAGTGATTGTATCACCAATTGCTTTTTTATGAATAAGATGACAGTCGGTCTTTTCGATACTTTACTTTTAATTTGCAAAAATTATTCTGTGATAAATTGATGAATTCTGCTTTTTTAATTAGCAAATTTCGCATAGAATCTTACCGCTTACATAATTTTAAATAAACACAACAAGGAAACAACAATGCGAAAACCGATCAATTTTGTAATGATTTCCCCTCATTTCCCAACTAACTTTGAAACCTTTGCGGTACGTTTACGCGAGAAAGGTTTCAATACCCTTGGGATTGCAGATACCCCTTACGAACAACTTAGCGAAGGCTTGCGTAATTCTTTAACGGAATATTATCGTGTAGATAATATGGAAGACTATGAGCAAGTTTACCGTGCTGTGGGTTATTTTGCCCATAAATATGGACGTATCGACCGAATTGAGTCCCATAATGAATATTGGCTTGAATTAGATGCAAAATTACGCACTGATTTCAATGTATTTGGTTATAAAACTGACGATATGTTAGCGATCAAAACCAAAGCGCAGATGAAAGAAGTGTTCAAAAAAGCAGGCTTAAAAGTTGCAAAAGGACGTGTATTTAAAGATGATGCCGATGCTCGTAAGCTCGCTAAAGAGTTAAAACTGCCTGTGATTATCAAACCAAATTCTGGTGTAGGGGCGAGCGATACTTATAAAATCCGCACTAACGATGATTTAGAACAGTTCTTTAAGGTAAAAAGTCCACAAGTTGAATACATTATGGAAGAGTTTATCGACGGTGATATCGTTACCTTTGATGGCTTAACGGATCACGACGGCAATATCGTCTTTTACGCAGGCTTAGAATATTCCGAAGCCGTGTTAGATACCGTTGAGAAAGACGGTGATATGTTCTATTACGTGCCACGTGAGATTTCACCAAAATTAATTGAATTAGGCAAAAAATGTGTCAATGCGTTTAAAGTACGTGAACGTTTCTTCCATTTTGAGTTTTTCCGTGTGAAGAAAACCGGTGAGTTAATGCCATTAGAAATCAACTGTCGTCCGCCGGGTGGTTTAACTATTGATATGTGGAACTATGCGAACGATTTCGATGTGTTCCGTGAATATGCGAATATTGTGCAAGACAATAAATTCTACACCGATATTCAACACCCATGGAATGTGGTCTATATTTCTCGCAAAGCAAATCAAAATTACGTTAATTCATTAGATTCAGTATGTGAGAAATTTGCAGGTAATATTATTAGCGTGCAAACCGTGCCGGGTGTATTTGCCAAAATTATGGGTGAGCATGGTATCCTTGCTCGTACTGAAACGATTGAACAGATGCGTGAAATTGTTCAATTTGCACAAGCTAAACAGAAGTAAGGAGCAACAATGCATTTTGAAAGAAGAAGCCATTGGAGTGGCGAATTAGGCCGTGAAATGTATTTCAATGTTTATGGTCATGCAGGTAAACCTGTAATTGTATTTCCTTCATCTGGTGGTAACCAAAATGAGTATGGTAACTTTGGAATGATCGAAGCTTGCCGTTCGTTTGTTGAACGTGGCTTAATCAAGTTTTACACCCCAGATTCTTATGATGAGGTGTCATGGTTAGCCAAATATAAATCAGGTCATGATATGGCGTTAGCACACAATGCTTACGACCGCTATATTGTGAATGAGCTAGTGCCGTTAATCCGCCATGAATCACAATGGGGCGGAGCAATGATTGCTACAGGTTGCAGTATGGGGGCATTTCATACAATTAATTTTGCACTACGCCATCCAGATTTATTCGACACAGCCATTGCATTAAGCGGTGTATATGATGCTCGCTTCTTTACCCATGAATTTTATGGTGATCAAGCGGTGTATCACAATTCTCCGATTGATTATCTTTGGAATCAAAATGATAGCTGGTTCTTAGATCGCTATCGTCAAAATCACTATATTGTGGCGGTAGGTCAAGGCGCATGGGAAGAACAACACGTCGCTGACACTCACCGTTTACAAGATGCTTTTAACCGTAAAGGGATTGAAGGCTGGTTCGACTACTGGGGGCACGATATGGCCCACGACTGGCCTCTCTGGCGCCAACAAATGCCGTATTTTTTAGGCAGGTTGGAAGAGCAGGGGATTATTTAATTGCGATAACCTAGCACGAGCAGTGCTAGGTTATTTATCTTAGTCGTTTAGAGAAATGTGAGCAAAGGATTATGAGAGAATGCTACCAGTTTGGAGGACTTCATTTTCTATAACCCATAACTTTTAATTGAAATTTATCTACCATGAGTAAATAATCCATCCACAATATCCCTATTTATCTCATTTCTTAATCCACATAAAATAGTCTTATCCAAACATTTAATAGGAAAGGCATTTTATGAAAACAATTTATCACTCTTCGGAAAGCCGTGGCAATGCAGATCATGGTTGGCTCAAAAGTCGTCACACATTTAGCTTTGCTAATTATTATGACCCAAGTCGTATGCATTTCGGTGCGCTTCGCGTAATTAATGACGATTTCGTTGAAGGTGGACGAGGTTTTGGAACTCATCCCCACGAGAATATGGAAATTATCTCCATTCCATTAAGTGGAGATTTAGCTCACAAAGACAGTATGGGTAATGGTGGTATTATCCGCCATGGTGATATTCAAGTGATGTCAGCAGGTACCGGCGTAGCGCATAGTGAGATGAATCCAAACCCAAATACACCAGTAAAATTTTTACAAATTTGGGTGTTCCCAAATAAGAAGAATGTCGAGCCACGCTATCAGCAAATGAATATTGCTGAGCTGTCAAAGCCAAATGATTTCCAACAGATTCTTTCACCTAATGCTGATGATGAAGGCGTTTGGATTCATCAAAATGCATGGTTCTCACTAGCGAATTTTAGCAAAGAAACCGAAAAAACTTACCGCTTGCACAAAGAAGGAAATGGCGTTTACGCCTTTGTTCTTAAAGGTTCAGCGACAGTTGCTGGCAAAGAGTTGAATGAACGAGATGGCTTAGGTGTATGGGATACAGAGAATTTTGAAATTACTGCAACAAACGATGTAGAAATTCTGTTAATGGAAGTGCCGATGCACTAAATGCTAGAAGAAATAGGCTCAGTATTTGAATAAAATGCTGAGCCTATCGTTTTCTATGATGATTAAAATTAGGGTCTGTTTATCTTTCATAAACGACTGCGACGGAGATTATTTTTCGCCAAATCAAGGCGAAAATTGTGCAGTTTAGTCATTCTAAACAAACGGTTTTCAACGCAGAGTTGGCGAAAAATAAACTCGTCCCTTCGGGTTGTGCCTAAAATAGGCACATCCTTCGTTGCAAAACTTGTCAATAGCACCACTATTAACTGCGTTTTTCGCCTAGTCTGTGCCTATTTTAGGCTACAACGCAGTTTTTTATGAAAGATAAACAGACCCTATAAACTAGCGGTTTAAAATTTTATTAATTTCATCGCGGAGCGAAGGCGCTATGGTTCCCAAAATCACTTGAATTTGTGAACCGACAGTCACTACATCAACAGCGCCTAGTTTTTTTAACTGAGTTTTATCGACTTTTTTGATGTCTTTTAAACTTACTCTTAAACGAGTGATACAGGCATCAACGACAGTAATGTTTTCACTTGAACCTAATGCTTCAATCATCTTTGGTGCATTGTTAACAAGCGTTAAAGAGTCTTCTTTTACTGATTTGGTCTCTGATTTGCCAATGATTTTTTTTAATTTACCTAACATAATATTCCCCTTAACTTGAAATATAAAACTATACATAATGTACTACATTTGCGTTGTTTTTAATATCTTTTAGAGAAAAATTTATGCGAGATTTAGTTGTTTTTAAGAAAAAATGGCAACCATGCTTCTGCTGTAGCATCGTGATCAAAATTGTTTACCACATCAATACGCAATGATTCACAAATCTGGGTCGCGCCACGCGTTTTTAGGTTCTCTTCAACAATGTTTACCGCATTGCAGAAAGTATCATAATCGCTGCTACCTAGCCCAATCACCCCGAATTGCATTGCGCTAAAATCAGGTTGTTGTTCATCAATAGTTTCAAATAACGGTTTGATATTATCTGGTAGCTCACCTGCACCATGAGTTGATGTAATTACTAGCAATTTTGTTGCATTTTGAATATCGCTCAATTCAGCATTATTGAATAGTGCCACTTCAAAACCTTGTGCGCTTAACACATCATTTAGATGATCGGCAACATACTCTGCACCACCTAAGGTGCTACCTGTGATAATGGTGATTTGTTTGGTCATAAATAATCCTTGATTACATAATATTGCGTGGTTCCATTCTTTGATGAATGACACGCACAATAAAAATATCGTTCTGACGACATTTATAGTAAATAGTGTGTGATTGATAGAGCAAACTACGAATTTTAGGCGCTATATGATCTGCTTCTTTGCCCAATTTAGGAAATTGGACTAAAAGCTCAAATTGTTCAACTAGCCCTTCAACATAAGTTGTCGCTTGATTAACACCAAATTGAGCGATGGTATAACGATAAAGCAATTCAATATCTTGCTCCGCTTTACGAGAAAGTTTATACATTCAAATCTTTCCTTACTCGCGCCATAATATCTTGCACCGTTGCCGAAGATTCTCCGCTTTCTAAACCTTCATTGACCATTTTTCGTAATTGAAGAAGTTGCTGCTCTTTCTCTTCAAGCAAACGCAATGCACTTCGCACAACTTCACTTGTTGAACCATAACGTCCACTTTCTACCATTTGTTGAATAAAATGATTCAATGGCTCGCCTAAAGTTACACTCGTTGTTCTACTCATATTTACCCCTCAATGTGTGATTAATTCACACAATAGCATAATTTACAGCTATGCTAAATATAACCTAAACAAAAATGCTTAATTTTTTGTATAATGCCCCCAATATTTTATTTACAAGCGGGTAAAACAGCCCCAATTTTTGCAAAAGAGATTTCACTATGTTTGAGAACCTGTCTGATAGACTTTCCAAAACCCTAAAAAATATTACAGGGAAAGGCCGTTTAACCGAAGATAACATTAAAGATACCCTACGCGAAGTGCGTATGGCGTTGTTGGAAGCAGATGTTGCATTACCTGTGGTGCGTGAGTTTATTAATCAAGTAAAAGAGCGTGCGATTGGTGAGGAAGTGAATAAGAGCTTAACGCCAGGTCAAGAGTTCTTAAAAATCGTTCAAGGTGAACTTGAAAAAGCGATGGGCGAAGCAAATGAAGGTTTAAATCTTGCGACTCAACCGCCAGCAGTCATCTTAATGGCTGGTTTACAGGGTGCTGGTAAAACAACCTCTGTCGGTAAATTAGCGAAATTCTTAAAAGAACGTCACAAGAAAAAAGTCCTTGTGGTGTCTGCGGACGTTTATCGTCCTGCGGCGATCAAACAGCTTCAAACTTTAGCAGAAGCATTAAAAGTGGATTTCTTCCCAAGTGAAACGAACCAAAAACCTGTAGCGATTGCCGAAGCCGCATTAAAACACGCAAAACTTAACTTCTTTGATGTATTAATTGTCGATACCGCAGGTCGTTTGCACGTTGATAGTGAAATGATGGAGGAGATCCAACAAGTTCACGCGGTTTTAAATCCGATTGAAACTCTTTTCACTGTTGATGCAATGACAGGTCAAGATGCGGCAAATACAGCAAAAGCCTTCAATGAAGCGCTACCATTAACAGGTGTAATCTTAACCAAAGTTGATGGTGATGCGCGCGGTGGTGCGGCGTTATCAATTCGTCAAATCACAGGTAAACCAATTAAATTCTTAGGTGTGGGCGAAAAAACCGATGCCTTAGAGCCATTCCATCCAGATCGCGTGGCTTCGCGTATTCTTGGTATGGGCGATGTAATGTCATTAATCGAAGACTTACAGCGCTCTGTTGACCAAGAGAAAGCCGAGAAAATGGCGGCTAAATTTAAGAAAGATGGCACATTCTCATTAGATGATTTCCGCGACCAACTGGCTGAAATGAAAAAAATGGGCGGTATGATGTCAATGCTTGATAAATTACCGGGTGCAAAAAATCTTCCTGACCACGTGAAAAATCAGATGGATGACAAGATGTTCGTCAAAATGGAAGCGATCATCAACTCTATGACTCTTAAAGAGCGTGCAAATCCAGACATTATTAAAGGCTCTCGCCGTCGTCGCATTGCATTAGGTTCTGGCACAACAGTACAAGATGTAAATAAATTACTGAAACAATTCGATGAAATGCAGCGTATGATGAAAAAAATGCGTAAAGGCGGTATGGCGAAGATGATGCGCGGTATGCAAGGTATGATGGGCGGTCTAGGCGGTGGCTTGGGTGGTTTAGGTGGAATGTTTGGACGTAGGTAGTTTAAATTTCGGATAAAATATTTTGTAGGGGCGACCCGATGTGGTCGCCCATTGTTAATATGATAAGCTCATATTTTTCAGGTAGGCACATCAGCCCCTCTGCATTAATCCTATCGAATAATATTTATTATTTGGATATATAATGTGGCAAAAGTCCTTAATCTTTTCTCGTGGAATCCTAAAAATTCCAGCACTATCAGCTTTTTTATCGGAAGATGAATTAGTTGCCTATAGTTCTCTGCGTAAAACACCCAAAGTGGATAAAGTTATCGGCTGGGGATTACGCCCTTCCACAGCCAAAGCGCGTGAGTATGCAGAAAAAAATCAGCTGCCTTTTGTTGCTCTTGAAGATGGATTTTTGCGTTCGCTTGGTTTAGGTGTTAACGGCTATCCACCATTTTCAATGGTTTATGATGATATCGGTATCTATTACGATACGACTCGCCCTTCGCGCTTAGAACATCTTATTTTAAATGAACATATTGATGCAGAGTTACTAAATCAAGCAGAACAAGCTATCGGACTTATCCGTCAATATCAGCTATCTAAATATAATCAAGCACCGGATTTTGATGAGCCAAAGCCAGAAAAATCTGTGGTTTTGGTGATCGATCAAACCTTTGGTGATATGGCTGTAAAATATGGGCAAGCCGATCAGGAGTGCTTTGATGCAATGTTAAAAGCCGCTGTTGATGAAAATCTGAATGCAGAAATTTGGGTTAAAACTCATCCCGATGTGATTAGTGGTAAGAAAAAAGGCTATCTCACTACACTATCTAATTATGCTGATCGAGTGCGTTTAATCACTCAAGATGCAAGCCCGCTATCGTTATTAAGCGTAGTGGATAAAGTTTATTGCGTCACTTCGCAAATGGGTTTTGAAGCACTGTTACTTAATAAAGAAGTTGTAACCTTTGGTGCGCCTTGGTTTGCAGGTTGGGGCATTACCGATGATCGTCATCCAAATGTAAAAGAATTGATCGCGACACAACGCCGTCAGCCACGTAGCTTTATACAGCTTTTTATTGCCGCTTATCTGCAATATAGCCGCTATATCAATCCAAATACACAACAAAAAGGCACAATTTTTGATGTGATTGACTATCTACATCAAACTAAATTACTGAACCAACGTCTTAAAGGAACACTTTATTGCGTTGGCATGTCGCTTTGGAAGCAAGCTGTTATTAAGCTATTTTTCAATTTGCCGTTATGCAAATTGCGTTTTGTCTCTTCGCAAAAAAAACTGATAAATCGACCGCTTGAACAAGACGCTAAATTGCTAATTTGGGGAAGTGGTAAACCGGCTTTAATTGAGTTTGCACAACAACATAATCTACCACTATTACGAATGGAAGATGGTTTTATCCGCTCTGTTGGGCTAGGTTCAAATTTAGTTGCGCCACTTTCGTTAGTTGTAGATGATTTGGGTATCTATTTCAATGCTCAACAAACTTCACGCTTAGAACAGATTTTGCAGAATCAGCCATTTTCGCATAATGATTTAGCTATGGCTGAACAGTTAAAGCAGCGTTTAATTTCAAGCCATATTGGCAAATATAATGTGGGAAATGATGGCTTTATTTTGGGAAATAAAGGTAAAAAAACGATTTTAGTGCCAGGCCAAGTGGAAGATGATGCTTCTATTCGCACAGGTTCACCAGATATTAATACTAATTTGGGCTTACTCAAAAAAGTTCGTGAACTAAATCCTAATGCTTATATCTTATATAAGCCACACCCTGATGTTGTGAGTGGAAATCGCGTTGGTGAAATTGCTAAAGCTGATAGTGATTTATATGCAGATGAAGTAGTTGAAAGTGCCAATATTTTGGACTGTATTATGCAAGTTGATGAAGTCCACACAATGACTTCCCTAGCCGGCTTTGAGGCTTTATTACGCGATAAAATTGTCCATTGTTATGGGCTGCCATTCTATTCAAATTGGGGACTCACTATTGACCACTTAGATTTAGCAAGGCGCTCACGTCAGCTGAATTTAAATGAGCTAATTGCAGCGGTATTAATTTATTATCCGCTCTATGTGGATCCACAAAAAAGACAATTTATTAATGCAAATCAAGCAATTAGCTTGTTGCAATTACAAAAACAACAATTAACGAGCGACGGAATTCGTCGTCCATGGCTTTATAAGCAATTCGGTAAGCTTAAACAATTGTGTCTCACATTGAGATTATAAAAGGAATGTATGTTAAACCATTATTTAGATGAACTCGTCGATTCTTCCAAGCGAATCCTATTGCTACAAGGGCCAATAGGATCGTTTTTTTACGACTTTTCAAAATGGTTACAAGCACAGCAAAAAACTGTATTTAAAATTAATTTCAATGCTGGGGATGAATATTATTATCCTAACGCGGTTTCACATACTTATGCATACCGCCAATCTTTAGAGGAATTTGCTAAATATTTTGAGCAATTTTGCCTTAAGAATAAGATTGATAATGTGGTGTGCTTTGGCGATAACCGTAAATATCACCGCATTGCACATGAATTATGCAATAAACTAAATATTGGTTTTTGGGCATTTGAAGAAGGTTACTTTCGACCAGAATACGTGACCTTGGAGAAAGGGGGAGTAAATGCTTATTCTCCAATTCCTCGCAATCAAGAGTTCTTTTTGCAATATAAAGATTTACCTGAGCCAGAAAAACCTGTTCACGTGGCTGGGGGCTTTTGGCCAATGGCAAAACGTGCTTGTATTTACTATTTCTTGGCAAATTTTGGTTTTTTAAAATATCCTAAATATAAGAATCACAAAAAATTTAATTTATGTTATTACGTTAAATTATGGGGAGTATCTGGCTTTAAGCGATTAAGCTATGCAATACGAGACCGCAATTTTGCCAAACGAGTTGAACAAGGTGAATTTGGCGAGTTTGTTATTTTGCCTCTACAAGTCTATGATGATAGCCAAGTTCAAGTACATAGTGACTATGACAGCGTAGAACACTTTTTGAGAGAAGTGCTAACATCCTTCGTCAATCATGCGCCAAGCGATATGAATTTGATTGTAAAACATCATCCAATGGATCGTGGCTTAATTGATTATGGCGTGGCTATTAACGAATATTGTAAGAAGTATCCACAACTACAAGGGCGAGTGTTTTATGTTCACGATGTGCCAATGCCAGTCTTTTTGCGTCATGGAAAAGGCATGGTAACATTGAACAGTACCAGCGGAATTTCGGGATTATTGCACAATATGCCTGTAATTACATTGGGACGTGCAAGTTATGATATGGAAGGCTTAACACACCAAGGTTCTTTAGATGAGTTTTGGACAAAACCAACTCAACCTAATGCAGAGTTGTTTAACGCCTATCGTAAATTCCATCTACATAGAACGCATATTAACGGTAGCTTTTATACCAAAGTGATTTTGCGTTATCCATACAATCAAGCATAAAAAATCGAAATTATGTAGCACTTGTGCAAATCAAATATTTGAATTTACCACTCTCTCCCATTGGGAGAGAGACCGCAAAAATTGTGTTCAGCAATTTTTGCAGAGAGAGGGTAAAAAGCTTGATATCTAAGGAATATTTAACAATTTCCCTCTCCCTGACCTCGGTGCTGAACGCACCTTCAGTCTGTCCCTCTCCTAGAGGGAGAGGGTGTAAATAAAGTTTATGCAGCTGTTACATTAGTTTCTTCAATTTATACAACACTTCCAACGCTTGTTTCGGTGTTAACTCATCAGGATCAATCTCTTTCAGCTGTTCTTCCACTTTTGAAGCTACTACAACCGGTTCGATTTTAGGATTTTTTTGCAAATCCGCACCAAACAGTAAATCTTGCTGTGGATTCTCATTGATCTGTGCTGTTTGCTGGGAAATTTGCTCTAACTGCCCTAATTTCTGCTTCGCTAATTGAATCACCTGTTTAGGCACTCCCGCTAAAGCCGCCACCGCCAAACCATAACTCTTACTTGCAGCGCCTTCTTGAACGGCATGCATAAAGGCAATAGTATCGTTATGTTCAATTGCGTCTAAATGCACATTTGCCACGCCTTTTAACTGATTTGGCAAGCTTGTTAGCTCAAAATAGTGAGTAGCGAAAAGTGTTAAAGATTGTGATTTTTTAGCTAGCCATTCCGCACAGGCCCAAGCGAGTGATAAGCCGTCGTAAGTTGAAGTACCGCGTCCAATTTCATCGACAAGCACAAGACTGTTTTCGGTCGATTGATGCAGAATATTCGCCATTTCCGTCATCTCCACCATAAAAGTTGAGCGGCCAGAAGCTAAATCATCTGACGCACCGATACGGGTAAAAATACGGTCAACAGGGCCAATTTCGGCACTTTCCGCAGGCACAAAACTACCAATATAGGCCATCAACGTAATCAATGCAATTTGGCGCATATAGGTACTTTTACCGCCCATATTTGGACCTGTTACAATCAACAAATGACGTTGCGAATTAAGTACCACAGGGTTCGCAATAAACGGCTCTTTCATTACTTGTTCAACCACTGGATGGCGACCGTTTTTAATCTGAATACCACGCTTATGGCTGAAAGTTGGCGCAACATAATTTAAACTTTCTGCGCGCTCGGCAAGATTGGTTAGCACATCAAGCTCCGCTAACACTAAACTTGCTAACTGTAGTTCGCCTAAACGTGGCAATAAAATATCAAATAGCTCTTCATAAAGCTGTTTTTCAAGTGCTAGTGATGCGCCTTTGGCTTTTAAAACCTTATCTTCATAGGTCTTTAATTCAGGAATAATATAGCGCTCGGCATTCTTCAAAGTTTGACGGCGCACATAGTGAATCGGCGCTTTATGGGCTTGACCTTGACTAATTTGAATATAAAAGCCATGTACCGCATTAAAACCAATTTTTAAGGTGTCAATGCCTGTCGCTTCTCTCTCACGGATCTCTAGTTCTTCAAGGAATTTAGTTGCGCCATCAGCCAGATCTCGCCATTCATCTAATTCTGCGTTGTAGCCTTCAGCAATGACTCCACCATCACGAATTAATTGTGGCGGATTTTCAATAAGTGCACGTTCAAGGAGTTGATGTAATTCGCCAAAATCAGCCAATTGGCTAATGGTTTTATCTAAACAACCGGTCAGATTTTGCGAAAGTTTTGCAATTTCAGGAATTTGAGCAAGGGCTGTGCGTAAACGCGTTAAATCGCGCGGACGAGCCGTACGTAACGCAATACGCGCCAGAATACGCTCCATATCCCCTACTTGTTGTAGTAAAGGTTGAAGATCTTCAATACGTTCATGTTGCTGTAAAGTCGCAATAATCTGTTGGCGATTGGTTAATTTCACCACATCTCTAATCGGCTGATGAATCCAGCGCTTTAATAAACGGCTTCCCATTGGCGTGACGCATTTATCTAAAATGGCAGCCAAAGTGTGCTCTGTGCCACCAGCAAGGTTTGTAGTGAGCTCTAAATTACGGCGAGTCGCTGCATCTAACGAAATTGTATCGCTATTTTGTGCTAGATGAATCGCATTGATATGTGGCAACGCTGTGCGTTGGGTCTCTTGTGCATAATGCAGCACACAGCCAGCAGCACAAAGCGCAACTGTGGCTTTTTCCACGCCAAAGCCCGTTAAATCTTTTGTGCCAAATTGACGGTTTAATAATTGAATCGCAGTAACAAGTTCAAATTCCCAAATTGGACGACGGCGCAAACCTTTGTAGTTTTCAATTAAGCGCATTTCGCTGAAATCTTCTGGATAAAGAATTTCAGCCGGTTGGGTACGTTGTAATTCCGCAGAGAGCGCTTCTTTATTCGGAAGTTCGCAAATTAAAAAGCGTCCAGACGTCATATCAAGGGTCGCAAGGGCAAAAACGCCCATTTCTTGATACACACAAGCCACAAGGTTATCTTGGCGCTCTGGTAGTAATGCTTCATCGCTGACAGTCCCTGGGGTCACAATTCGCACCACTTTACGCTCAACAGGGCCCTTGCTTGTTGCTGGATCACCAATTTGCTCACAAATCGCCACCGATTCGCCAAGCGCTACCAACTTCGCTAAATAGCCTTCCACAGCGTGATAAGGCACACCCGCCATAGGAATCGGCTCACCGGCTGATTGTCCACGTTTGGTTAATGAAATATCTAACAATGCTGATGCTTTTTTTGCGTCATCATAAAAAAGCTCGTAAAAATCCCCCATTCGATAGAACAGCAAAATATCTGGATTTTGAGCTTTTAATTGAAGATATTGGGCCATCATTGGCGTATGTTGCTGGTTTTTATCTAGATTATTCATTCTGTTTTTTCTTTTACTTTATTGATATTAAAGGACTTTTATTAAATACCTTTACATCATAAGATATCTTAAATTTTCGGTGAGTCTAACCAATATTCACATATAGATGTAGGTTGTTTTGTAAGTTTTTATGTTGGATAGTATATCAAAAAGTAATATCGCATGTTATACGTTGAATAGGCTTGTTTTATGAACAGTAGATAAAAACATTAACAGGTAACACTAATTAGAGATCTTTTATAGATTCTACATGCTAAAATAGGCAGAGAACCTGCCTATTTGTTTACATAATTTCTGTTTTTAGAATTTCCCTTTTACCACACTCATTTGGCTTAGATAAAAAGTGTTTTTGCTCTAAATTATCAATAATCCTAGATGCTTGAAGAAAACCAAGTTTGAATTGCCGTTGAGTTGCACTTATTGATGTTTTTCCGCTTTCAATCATAAATCTACAAACTTCAGGAATAAGTGCATCGAATTTATCCTCTAAGTCTTTAAGAGATATACTTTCTGATATCTCTATATAAGAATGTTTGTCTTTACTATGTAAATATTTGACGATATTTAAGACTGCCTCATCGTCTATTTGTGGTAATTTAAATTTCTCAGCTATATTACAACCATTCAATAGCACTAACACATCTCCGAACCCGTACAAAGATTTTACAGCTCTCCAATCTAGAATTTCTCTTGCATCCATTGATGTTGCTGTTAAGAAAGTAATTCTACTTAGGATATTTGCTTTTAATTTATCAGTTACTATGTCTGAAGATGGCACATTGGTCATCAATATAAGATGAATTCCAACAGTTTGAGAATTTTGACAAAGTCTCACTATTTGGTCTTCAAATATCTCTCTTCCAATAGAATAGATAAAGTCATAATATTCGTTGATAATAACGACTATGTACGGTAATTTTTCACTTGTTTTTTCATTATACTGAACGATATTTCTTACACCTGATTGAGATAACAGTAAATCCCGTCTTTCCATTTCATCTACACACCAATTAAGCATATTTAATACAGAATGTAGATCAGTTTTTATCGGCATATATAAATGAGGAAGATCAGAATATTCAGATAACGGTTCAATTTTAGACGATGTTGCTAGAATAACTTTCATTTCATTAGGTTTATTGTTATAAACTAGACTTAATAGAAAACTATGTAAGAATGTCTCTTTACAATATAAACCTTCAACAATTAAGTTCGGTAGTTTTGTTACATCACCAATAACAGGTTTAAAATCTTCATCTACCCCTAAAATAAAAGGCAATTCCATCTCTGAATTTGTAAACTCATTGCTACCCAATAACAGCGGAAAAATATTTATTTTATCTTGTTGATTAAATAAACTAAGGGGGTAATTTGGTTCAATATTAGTCATAATTCTTTTCCTAGTCATCAATTTGAGAAATAAAAATAGCTTTAGTTTATATATTCTCAACCAACATTCCGTCTATATTTTCTGTGTATGGTGTTTCAGTACAACCATCAAAATACCAGAATTCTCCGTCATACGAAGTTTCTAACTGCATATAAATTTACTCATCCTCAATCAGCCAGCCTTTCTCCTCACCATCTTCGTATAATGTTCCCTCGATTGTTATTTTCTCGTCTTCATCGATAAATACTGATACGATAGCTTTATCATTAGAATTATCAGATGATACTAATTCATACCTATCAGACCCTGTTATGCTATTTCCTTTAAATTGATAATATTTTCCACTATTATCTTGATATTCAATGGTTAATTTGTCACTTTCAATTCTTACTTCCACACAATACACTTGTTTCGGTTTACCTAGTTCATATTCACATGCAACAATACCTCTTCTACTGATAAATTTTGCTGTTTTTTCTTGTTGTTCTGTGAGATTAATGTATTCGCGTAAAGCAATTGGTCGTTTGGGAACTCTTATTCGACGAGGTATGCCACATAATTCACCTTCCTCATTTCTAAAAAAGTAGACTACTGTAAATGGATATCTATGATGATTTCCTCTACCAAGAGAAGGAATATTTCTGTACTCAATCAAGGTATTCATCACTTCTAGATGTGAAACATTCTTCCTAAAATCGAATAAAATCAATAAAGAGTGATCAGAATAAGTAATTAGTTTTTTTACCTCATTCTTATTTTTATCTGCTTTAAGGTTATTTCCAACCCTGTTAGCAGCCCTTACAGCAAACTCTACAGCAACATTATCAATCATAAAATCAATACGACTACTCTTGCCCATTGTGACTCTTGTTGCTACCTCTGGCTCCAAATAATCAAAATATCCAAGCAGATAATTTCTTACTAAGGGTAGTAAATCTTGTTCTGTTTTCTTAGTAAAATTTAACGATTTGGTAAAGCGTTTATCATGATAAGCATGATATAAACGCTCAAATGCTTGAATAACTGCTTTTTGACTAACCATACTATTTCTCCTCAAGGTAACCCATTGAAAAATGACTATACACCTGTTTCTAGAAATCTCCAAACTGTTGCAAAGTATCAATTAAAGCAATCTAACAAGTTGATCACAGGAAGCTATCAGACGTATATTGAGTGGTATTTTTCATTGATTTAGTTACTTTTATTGAGTAAATAGAGAGAGTTTTTTGGGGATATTATTTGGGGAGAGGATAAGCGGTCAATTTGTAGAGACTTTTTGCTAATTTAACGAGAAACACATTACACGTCATCTAAAATCGATATTTTTTCTTCTGATGAGCTGCTCCTAATATCAGTTGTGTATGGATGCTTTTGCTCTCTTCATGAGCATAAACAACTTCAATTTTGATTTGGTATTTTTGATTGGGTTTAAAATCAATCCAAAGATCGCCATCACTGATAAGGTGAACTAAATAACTTTCGCAATGCGGTTCAAGTTTTTTTCATAGCAAGGGCCATTTAACATATAACGTCTTTTAAAAGTAAAAGATTGATTATAGATAATTTGATTATCTTTAATAATTTTTGCTTTTATTATTGGCATTAAATCAAGGATATCATCATCGATTTGGGAAAAATCTCGATAGTTGTCATCTCGATTATCAATTGCAATCCCACGTTTATTGGCTGAATATTTTGATGCAACGGAATCTCTACTTTCTAATTCAAAATATAGCTCCCATGTCTGTTCGGTCAGAGAGGCTTTGGGAGGAATATAATCAAGCTCATAGCGATAGCCATTCTCTAAAATAATAGGAATGTGCACATCAGGTATAAAAGACTCAAATACGCAATAAATAATATAAGCAAAATAAATAATATAGCCTAGGCATATTGTACCTAGAATCAACAATAGTGATTTTAATTGGCTCATTTTATCATTTCCCAATAAACATTTATTACTATCGCTAGCGCAGTCCGTTTTATAGGTTTAAGTTATCTTAACACTTAACTTTTTGCCCACATTTCGCACTTTCAAACGCTTTTTCAATCAGAGTAAGCACATAACTAGCTTGTTCTGCGGTTACTGCAAGCGGTTGGTTTTCTGCGATTGCTTGATAAAGGTTGCTATACAGATCTTGGTAACTTCCTTTTGCATTTGGATAAGGTTTACGCACCACTTCGTCATTAACTTCTGTATGTAGAATGCCCCAATCTTGTTCAGACTCACTATACCAATCACCTTGTGGCATAATGCCCTGCGTTAAACGAGCTTCTTGTTGATCGACATTTTGTTTAACATAAGAACCTAGCTTACCATGCAAAGTAAAATAACGCCCTGCTTCACGAGCATATTTGGTTGCATGCAGAGTCACTTTCAAGCCTGATGGATAGTAGAGATTAATCGCGAAATTATCATCACTTAATGCTTCATCATGTTGATAGCGAATATCGGCAAAAATTTCCGTCGGCTTACCAAATAGGTGAACGGCAGCGTCAATTAAATGTACGCCCAAATCGTACACTAACCCCGTGCCAAGCTCGCCAGTTTCTTTCCAAACTTTAGCATTTTTGCCTTTGGCATAACGCTCAAAGCGAATTTCACAATCAACCGCTTCACCGACAAGACCTTCTGCTAAAATCTGTTTCGCAGTTAAAATTGCATTGTCCCAACGGCGGTTTTGGTAAACTGATAACACCACATTATGTGCTTTGGTTAATTCAGCTAGCTCCTTTGCCTGTTGTGATGTTGCAACTAATGGCTTTTCCACTAACACATGCTTACCTGCTAAAATCGCCTGTTTGGTCATTTCATAGTGGGTTTGATTAGGGGTAGTGATGATAATTAAATCTACGTTTTCGCTTAATAGCTCACTAAATTCACGAACAATGTCCACTTGAGGTAGAATTTCTAACGCTTTATTACTATGACGTTCAAGAACTTTTACAATATTAAAGCGAGGATCTTGAAGTAAAAAAGGGAGGTGAAAGACTTTGCTTGAGTAGCCAAAGCCAGCGATACCGACGTTTAGGATTTTGTTCATGAATACTCCGAATATCAAAAAATTGTAGGAGTATTCTATCACTCTTTCATCAAACTGTAGTTGCTTTATTATTGGGAGACTTCAGCTATTGAGATAATTAATCTAGCGAGTAAGAATGCTTATTCTAACGAAAGATATTTTCTCAAATCTGCTAATTGTTGCTGTGTATCTGTAATTCCCAATTCATACATCTCTTGCAGTTTATTCACGTCTTTTTCAATGCGCTTTATCTCTAAATCCTTCGATGGGCGAATCACAAAAATTTCCCCTTTTTCGCCTTGCTTGATCACGTTTTCAACTTGATCGTTATACATTGCATAACGGTTATTAACGGCTTCGGCAAATTTAGGGTAGTTGCGATAGTAGAGCTTGCTAATGATTGGTAAAGGCTTGCTCTTACGATATTCCAATGGGCGAGTCAGTACCACAATAATTTTATCGTAGCCCATTTTTTGCATCTGCTCTAAAGGAATCGAATCTGCAATTGCACCGTCTAAATATTCGTGTCCGTCAATTTCCACTGGCTTTGAAACATAAGGCATTGCGGATGTTGCACGTAGCACTTCCATCTGTTTGAATGGATCGGTAAGTTTCACATATTCTGCTTGGGCGGTGTGCATATTAGTGATGGTGACATAAAAATCGATGGGTGATTGTTTATAGGCTTCGTTATCAAAAACATCAATTGTGAACGGCACTTCATAGAAGGCAAATTCTTTATCGATAATATTGCCGGTTTTAATTAGGTTTTTAAAACTGATATAACGATCGTCATTAATCAATGCTTTGTTATAGCGAATCGCACGCCCTTTCTGCTTAGAAAGATAGTTCACCCCAAACAGTGCACCTGCGGACACAGAGATAATTCCATCCACTAAAATATTTTCATCTAAAAAGGTATCCAATACGCCTGCGGTATACATCCCTCGCATTGCGCCACCTTCCAGTACTAAACCGATTTTCATGTTTGCTTCCTCGTGAAATTTTGATAGATATTATGCCATTAACAAAAAAGCGGTCAAATCTGACCGCTTGTAAATTGATAGCAATGTTATTTATCTAAACCAATAATCTTCCAACGATTATGTGATAAGCCTTCGATTTTGCCTTTTTTCACATTGGTGATGTAGTCGATCATCATATTTTGGATGGTACCAGCTTCGGTACCTAATGCCACTTTTGACTCCCAAATCACAGGAATATTTTGGCCTTCGAACATACCGCCTTTTTTGCTTAACTGACCGAAACGGTAAGAGTTCATACCCACTTTCAGTTTCATGTCATCAGTAATTTTGGTGCCATCCGCCAGTGCTAAATCCACGATTTTGTTACCACTTTGGTTGCGTAAATCAATGTTATAGCTCACACCACCGAATAGGTCGAATGTCACATATTTTGATTTACCACGCACTTCATCGTAACGATAATCGGTATCGCCCGGTTGAATTGTGTTGAAGTAGTCAGCAGACCATTCCATATATTGTTTTAACTGTTTGCCAGTGAATTCGTAAACAGTCACATCACCGCCAGCATAACGGTAGTTATAGATAATGTCTTTTTTCTTGATAGGACCTTTGTCTAAACGTACGGTTTCGTAGTCAAATGCAAAAGAAACGACATCTGCTTTGCTATAGTGCTGCTGAACATCGTGAATTAATGACGACATACCAGTATCTTGCGAGAAAGCGATAGACACACCGTGGTTTTTACCTTGTGGAATCATATCATGTGCCACTTGACCGATTTCTACGTTGTTTAAACGGCGCAATTCATCGTGATATGGTTGATAAATTTTTACAATTTCAGGATCAGCATCTAATTTGTTTACTGGTACTGTTTTTGCGGTCTTCGAAATTAATTTTACTTCTTTTTTATCGTTAATATCGAAAGTTAAATCGACTTCGGATACTACTGTTCCGTAGCGATGCGGTTCTGTAATCACAGTATCTTTAATAGTTTCGCTTGAAACGTTTTTGTGCATATGACCTGCAATGATCACATCGATACCATCAACTGCATTGACTAAATCTGCTACGCCTGTATCTGGTACATTGTTCTCATTCTCGATACCCATATGGGCTAATACAACAACTGCATCAACACCTTTTGCTTTCAAGTCAGCAATCTGTTTTTTAGTTTCTTCGATTGGTGAAGTGAATTTCATCTCATTTAAATGGCCTGTATCTTTTTCGAAAATTGCAGACATTGGTGTGGTTAAACCGATAATGCCTAATTTCACGCCTTCACGTTCAATAATGGTTGTTGGTTCAACATAACGACGACCATCTTTGTGGTAGAAGTTTGCGGTAAGCACTTTCGCTTTAATGTCTTTCAAAATTGCATCTAATGCAGGCATACCAAAGTTAAATTCGTGGTTACCTAGAATGAAAATATCGTATCCCATCGCATTAAGCACTTTTGGTACAGGGTTATTTTTGTAGTGTTTCGGCGTTTTAGCAAAGACTTCGACTTGGTTATCTTGAATAGCATCACCAATATCGACAAGTAGAACGTTTTTGTTATTTTTACGCACTTCGTTCACATAAGTTGCGATTTGTGCATAAGAACCAGATTTATCTTCAACATCTGCCCCATAGCTCCAAGGTACCATTCGTCCGTGAACATCCGACGTACCTAGAAATTTAATATTTACTTCTTTTGCAACAGCTACGCTGACAGCAGAAAGCATAAAAATTGTGGTTAAGATTTTTTTCATTGTGAGTTCCTGTAGTTTTTCATTCTCTTTTCTATCAAGAGAAAAGAGTGTTGAGTCTATCATTAAATAAAGTAGGCTTAAAGCTCAGTGGGTGGGTTTTGTGAATAGGGTCACATAAAATTCTAATTACCTTGTATGATGTTATTGAGGGCAACTCATAGGTTGCCCTCTGTTTAATGCTTAAAAATTAAGTTTATATCGCAGAGAAACTAAAATACTTCTTTTTAGAGATATATATGTAATAATTAGACGAAGATCACCTAGTTAAACTAATTATTGAAGTGAATTAGTTTGTGGTGTAGTATTCAATTTGTCAGAGCGGTTTAATAGAACCGCCCATAGTCCTTTCTTAAAAATCACGATGCTCTGAGTAACGTAGGAGCAGTCTTCCATCAAAAGCAGTTTTTTAATTCCATAAGGAGTTCATTATGACTGGTTTAGCCTTAATAATTAGTTTTATCATAGCAATTATTGTGATGATCTACATGATTGCAAAACTTAAAGTTCACCCTTTCTTAGCATTGATGATGATTGCATTGGCTCTAGCTTTGATTTCAGGAATCCCACTGGGAAAAATTCCAGGTATTATTGGGGATGGATTTAGCGGCACATTTAAAAGCATTGGTATCGTTATTATCTTTGGTGCCATTATTGGAACTGTGCTGGAGAAAACAGGGGCAGCGTTAAAACTTGCCGATATGGTGGTTAAAGTTGTAGGTCAAAAACGACCTGAACTTTCCATGCTTATTATGGGCTGGGTGGTTGGTATTCCAGTATTCTGTGATAGTGGTTTCGTGGTGTTAAATCCAATTCGAGAAGCTATACGTAAAAAAATTCTTGCCAGCCCGGTCGGAATGTCTGTTGCGCTAAGTGCAGGATTGTATACGGCCCATGTGTTTATTCCACCAACACCAGGTCCTATTGCTGTTGCTGGGGGCGTTGGTCTTAGTCATAACTTACTGCTAGTTATTGGAATGGGATTTGTCGTTTCTATCCCAGTACTGGTTGCTAGCTATGTTTTTGCTAAATATATCGGTAGTAAAGTTAGTGTGAATGATGATGGTAGTTCAGATGCCCTCATTACTCAAAGCTATGATGATTTATTAAAACATTATGGTCAATTACCAAGTGGTATTCTCAGTTTAGCGCCAATTTTTGCACCAATTTTCTTAATGGCTTTAGGTTCTGTGGCAAAAATTATGGGACTTGATGGCGATGTAGGCACATTTATTCAATTCTTAGGTAATCCAATTATTGCACTAGCTATTGGTGTAATCTTTGCTGTGTTACTCCTTGCTAATACCAATAAAATGGCAGAATTTGATGGATTAACCAATGACACCCTAAAACTTGTTGGCCCAATTCTATTTATCACAGCTGCAGGTGGGGTGTTAGGTAAAGTGATCATTGAAGCTGGCTTTGTTGAGTATATTAAGCAAAATGCGCATGTGATTAGTACAGCAGGTATTTTCTTCCCATTTATTATCTCTGCAATTCTGAAAACAGCACAAGGCAGCTCAACAGTTGCAATGATTACCACAGCGGCTATTATGGGAGCATTTAATGCGAATGATTCATTAATGAATGCGTTAGGTTTAACATCGGAAGTCGCAGCAGCCTTAACGGTAATGGCAATTGCAGCTGGTGCTATGTGTGTATCTCACGCAAATGATAGCTACTTCTGGGTGGTGACTAACTTCACTAAACTTACCCCACAACAGGGTTATCGCACTCAAACAGCTTTAACATTTATTATGGGTATTGTCGGTATTTTAACTGTATATATCCTTTCTTTAATCTTGTTGTAACAAGGAAATAGTATGAAAATTTTAATTGCCCCTGATAGTTTCAAGGAGAGTTTGACAGCACTAGAAGTGGCGAATGCGATAGAACTTGGCTTTAGCAAAATTTTTCCAGATGCCGAATACATCAAAATACCGATGGCGGACGGTGGAGAGGGGACTTTGCAATCCTTGGTTGATGCGACTCAAGGGCGTCTGTTAAGCACGGAAGTGACAGCACCTTTGGGGAATAAAATTCAAGCAAACTTTGGTATTTCAGGGGATGGTAAAACAGCGATTATTGAAATGGCAGCGGCATCAGGATTGCATTTGGTGCCTGTTGCAGGGCGTAATCCTCTGATCACCACAAGCTTTGGGACTGGTGAGCTAATTAAAGCTGCTCTTGAGCTTGGGGTTGAGAAAATTATCTTGGGCATTGGTGGCAGTGCAACCAATGACGGTGGCGTTGGAATGTTGCAGGCATTAGGAGCAAGGTTTTATGCAAAAGATCATCAACCAATCCAGTTTGGTGGTAAAGCATTAGGTCAGATCGAGTCAATAGATATTTCTCAGCTTGATGCTCGCTTAAATCATGTTCAGTTTAGCGTCGCTTGCGATGTGGATAATCCGCTTTGCGGCGAGCGAGGAGCCTCTGCGGTATTTGGCCCTCAGAAAGGTGCAACACCAGAGATGGTTGCTGAGTTAGACCAAGCTCTTTCGCATTTTGCTCAAGTTGTAGAACGTGATTTACAGCTTAATATTCGTGATATTGCTGGTAGTGGAGCTGCTGGCGGAATGGGGGCGGGATTACAGCTGCTTCCTAATGTTGAGCTTCGTTCGGGCGTACAGATTGTGCTTGATGCAGTAAAACTAACAGACTATGCAGAGCAAGCGGATTTAGTGATTACAGGGGAAGGGCGTATGGATGGGCAGAGTATCTACGGCAAAACCCCAATCGGCGTAGCGAAAACAGCGAAGCAGTTCAATAAGCCTGTAATTGCAATTGTAGGATGCTTGAGAGAGGATTATGAAGTTGTGTATCAGGCTGGTATTGATGCCGTTTTCCCGATAATCCGCAATTTATCCCCATTGGAAGAAATCCTTAAAAATGGCGAAGTAAATCTAGTTTCTACGGCACAGAATGTGGCGAGGTTGTATCAATTATCTATCAATACGCACCGTAGTTTATAGGGAAAATTAGGCACGCAATCATTGGATATGGTATGCGTGCCTTTAGACATTATAAAATAAATCGACTTAAATCTTCATTTTCTACTACATCATTTAACGCTTCTGAAACGTATTGTTCATTGATAACCACTTTCTCGCCTGAGCGTTCGCTTGCATCAAATGAAATACCGTCCATTAAACGTTCTAATACAGTGTGTAAACGACGAGCGCCGATATTTTCGGTTTTCTCATTAACACGGAATGCAGATTCTGCAATTTTGCTGATACCGTCTTGCGTAAACTCAATTTCTACACCTTCAGTTTTCATTAACTCACGATATTGAAGGGTTAATGACGCATTTGGCTCTGTTAAGATACGCTCAAAGTCAGCTTTATTTAACGATTTTAATTCGACACGAATTGGTAAACGACCTTGTAATTCCGGTAATAAATCTGACGGACGAGCCACTTGGAACGCACCTGAACAGATAAAGAGAATATGGTCGGTTTTTACCATACCGTGTTTAGTATTTACCGTTGAGCCTTCGATAATTGGCAGTAAATCACGTTGTACACCTTCACGAGAAACATCACCGCCAGAGTGTTCGCTCTTCTTACAGATTTTATCGATCTCATCAATAAACACGATACCGTGTTGTTCAACAGCTTCAATTGCTTGCTGTTTTAACTCTTCTGGATTAACTAACTTTGCGGCTTCTTCATCAACCATTAGTTTTAACGCATCTTTAATTTTCATTTTGCGTTTTTTGGTTTTGTTTGGCGACATACCTTCAAATAGAGATTGAAGTTGTGAAGTCATCTCTTCCATACCCGGTGGCGTCATAATTTCCACGCTCATTTGTGCAGCCACATCAATTTCGATCTCTTTATCATCTAATTGACCTTCACGTAGTTTTTTACGGAAAATTTGGCGAGTTGAGCTGTTTTCCATCTCTTGTGCATTACCCCACTGATCTTTCGCAGGTGGTAATAACACATCTAAAATACGATCTTCTGCCGCATCTTGTGCACGCATACGGTTCTTTTCAACGGCTTGTTGGCGGACTAATTTCATCGAAACATCTGCAAGATCACGAATAATCGAATCTACTTCCTTACCAACATAACCAACTTCGGTAAATTTTGTTGCTTCCACTTTGATAAATGGTGCATTAGCTAATTTTGCTAAACGGCGGGCGATTTCGGTTTTACCGACACCCGTTGGGCCGATCATTAGAATATTTTTAGGGGTCACTTCTTGGCGCAGTTCTTCAGGTAACTGCATACGACGCCAGCGGTTACGTAATGCAATCGCCACTGCACGTTTTGCTTCATTTTGTCCGATAATATGTGCGTCTAATTCCGACACAATTTCACGAGGGGTCATTGACATAATATATCCTTCTTGTGCCCTAGGGCTACACACCCTAGGTTATGTATTAGTTAGCTCCTACGGAGCTATGTTATAAGTTGAAATGTTCGGGTGAATATTCAATTTCTTCTGCAATAAGTAGATGTTTTATTTCATCTTCAAAACTCATTGCTTTATGATGTTCTTTCTGATTTTTGATGTAGTTAATAATTTTATGCTTTTCGCTATTGCCATAGCTGATAGCACAATATCCTACAGACCACGCATAAAAAGTTGGAAATAGATGTTTATGGTTATCAATAAATTTGTGAGTGGTATTTTTTAGTTCACGAACAAATGTGGCAACAGGGTATGTTGCGGGTAGTTCTACTAATAAATGGAGATGATCAGGCATACCATTTACACGATACAGCACACACTTTCTTTCATTGATAAATTGCCAAATACAACGATAGAGATGTTCTTCGTTTTCAATACAAATACTGGGTTCACCATATTTTGTGCGAAAAATAATGTGATACAGCAGTTTTGTATAACTCATTTCCCTGTCCTTAGCTCCGTAGGAGCTAACTTATGCGTAACCTAGGGCGTAAGCCCTAGGAGTTTAAGTGACCGAACTCTAAACTTCTTCAATCACGTGATTATGGTTCGAGTAAATATCAATATCACCCGCAATCTTTAACGCTTCTGCCACAATCTCTTTTGCTGATAAATTATTTTCGGTTCTTAGTAACGCTAGAGCCGCTGCTTTTGCATAGTTACCGCCTGAACCAATCGCAAGTACATCTTGCTCTGGTTCAATCACATCACCGCTACCTGAAACTAATAAAAATTCACTTTCATTCGCCACAATCATCATTGCTTCTAAACGGCGTAATGAACGCTCGGTGCGCCACTCTTTTGCGAGTTCTACTGCTGATTTAATTAAATGACCTTGATGAAGTTCTAATTTCTTCTCAAACAGATCACGCAAAATAAAGGCATCAGCCGTTGAGCCAGCGAAACCTGTTACCACTTTATCTTTGTATAAACGGCGTACCTTACGTACTGTGCCTTTTTCGATACAGTTACCAAGCGTTGCTTGACCATCACCACCTATAGCCACTTTGCCATCTTTGCGAACACATACGATTGTAGTCATTTTAATTCCTTTCTTTTGAAAAACTGGAGCTCTATTTGGGGCAAAAATTTCACTATTTCAAGGACAAGCGGTCAGATCAGTGTAACTTTTTGCAAATTCATACCAATAGGCACGTTATCTTCGAAAAACATTTCTGCTTGATAGGCTAAAACTTGTACACCTTGTTGCTTGGCTTGTTCAAATAGCTCTGCGTATTTGAGATCAATCTGTTTTGCCACTTCAAAACGTTCAATACCTGTGTGTAAAATCGCAAAGAAAATCACCGCTTGTTGCCCTTGTTGAGCGATAGCGGTTAGCTCGCGTAAATGTTTTTGCCCGCGCTCTGTTTTTGCATCAGGGAACATACCAATCCCCTTTTCAGTCAGTAAGGTTGTAGACTTCACTTCCACAAAACAATCGGCTAATTCATCATTCTTTAATAAAAAATCAATACGGCTATGTTCTTCGCCATATTTCTGTTCTGGCAGAATTTGTGAATAGTTAGCAAGTTCAGTAATCCATTTATTCTGCAGGGCTTCTGCCACCAGTTGATTAGCTCTTTGAGTATTCACACAAATAAAATGGCCAGCTTGCGTTTCAGTAAGCTCCCAAGTGTGCGCATATTTGCGTTTAGCATTATCGGATGTGGAAAACCAGACGGTATCGCCTTCATTAGCACAACTGGTCATTGCGCCTGTATTCGGGCAGTGAATAGTAATCTGCTCGCCATTGGGCAGTTGAATATCCGCTAAAAAGCGTTTGTAACGGCGTAATAAAGTGCCGTGCGATAGTTTTGGGAATAGCATCTTAAATCTCGTAAAACTCTAACGGTAAATCATCGGGATCGCGGAAGAAGGTAAAACGCTTGCCAGTGACATCATCAATACGAATGCCCTCGTGAGCAAGGTTATGGCTTTCTAAAAAGGCAATGGCTTGCTCGATATTTTCCACCTTAAAAGCAAGGTGGCGCAAACCACAGGTTTCCGGTGAGGTAAAACGTGCAGGTGTAACAGGAAAGCTAAATAATTCAATCTGCGAACCGTCAGCAAAGCGTAAATCAAGCTTATAGCTATCACGAGCTTCGCGGTAGGTTTCTTGAATAATTTCTGCACCTAGAATTTCGGTATAGAACTGTTTTGATTTGGCATAATCAGACACAATCAGTGCCACGTGGTGAAAGCCGAGGATGGGAGTTTTTGACATAAATATTTTCTCTTGAGCAAAGTTTTGCAAAATTACTGTTAAATCTAACCGCTTGCGGTAATATTCACTTTTTAAAACTGATTGTAAAAGAGTTTGGTGTGAAAACAAAATCACAATTTCCATTGGCACAAGCATCAATGAATGATCCATTCGCAAGTTCTGTATTGGAATGGTATCAGCAATATGGACGAAAACATCTGCCATGGCAACAAAATAAAACTTTATATGGTGTCTGGTTGTCTGAGGTGATGCTGCAACAGACTCAAGTGGTGACCGTCATTCCCTACTTCGAGCGGTTTGTCGAAAAGTTTCCTGCAGTAGTCGATTTGGCAAATGCAGATATTGATGAAGTACTTCATCTTTGGACCGGATTGGGCTACTACGCACGTGCCCGTAATTTACATAAGGCCGCACAACAAATTAGAGATCAATTTAATGGTGAGTTCCCAACAGATTTTGATGATGTGCTTGCATTGAGTGGTGTAGGTCGAAGTACTGCAGGTGCGGTGTTATCTTCGGTTTTAGATGCACCTCATCCAATTCTAGACGGCAATGTAAAGCGTGTGTTATCGCGTTACTTTGCGGTAGAAGGCTGGAGCGGTGAAAAGGCCGTTGAAAATAAATTGTGGGATCTGACCGCTTGTGTGACCCCAACGGAAAAAGTTGCTGACTTTAATCAAGCAATGATGGACTTGGGTGCGATGATTTGTACTCGCACTAAGCCCAAATGTTCACTTTGCCCTTTAGAAAAAGAGTGTAAAACCAATAAATTACAGGCGTGGGCAGAATTCCCAGCTAAAAAACCGAAAAAAATATTGCCAGAAAAAAGTAGCTACTTTTTAATTGTAAAACAAGATAGTAAAGTGTTACTTGAAAAGCGCGAGGCGAAAGGCATTTGGGGTGGACTATTTGCTTTTCCTCAATTTGAAAGTATGGATGAACTCAAGCGGTCTATTTCTTTGCAAAATTTGCAAATATCGCAACAGTTAATCGCTTTTCGCCACACATTCAGCCATTTTCATTTAGATATTTATCCTATTTTAGTTGAGCTAACTGGCAATAACATAAATGAAGAGCAAGGAAATTATCTTTGCTCTGTATCTTCAACACAGGAATATTGGTATGATTTAACCAATCCTAGTGAGGTTGGGCTCCCAACCCCAATTAAACGTATTTTAGACGAATTAACCTATAACGAGAGGACATAGCAATGGCACGTACCGTTTTTTGTGAATATTTAAAGCAGGAAGCTGAAGGTTTAGATTTTCAACTTTACCCCGGAGAAATTGGTAAACGTATTTTTGATTCAATCAGTAAACAAGCGTGGGCTGAATGGATTAAAAAGCAGACAATGCTTGTAAATGAGAAAAAATTAAGCATGATGAATCCAGAACATCGTCAATTACTTGAATCAGAAATGGTGAGCTTCTTGTTTGAAGGTAAAGAGGTGCAAATCGAAGGCTATGTGCCACCTTCAGCACAATAACTTAGAGAATCAAAATGAAAAAATTCATTAAATATTTGCCAGCTATGGCGTTAATTCCTTTTTTAGTAGCTTGTGGTAGCAGCACAAAAAAAACATCAACTAAAAGTAGACCTGATTATACAAAAGATACCAATGCGTTAGATATTCTAACAGGTCAATTTTCACGTAATATCGATCAGATTTGGGGCGTTAATGAGTTAGTACAAGCAAGTCATAAAGACTATGTAAAATATACCGACCAATTTTATACACGTAGCCAAATTCATTTTGAGAGCGGTCAGATCACCATTGAGACTTTGGGCGACCAAAACCGTTTACGTAACTCCATTATTCATACGCTATTGATGGGATCTGATGCATCTGGTATTGACCTATTTGCATCAGGTGATGTACCAATTAGTAGTAACCCTTTCTTGGCAGGGCAGGTTGTCGATCATTTTGGTCGCTCGATTATGAATATCGCAACCGCTAATGATTTTGCAACTTATTTGCTCCAAAATAAAGCTAAAACACGTAAATTATCAAATGGACGCACGGTAACCTATGTGGAAATCCCAATGGTTGCAGGACATATTGAAGTTCGTGCTCGCCGTTATTTACCAATTATTCGCCAAGCAGCTAAACGCTATGGGCTTGAGCCTAGCTTTATCTTAGCTATTATGGAAGTGGAATCTGCATTTAACCCATATGCGGTAAGTTATGCAAATGCGATTGGTTTGATGCAAGTGGTACCACGTACCGCAGGGCGTGATATTTTTGCGCGTAAGGGGATGAGTGGCCAGCCAAGTCGTGAATATTTATATAACCCAGCAAATAATGTTGATGCTGGAGCTTTATACTTTACTATTCTGCGTGATGAATATCTTGATGGTATTACCAACCCGACCTCAAAACGTTATGCGATGATTTCAGCTTATAATAGCGGAGCAGGTGCTGTATTAAGAGTGTTCGATCAGGATAAATGGGAAGCAATCGATCGTATTAACAACTTAAGCCCTGATGCAGTTTATCGAATTTTAACCACTGCACACCCATCTTCACAGGCAAGAAATTACCTACTTAAGGTAACTAAAGCACAGCAGAAATACAGAAATGTTAGATAATACGTTGTTTTTTAACACAATTTGAATAAAAAGCGATCCATTAAACGCATTTTATTAATTTTTTGAAAAAAACGTTTGACGAAGGGGAATAAAATCAGCATAATGCACTCCGCAAACGACGAGATGCCTCGATAGCTCAGTCGGTAGAGCAGGGGATTGAAAATCCCCGTGTCGGTGGTTCGATTCCGCCTCGAGGCACCACTTTCTTGCAAAGTGCTTTTCCTCCTTAGTTCAGTCGGTAGAACGGTGGACTGTTAATCCATATGTCGCAGGTTCGAGTCCCGCAGGAGGAGCCATATTAAGAAGCCCTGATGAGAAATCATCGGGGCTTTGTCTTTTTTACCTTTCTCAAAAAGTTCCCTAAAAATTAACTATTTTCTAATTTTGTGATCTCGCTCCAATTTCTATAAAAAAGTTGAAATAGTTCTTCACTTTATTATGTAATAAAGAGTATTATTGCGTCTGGAAAATAATAATAATAACTCCTCGAATATCGTCAAATTTTGCGACATTATTCATTCATTGTAATGTCGCATTTTTTATCTGGACGGTATATCCACTCATAAAAAAAATCCGCATAAATGCGGATTCTTCATAGTGATTAGCTGATTGCTTATAAGCCTTTTAATCTCTGGTATAGCTCAGCAAAACGCTCTCTTTTCTCTTGGTAATAAGCGTATTTATTTGGATTAGTTTCATAAACCCCTTCTAAATTAAGCTCTGGGCAGAAAACGGAAATATCTTCATTTGGATTTAATGCAATTTGCGCTAATTTAGCTGCACCTAATGCGGGTCCAACATCGCCACCTGTGCGGTATTCTAATGTTTTTCCTGTAATATCTGCGAGTAATTGTCGCCAATATGGACTTTTTGCCCCACCACCAATCAATGCAATACTCTCTGCTGTTGTACCTGTTTCGTGTAGAACATCAATACCTTGTGCAAGAGCAAAACTCACGCCTTCTACCGCTGCCTGAGCGAGCGTTACTGGATTATCATTATGATTCATTCCCCAGAATACACCTTTGGCAAGTGGGTTATTGTGAGGTGTTCTTTCGCCTGATAAATAAGGCAAGAAGATCACATCAGATAGTTGTTGGTTTTGTTCAATTTGCTGGAATAATGTCGCGACATCTTTAAATCCAGTGGTTTTTTGCGCCCAATCCACCGCAGAAGCAGCACTTAGAATTACAGACATCAAATGCCAGCGTTCTGGTAATGCGTGGCAAAAACTGTGTACCGCTTTTTGAGGATTTGCTCTGAATTGATCTGTTACCACAAAATAAACGCCTGACGTTCCAAGCGATAACATCGCCTGTCCAGGTTTATATAACCCAATACCAATCGCACCAGCTGCGTTGTCGCCACCGCCCGCTACGACAGGCACACAAGGCATTTTCCAGCGTTCTGCTAATGAGTTAAGCAACGTCCCTGTAATTTGATTCCCTTCAAATAACTCCGGCATATTACTTCGATCTAAACCACAAGCATCGAGTAAGTCTGCATTCCAATCTCGTTTTTCAACATCAAGCCACATTGTGCCTGATGCATCTGACATATCTGAGGCATATTCGCCCGTCATTAATAGGCGAAGGTAATCTTTAGGCAATAACACCTTGGAAACTTGCGAAAAAGTTTCTGGCTGGTGATTAGCTACCCATTTCAATTTCGGGGCGGTAAAGCCTGGCATCATCAAATTGCCAGTAATATCACGTGATGTTGGAACTCGTTTTTCCAATTCTGTGCATTCCGCATAGCTTCTGCCATCGTTCCATAAAATCGCAGGACAGAGTACTTTGTCTGATTTATCTAATAACGTCGCTCCGTGCATTTGACCGGTTAAGCCAATCGCTTGTACTTTGGATAAATCGTGTTGATGAGATAATTGCAACATTGCTTGATCTGTCGCATTCCACCAATCCTGCGGATTTTGTTCCGACCAAAGTGGTTTAGGACGAGAAATAGGTAATGGCTGTGATACGGTGGCTAAGCTTTGTTGTTTATCATTCAGTAACACAACTTTTACACCAGATGTACCAAGATCAATTCCAATATACATAACGTATTCTCCATAAAAAGCGGTCAGATTTTGTAAAGATTTTGCAAAATCTGACCGCTTGTATGATTAGCGATAAATATAGCTGTTTACTAAATTTTCTAGATATTCTTGCTGACCAGAAACTGGTTGTGGATTGAGCTCAGCACTTTGTACTAAACCAGCAAGGCTTTCTAATGATGCTTTGCCCGTTAAAATTTGCTGACCTAAATCGCCATTCCAACCTGCATAACGTTTATCTACAATAGATTGTAATGCTTTATCTTCAATCATTTTCACAGCGCGTTTGAGTGATAATGCTAACACATCAATCGCACCAATATGAGCGTGGAATAGGTCATAGGGATCTGTACTTTGGCGACGGATCTTCGCATCAAAGTTGAAACCACCTGTTGTGAAACCACCATTTTTCAAGATTTCATACATCACTAAGGTATTTTCTTCTACGCTATTTGGGAATTGGTCTGTATCCCAGCCTAATTGTGGGTCACCACGGTTTGCATCGATTGAGCCAAAGATGCCTAATGCGTTTGCTGTTGCAATTTCGTGTTGGAATGTATGACCCGCTAAAGTTGCGTGGTTTGCCTCGATATTCATTTTGATTTCATTTTCTAAGCCAAATTGTTTTAAGAAACCATATACCGTTGCAACATCATAATCATATTGGTGTTTAGTTGGCTCTTGTGGTTTTGGTTCGATTAATAGAGTACCTTTGAAGCCGATTTTATGTTTGTGTTCCACAACCATTTGCATAAAGCGACCAATTTGTTCACGTTCACGTTTTAAGTCGGTATTTAATAGCGTTTCATAACCTTCACGACCGCCCCATAATACATAGTTTTCACCACCTAAACGTTTAGTTGCATTCATCGCCGTAAACACTTGTGCAGCTGCCCAAGCAAATACTTCAGGATTTGGATTAGTTGAAGCACCTGACATATAACGTGGGTTAGTAAAGCAGTTCGCCGTACCCCAAAGTAGTTTAACGCCTGATTCAGCTTGTTTTTTCTCTAAAATATCCACAATTGTGTTGAAGTTGTGGAGATATTCTTTGAATGAGTTGCCTTCTGGTGCGATATCTACATCGTGGAAGCAGTAGTAAGGAACGCCTAATTTTGTGAGGAATTCAAATGCGATATCTGCTTTCTGTTTTGCCCCTGCTAATGGGTCACCATTTTTTTGCCAATTACGATCGAGAGAGCCTACACCAAACATATCGTTACCATTCCAGCAGAATGTATGCCAATAGCAAACCGCTAAACGTAAATGCTCCGCCATCGTTTTGCCAAGAATCACTTCATTTGGATTGTAGTGTTTAAACGCAAACGGATTTGTGCTGTTTGCACCTTCATATTGCACTTTTTCAATTTTGTCGAAGTAGTTCGCCATAATGTTTCTCCTAAAAATTAAGACTGGAAATTAAGTTCGTGGCTATGTTCGTCAAAATTGGGGATCTCTTCAATTATGTTATTTTGTTTAAAGATTAAGATAATTGTTTATTGTGGGTTAGTTCACAAAAAAGAAAAAACGTAATAGCGTTGGAAAATCTGATAATTGAATTTGCCTAAATGAATCAGCAAACTGCTCCACGGAGTAAGGCTGTTAGTTGCTCTGAACACATTTATTTAACCATAGGAGTATTTTATGAAACTCAAAACCGCATTACTTTCGATTGCAGCTGCATTAATGGTATTTGGTAATAGTGTAAGTGCAAAAGATCTTAAAATTGGTATGTCTATTGATGATTTACGTTTAGAGAGATGGCAAAAAGATAGGGATATTTTTGTGAAAAAAGCAGAGCAGCTAGGAGCAAAAGTGTTTGTTCAATCTGCAAATGGTGATGCAACCGCACAGATCTCTCAGATTGAGAATATGTTAAATAAGGATATTGATGTGTTGGTGATCATTCCTTTCAATGGGGATGTATTAACTAATGTAATTGCAGAAGCAAAAAAAGAGGGAGTCAAAGTTCTAGCCTATGACCGTTTAATTAACAACGCGGATATTGATTTCTATGTTTCATTTGATAACGAGAAAGTAGGTGAGTTGCAAGCTCAAAGTATTGTAGAGAAAAAACCAGAAGGTAATTATTTCTTAATGGGTGGTTCGCCTGTAGACAATAACGCTAAATTATTCCGTCAGGGGCAAATGAAAGTATTGCAGCCTTTAATTGATAGTGGAAAAATTAAAGTGGTTGGCGATCAATGGGTGGACTCTTGGTTAGCTGAAAAAGCATTACAAATTATGGAAAATGCATTAACAGCAAATAAAAATAATATTGATGCTGTAGTTGCTTCTAATGATGCAACCGCAGGTGGTGCAATTCAGGCTTTAAGTGCACAAGGATTATCAGGGAAAGTAGCGATTTCTGGACAAGATGCTGATTTAGCAGCAATCAAAAGAATTGTTGAAGGTACACAAACAATGACAGTGTACAAACCGATTACTACTTTAGCTGATAAAGCTGCTGATATTGCTGTTGCGCTAGGCAATGAAAAAGGATTGGAGTCAAACGCAAAATTAAATAATGGATTAAAAGAAGTTGAGTCCTATCTATTAGATCCAATTATTGTCACTAAAGACAATATTGATGAAACAATTATCAAAGATGGTTTCCATAGCAAAGACGCTGTGTACAAATAATTCACTTTAACCTGAGTACGGTAATAATTTGAACAATTATTACCGTATTTTTAAAGGAGTAATGAAGATGGCGAAACTATTAGAAATGAAAAATATCACTAAAAAGTTTGGTGATGTCGTCGCTTTGAATAACATATCTATTGATCTGGAAATGGGAGAAGTCCTGTCATTATGTGGTGAAAATGGATCTGGTAAATCGACTTTGATGAAAGTTTTGTGCGGAATATATCCACATGGAGATTATGAGGGAGAAATTTATTTTTCTGGGGAGAAATTGACCTCAAAAAATATTAAAGATACAGAAGAAAAAGGTATTTCAATCATTCATCAAGAGCTGACGTTAGTAAAAAATATGTCTGTCTTAGAGAATATGTTTTTAGGAAATGAGATTACAAATAAAGGTGTTACCAATGATAATGAAATGTACCTTCGTTGTAAGACGTTGTTATCACAAGTGCAATTAGATGTTGACCCAAATACAAAGGTGGGTGAGTTAGGTTTGGGGCAGCAACAATTAGTTGAAATTGCTAAGGCATTAAATAAGCAAGTTCGACTTTTAATTTTGGATGAACCAACAGCATCATTAACTGAAAAAGAAACTGCCATTCTTTTAAATTTAATTAAAGATTTACAGGCACACAATATTGCTTGCATTTATATCTCGCATAAATTGAATGAGGTCAAGGCGATTTCAGATTGTATTTGTGTGATACGCGATGGGGAACATATTGGTACACGTGCTGCAGAGGGCATGAGTGAAGATGACATTATTACTATGATGGTAGGCAGAGAAATTACGTCTCTTTACCCTCATGAGCCTCATGAAATTGGTGATGAGGTATTTAGAGTAGAAAATATAACTGCTTGGCATCCAACAAATACTCATATCAAGCGGGTAGATAATGCCAGTTTTTCACTTAAAAAAGGCGAGATTCTAGGAGTGGCTGGTTTAGTAGGTTCTGGACGAACCGAAATGGCACAATGTATTTTTGGATCTTATCAAGGTAAATATCAGGGTGATATTTTCATTAATAATCAAAATATTCAAATTAAAAATTGTGCTCAAGCAATTAATCATCGGATTGTGATGGTGCCTGAAGATCGAAAAAAACATGGCATTATTCCAATTATGGGCGTTGGTAAGAATATTACTTTGTCGTCGCTCTCTCAATTTTGTTTTGCTAAGAAGGTTATCAATGAGCCTTTGGAAGAGACAATCATTAATCAATCTATTGCTAAATTAAAAGTAAAAACATCTTCTCCTGAACTAGCCATTGGTCGTCTAAGTGGAGGAAACCAGCAAAAAGCCATTTTAGCTAAATCTCTATTATTAAATCCTCAAATATTAATTTTAGATGAGCCAACAAGGGGGATTGATGTTGGTGCTAAATATGAAATCTATAAATTAATTAATCAGTTAGCTCAAGAAGGGATGTCTGTGATTGTGATTTCCTCGGAATTACCAGAAGTATTGGGAATTAGCGATCGAGTATTAGTAATGCATCAAGGTAAGATCAAAGCTGATTTAGTGAATAACAGTTTAACTCAAGAACAAGTGATGGAGGCTGCACTTAAGGAGTAATCTATGAATAAGTTAAAAGCAATCAATTTGCAAGTGTACATAATGATTATTGCGATTATTGTCATCATGAGCTTTTTCTCAATAGCCACAGATGGTGCTTACTTGAGTGCTCGCAATATCTCAAATTTATTAAGACAAACCTCAATTACAGGTATTCTCGCCATTGGGATGGTATTTGTTATTATCTCCGCTGAGATTGACCTATCTGTTGGCTCTTTGATGGGATTATTAGGCGGATTTGCCGCCATTACGAATGTGTGGTGGGGATGGCCATTACCCTTAACAATTTTAGTAACCCTTATTTTAGGTGGAATGCTAGGTGCTTGGAATGGATGGTGGGTTGCTTATCAGAAAGTACCTTCCTTTATTGTGACATTAGCTGGGATGCTTGCTTTTAGGGGGATTTTGATTGGTTTAACTAATGGTACAACAGTATCGCCAATTAGTAATGATATGATTTTAATTGGACAAGGTTATTTGCCAGATTTTGTTGGAATGGTATTAGGCACTGTAGCGGTATTTTGCTTTGTCGCATGGGGAAGCTATCAACGTAAAGTGAGAAAAAGTTTAAATCTTGCTGTCCCAACTGCTTCGAAAGATACCTTCAAATATGGACTTGTTACCATATTAGTATTAGGTGCAATTTATCTCTTAAATGACTATCGAGGTGTTCCTTTCCCTGTGTTGGTGTTAGCAATATTAACCGTTGCAGGTATGTTCTTAGCCAAGAAAACGGCATTTGGTCGTCATATTTATGCCATTGGCGGAAATATAGAGGCAGCCAGATTATCAGGGATCAGTGTTGAAAAAGTGAAGTTAGCGATTTTCTCCATAAACGGCTTTTTGGTGGCAATTGCAGGTTTGATTTTAAGTGCACGTTTAGGTGCTGGATCATCATCCGCTGGGCAAAATGCTGAGCTAGATGCAATTGCCGCTTGTGTTATTGGCGGTGCAAGTTTAGCTGGTGGTATCGGTAGTATTTATGGTGTAGTGATTGGTGCATTCATTATTGCATTACTTGATAATGGTATGAGTATGTTAGATGTACCAACTTTCTGGCAATATATCGTTAAAGGCTCTATTTTATTACTAGCAGTATGGGTAGATACCATTAGTAAGAAAAAAGCATAACATTTGGGTTAAACAATAAAATGAACAGGCATAAACAGAGTTGTTTTATGCCTGTTGTTTTTTGTAGGTATTTCATAGAGATACATCTTATGCCATTTTAGTTAAATAATTACGAGATTTTATTTTTACGTTCTGATTATTAGTTATTGTGGTATGGTTCACAAAAAAGAAAAAACATAATCTAAAAATGATTTTTAGGAATTGAGCAATTTGCTACGAGAATTAACAATAGGAACAATTATTATATTTAAATTGGAGAGGAATTATGTCCGGACAGAAAACAAGTCGCTATGTGATGGGGGTTACCTTAGTCGCTACATTAGGAGGACTTTTATTTGGTTATGATACAGCTGTTATATCAGGCACTGTATCTTCGCTAGATGTTGTCTTTATTCAGCCTAGAGGATTGCCTGAAATGAGTGCCAATTCATTATTGGGTTTTTGTGTTGCTAGTGCGCTAATCGGTTGTATTATTGGTGGTGCTTGTGGGGGATACCTTAGTAGTAAGTATGGGCGTAAAAAGGCTCTATTGATTGCTGCAGCACTTTTTTTAATTTCTGCATTAGGTTCAGCTTATCCTGAGTTTGGGTTTACTGCGATTAATGAAACCAATGATGTGCCTTACTATTTGAGTAATTATCTTATTCAATTTGTGATTTATCGTATTATTGGTGGTATTGGTGTTGGTATAGCGTCAATGGTTTCGCCGATGTATATCGCTGAAATTACACCAGCGCATATTCGAGGTAAGATGGTATCGTTTAACCAATTTGCGATTATTGCTGGACAGCTTGTTGTTTATTTTGTTAACTATTTTATTGCAACAAATGGAGATAACACCTGGTTGAATATGCTTGGTTGGCGCTATATGTTTTTATCAGAAGTTGTTCCCGCTGCATTATTTTTCTCATTATTACTCTTAGTCCCAGAAAGTCCACGTTGGCTTGTTCTTCAAAATAAATTTTCACAGGCAGAAGTGACCTTACTCAAATTATTGGGTGAGAAATCAGGTAAAAAAGAGTTACAAAATATTGTTTCCTCTTTAGAAAATCGTGTCGTAAAAGGCGCTCCGTTACTTTCATTTGGTCTAGGTGTGATTGTAATTGGTATCACTCTTTCTGTATTCCAGCAATTTGTAGGGATCAATGTTGCGCTTTACTATGCGCCAGAGATTTTTAAATCACTCGGTGCGAGTACAGATAGTGCTTTAATGCAGACAATTATTATGGGGGCGATCAACCTATCTTGTACAACCATTGCAATTTTTACTGTAGATAAATATGGCCGTAAACCATTACAAATCATCGGTGCAATTGGAATGGCAATTGGTATGTTTGTATTAGGAACAGCATTTTACGCAAATCTTTCTGGTACAGTGGCATTAACGGGTATGCTTTTCTATGTCGCAGCATTTGCGATTTCTTGGGGGCCTGTATGTTGGGTTTTACTTTCTGAAATCTTCCCTAATGCGATTCGTAGCCAAGCACTTGCGATTGCTGTTGCAACACAATGGATTGCAAACTATATCGTCTCTTGGACATTCCCAATGATGGATAAAAGCTCTTATCTTGTTGAGCATTTTAATCACGGCTTTGCATATTGGATTTACGGCGTAATGGCAATTTTAGCGTCATTATTTATGTGGAAATACGTACCAGAGACGAAAGGTAAAACACTAGAAGAACTTGAATTATTATGGAGTAAAAATGGTTCTCAGACAGTAACATCAGAAGTTAAAATATCAGGAGAACGTTGTACGGCTTAGATGTTAATTGGCTTTAGACTGCGGGATATGAGTTAGAGTAATACCAAGCCACCTTTAAATTTCAATATGCTATAATCAGTTCGATATTGAATTTAAAGGAAGGCTTAATGACTACAAACTCGAAATATTACCGCATTGCCTTATTATTTAACGCAAATAAAGTCTATGATCGCCAAGTTGTTGAGGGGGTTGGGCAGTATCTCCAAGCTTCTCAATGTACTTGGGATATTTTTGTTGAAGACGAATTTGTGTATCACAAAGATACGATTAATGATCTCTCCATCGACGGCATTATTGCGGATTTTGATGATCCTGAAACCGCTCAACTTTTGCAATTTATCAATGTACCCACTATTGCTGTTGGTGGGTCTTATCAAAACCCTGATCACTATCCGCATTTTCCTTACGTTGCGACCGATAATTATGCTTTGATTGAAATGGCTTTTTTACATTTAAAAGAAAAAGGCATCAGCAACTTTGCTTTTTATGGTTTACGCACCGAAGAAGAATAACATTGGTCTATTGAGCGTAAAAATGCGTTTATGAGCCTAATGGAGCAGAATGAGTATCCCATTTCAATTTATGAAGGTGAGCAGATAAGTTCGCATAACTGGCAAACAGAACAAGAAAAGTTAAGTCAATGGTTGCGTTCTTTGCCTGAGCATACAGGGATTATTGCTGTTACTGATGCGCGAGCTCGCCATCTATTACAAGCCTGTGAATATCTCAAAATTGCGGTACCAGAACAACTGTGTGTGATTGGCATCGATAATGAAGAGTTGATTCAATATCTATCGCGAGTTTCTCTCTCTTCAGTGTCGCAAGGAACTAAGCAAATTGGTTATCGTGCGGCAAAAATGTTACACAATTTGTTGAGTGGGCTTCCAGTTAGCCATAAACCTGTATTGATTCCGCCGACTAATGTCGAGCAACGCCAATCAACAGATTATCGTTCATTGAAAGATCCGTTGGTGATTCAAGCAATGCATTATATTCGTCATCGAGCTTGTCACGGCATTAAAGTTGAACAAGTGTTGGATCACCTAAGAACATCTCGTTCCAATTTGGAGCTACGCTTTAAGGCTGAGATGGATAAAACGATTCATCAAGTGATTCATGAAGAGAAAATCCAACGAGCGATTCATTTATTATGTCAAACGGATATCTCTATTCAGGAGATTTCAGAAGTGTGTGGCTATCCATCGCTACAATATTTCTATTCCGTGTTTAAAAAAGAGCAGAACCAGACACCAAAAGAGTTTAGGGAATCAAACGCAAAAGGCTAAATACTTAAAATGAAAAACGGTATGACATTGTGAGTCATACCGTGATCAAGCGGTCGGTTTTACCTAAAGTTTTACAAATCCATCATAAATATGAGTTGCGTCACCGGTCATATAAAGTGGATGCCCGACACCTTCCCACTCAATAAACAGTAAACCACCGGGTAAATCTACTTGGACTTTGCTATCTAAAGCGCCTTGCATAATGCCTACAGCAACTGCACCACAGGCACCGCTACCACAAGCTTGAGTTTCACCTGCGCCACGTTCAAAAACACGCAATTTGATATGGTTACGATTCATTACTTGCATAAAGCCAATATTAGCGCGTTCTGGGAAACGTTCGTGGCTTTCGAGTAAAGGGCCTAATTGTTCCACATTAGCAGTTTGAATATCTTCTACTTGCAGAACACAGTGTGGGTTACCCATTGAAACTACGCCGCATAACACAGTTTGAATATCGGTACGTAAAATATAATTTTTCTCAAATTTATTGGCTGTAAATGGCACTTGTGCCGGTTCCCAAATTGGCTCGCCCATATTTACACGAACTTGGCCGTCTTCTTTTAGGCTTAGAACCATTTTCCCTTTTGCAGTGCTTACGCCGATATCTTGCTTGTTGGTTAAACCTTTTAGCGTCACAAAACGTGCGAAACAGCGAGCGCCATTTCCACATTGAGCAACTTCGCTACCGTCCGCATTAAAAATACGGTAGTGAAAATCTAATTCTGGGTCATAAGGGGGTTCAACGAGAAGTAATTGATCAAAGCCAATGCCGCGATGGCGATCTGATAGCTTACGGATAATTTCATCGGTTAAATAGACATTTTGAGTAACGCCATCAATTACCATAAAATCATTGCCTAAACCGTGCATTTTTGAGAATTGCATATTTTTTCCTATTTTCAGAGTATTATTGATTTCCATCATATTGAGTAATTATCTTTGTGATATATTTTTAACTCCTCTGGAGTGTTCAATATTTTATGAACGTTTTCCATAGTATGAGGGCTTTTTCTTTAAATTACAATGGAGCGAATTATGTCTGCTATGTTTCTTATTCAGTTTGCAGTTGTATTACTCTGTATTTTAGTCGGTGCACGTATTGGTGGTATCGGCTTAGGGGTAATGGGGGGCGTTGGACTAGCAATTCTGTCTTTCGTTTTCGGACTACAACCTGCAGGTTTACCTATTGATGTGATGTTAATGATTATGGCTGTGGTTTCAGCAGCGGCAGCAATGCAAGCCGCTGGTGGCCTAGACTATATGATCAAAATCGCAACCAATATCTTACGTAAAAATCCTAAATATATTACTTTTATCGCACCAGCTGTAACATGGACATTTACAGTACTTGCTGGAACGGGACACGTTGCTTATTCTGTGTTACCGGTTATTGCGGAAGTAAGTCGCCATAATGGTGTTCGCCCAGAACGCCCATTATCAATGGCGGTAATTGCATCGCAATTTGCTATTGTGGCTAGCCCAATAGCTGCCGCGGTAGTGGCGGTGGTGGCTTATCTTGAGCCACAAGGTATCCATTTAGGTGATGTGTTAATTGTTACAATGCCAGCTACTATTTTAGGTCTTTTCTGTGCATGTATAATTGTGAACAAAATGGGTAAAGAGTTAAAAGATGATCCACATTATCAAGCGCTTTTAAAAGACCCTAAATATGTTGCAGAAAACCATGCGAATGTTGACCCTGCTGATATCGAAATCAGTCCAACCGCAAAAACATCGGTTGGTCTATTCTTATTAGGTGCATTCCTTGTAGTATTAATGGGAGCCGTTCCTTCGTTACGTCCAGCATTCGATGGAAAAGCAATGGGGATGGCACATACGATCGAAATCGTTATGTTAACGGTAGGCGCATTAATCATTTTACTTTGTAAACCAAATGGTAATGCGATTACTCAAGGTTCTGTATTCCATGCAGGTATGCGTGCGGTTATCGCTATTTTCGGTATTGCATGGTTAGGTGATACACTGATGAATGCACATATGACCGAAGTAAAAGGCATGGTTTCAAGTTTAGTTGAAACTGCGCCTTGGGCATTTGCATTTGCTCTATTTGTGTTATCTGTATTAGTAAATAGTCAAGGGGCAACTGTTGCGACACTATTCCCACTTGGTATTGCATTAGGTATTCCAGCACCAATTCTAATCGGTGTATTTGTTGCAGTTAATGGTTATTTCTTTGTGCCAAATTATGGTCCAATCATTGCGACAATTGACTTTGACACAACGGGTACCACAAGAATTGGTAAATTCATCTTTAACCACAGTTTTATGATTCCTGGTTTGTTAAGTATGGCATTTTCAATTGCTTTTGGTTTACTATTTGCAAATATCCTACTTTAATTTACAGTTAACTTAGTCCTAAGCGATTTATTTGATGTAGTTCACACATTGAATAAATCGCTTTATTTTTTTAGAGCTATTTTAATTTTATTGGGGTAGTATCTATTTTATCTGCTATTTATGGAGAATCCTCAATGAGCTCTATTGCTAAATATTCATTACTTGCAATTTGTACCTGTATGTCTACTTCTGTGCTCGCGGAAGAAGTTTGGGTTGATCAACAACATGCTAACGTTAAACAGAATCTACATTCTTGGTCCAACACTATTGACAACTGGTTAGGTACTCCTGATCCCAATAAACCAGCTTCTGCAGGGTTAAGAATTATGCTTGATAGCACTTGGAATCGTTATGATGGCTATTCTATTAAACCTCGTGTACGCGGTAAAATTCGCTTGCCGACCTTAAAAAAACACCTCAGTGTTGTATTTGGTGATGAAGATTTAGATAACCATGCTCGTGATAGAAGTCAAATGCATCCGAACTACAAAGCTCCTATCCAAAATGATAAAAAATATGATACTCGTCAAGCTCGTAATGATAATGCTTCATTAGCACTTCGTTGGTCTGATGGTATTAAAGCGCTAGGAATTGATACGGATGTGGATTTAGGGGTTCGTTCGGGGGCGGATATTTTCTTGCGCTTTAAAGCAAGTAAAGAGTGGCAGCATGATGAACATTTTTCTACTCGTTTAGAACAGATTTATCGCTATGGTATTAATAGTAAGCATTATGTGCGTACAAATTTAGAAAATAAATTTACTGAGAATGAAAGTGTATTTGTTAATAACCACACCTATTTAGAGTATACGCATGATCGAGATGAGAATGTCAATTGGGGCAATAGCTTATATCGCCAACATAATTTTGAAGGGGTTAAGCGCCTAAACTACGGGCTTGCTGTAGGGGGCGATATCGCTAGTAAGAAACCTCATTTAGATTACTATGGTCCTTTCATTAACTGGCGCCAACCTATTTTACGAGAATGGCTTTTTATGCAGCCTGAAGTTCATTATTACAATAGTAAGAAATTGGACCGTCCACACCATTTTGGGGCATTCCTGCGCATGGAGGCAATTTTCTAGTTTATTCATATAATATAAAAAGAGTTGTTCATGATGTTTAAAGTAATGAGCAACTCTTTTTCTTTTATTGGCTATTCAGTTACCTTTAAGAACGTTATGCCCACTGAACAATTTCTTCGAGTGCTTTACGTTCCTTAGGTTTAATTTCAGCAGCACGGTAGCCGAATGTTACCGCAACGGATAAGCCATAATCTTCGGGATCAAGCAATCCTTCCTCTACTAAAATATTACTTACTTGTTCATAGTGCATTCCCTCAATTGGGCAACTATCAATACCAAGCATTGCTGCACCAGTCATCATATTGGCTAATGCAATATAAGTTTGCTTGCCAGCCCAGTCAAATAGCTTACGCTCATCATCTGCAATTGGCATATCGATAGTTTGGAAACTTTTATATTTTGCGAGGGCTTTTTGACGTTGTTCATCTGTAAAGCCACGACGAGCCATTACGTCAGCAAAGAAATCTGAGTCATAACGAGCATGTTTTTTAGCAAGAATTATTACAAGGTAGCTCGCATCATCTATTGAAGATTGCATTCCCCATGCAAAAGGCTTGATTTTTGCACGTAAAGCAGGGTTTTGAATAACTAAAAACTTCCAAGGTTCTGAGCCAACAGAGCTTGGTGAGCGACGAGCAAATTCTAAAATTGTTGCAAAATCTTGCTCACTGATTTTTTTATTTGGATCATAGTGGCGCACCGACACACGACGTTCAAAAACTTCTAATGCTTGTTGGTTAGTTAAGATCATTAATTTACCTCGTAATTAAATGTGAAAGAGATCAACACTATACGCCCTTATTGGTGTAAAGAGTATGTGCTAAATCAAAATAAAAACGGATATAACCTAAAAGTTATATCCGTTTACTAAAGCTAGGAGTAAAATTATTTCACCATTCCACCGCTTGCTTGTAAATCAGCGTGATATGAAGAACGCACGAATGGACCACAAGCTGCGTGTTCAAAGCCCATTTCTTCAGCTTTTTCACGGAACATATCGAATTCCGTTGGGTGAACATAGCGTGTCACTGGTAAGTGGTGGCGGCTTGGTTGTAGGTATTGACCTAAAGTCAGCATAGTTACGCCGTGATCGCGTAAATCTTGCATTACTTCTAAGATCTCTTCATTGGTTTCACCTAAACCGACCATAATCCCTGATTTTGTTGGAATATCTGGGAACTCTTGTTTAAAGATTTGTAGTAATTTAAGTGACCAATTGTAGTCTGCACCTGGGCGTACTTCTTTATATAAACGTGGTACGTTTTCCATATTATGGTTGAATACATCTGGTGGGTTCTGTTTTAAGATTTCCACTGCTTGCTCAATACGACCACGGAAGTCCGGCACTAAAATCTCAATTTTGATACCCGGATTAATCGCACGGATTTCACGTACACAAGCTGCAAAGTGTGCCGCACCACGGTCTGGTAAATCATCACGATCCACAGAAGTGATAACCACATATTTAAGCTTCATATCTTGAATGGTTTCAGCCAATTTCTTCGGCTCATCTTGATCAAGCGGAAGTGGTTTACCATGTGCTACATCACAGAACGGACAACGACGCGTACAGATGGCACCCATAATCATAAAGGTTGCGGTACCGTGGTTAAAACATTCGTGCAGGTTCGGGCAAGATGCTTCTTCACATACCGAGTGTAAACCATGACGACGCATACCATTTTTGATGCTGTCGATTTTTGCCGAGTTCGCTGGCAATTTAATTTTCATCCACTCAGGTTTTTTGAGTAGCTCTTGGTTTGGATCGATATTTTTTACTGGGATAATGGACGTTTTAGCGGCATCACGATATTTCACGCCTCGTTCCATTTTAAAAGGTGTAGCCATTGGCTGTTATTCCTATTTGTTAATAATTTGTTGCGTATTATAACCGAGAATTTGGGTAAAGTAATTGACCAATTTCGGTGCGATTTTTTGGCATTGTGCTTCGTTTGTTTCGATAAAATCAGCCACTTGGCACATTTCTAAACCGGCATAGCCGCAAGGATTAATATTGCGAAACGGCATTAAATCCATATTGATATTCAGTGCTAAACCATGGAATGAGCAACCTTTGCGGATACGTAAGCCAAGGGAGCAGATTTTCTTGCCATCGACATACACCCCAGGAGCATCGGGTTTCGGATAAGATTCAATACCGTAATCTGCAAGGGTTTTTACTACACATTGTTCTAATGCGGTCACTAATTCACGTACGTTTAAATCGCTGCCATTTGCTTTATGGCGTTTAATATCAATCAGCACATACATAATTTGCTGACCCGGCCCGTGATAGGTAATTTGTCCACCACGATCCGATTGTACCACTGGGATATTGGTTGGATTTAACAGATGTTCTGGCTTTCCTGCCGAACCTTGAGTAAATACAGGATTGTGTTCAACTAGCCAAATTTCATCAGGAGTATTTTCGTCACGGTTATCGGTGAACTCTTGCATTTTATGCCAGATTTCATCGTAATTTTGGGTGCCAAGTTGGCGGATAATTAGGGGAAGATTCATTTGTATCGTACCAGCCATATTGTAGGGTGCGTGTAAACGCACCATGGTTATAAACGGTGCGTTTACACGCACCCTTGTATGAGAACATCAATGAGATAAAATAAAAAACGCCCCTGTTACGAGCAGGGGCGTCGGTTGAAAACAGAGTTGTACGCACCCTCGAGTAAAACTCGCGAAGTAGATAATAGCCTG
>MQVI01000132.1 GCA_002002485.1 Pasteurellaceae bacterium 15-036681
CACTACCATCTGGCTGTACTTCTGCTACAACAGATTTACCGTCTTTACCATCTGTACCGTTAGTGATTGTCGCAATTTCAGTTTTCTCTTTTGTTTCTGGATCAACTTCGCTTACTTTCACACTGCCATCTGGTTGTACTTCTGCTACAACAGACTTACCGTCTTTGCCATCTGCGCCTGGTGCGCCGTCTTGACCATTTGTGATTGTCGCAATTTCAGTTTTCTCTTTTGTTTCTGGGTCAACTTCACTTACTTTCACACTACCATCTGGCTGTACTTCTGCTACAACAGATTTACCGTCTTTACCATCTGTACCGTTAGTGATTG
>MQVI01000014.1 GCA_002002485.1 Pasteurellaceae bacterium 15-036681
GTTTTGCTGATGAAGTTATCCACGCCTACGCTACAGAACGAGTTTCTTCTCAAGGGGCGTTCAAGCTGTGGATAACATTATGCTTTGGTGTTGCTAGTGTACTATAAATTTAACATACAAGGGGCGTACTGCGTACGCCCGCGGACACGAGCATCGTGTCCCTACAAAAATATACTATTTTGGAACTATCTTGAAAAAAAGCATCTACGACACCCCTATCTTTTTTGAACGCTACCTGAAACTACGTGAAAATCCGATTAGCCTAAATGAAGTGGTGGAAAAGCCAACAATGTTTTCTCTCCTTCCTGATCTGAATGGCAAGAAAGTACTCGATCTTGGCTGTGGTGCGGGCGGACATCTATTACACTATTTATCACTTGGCGCGGAGCAAGTTGTTGGGTTAGATCTTTCTCAATCGATGATCGAGCAAGCAAAAGTAGATTTTGCAAAAAATAATATCGATCCAACCGCTTACAATTTCTATTGTTTATCAATGGAACAGTTAGCGGAGATCCAAGAAAGCGAGTTTGATGTGATAACCAGTTCTTTTGCTTTCCATTATGTTGAAGATTTTCCGCAACTACTTAGTGATATTTCTGCTAAGTTGGTCGCGAATGGAACACTTATTTTTTCCCAAGAACATCCTATAACAACTTGCCATAAGACTGGCGATCGCTGGGAAAAAGATCAAAATAAGCAGCAAGTAGCTTATCGTTTAAATCATTATCGAGAAGAAGGATTAAGAGAAAGAAACTGGTTCCAACAGTCATTTAAGACTTATCATAGAACAATAGCAACAATTTTAAATAACCTAATTCAAGCTGAGTTTATGATTGAACAAGTGAAAGAACCTATGCTTGCGGAGCAACCTGAGTGGCATAATGAATTTAAAGATTTATTACATAGACCTCCACTTCTGTTTATAAAAACAGTAAAGAAATAATGATTTTTCTATCCACATAGCCTGTGGATAACTTTGTGGATTAACTTTTTAAAAGCGTGCTAAACCTTGATAGAATCTAGGGTTATACAGTATCATTAAAAATTGGATATAAAATAACTTGTGATTTAAAATCAATAAGTTATGTTTTGGCTAGAGTATTTGCATAAAAAAATACAAAAAAATTGATCTTTTTCCTATTGACAAATTCAGCCTGTGCAAAACTTTTACAGATAGGTTGTTTTTTCTCAAAATAAAATATTTATCAAGATTGATTTAATGCTAGACATTACAATTGGAAGGGCTACAATTCGCCCATTCAATATTTTTATTTTAAGTATATTTTTTGGAGCAAATATAAATGGAAACTATTGTTGTTGTCGGTGGTGGCGCAGGTGGACTTGAACTTGCGACCTATTTAGGTAACAAACTTGGCAAAAAGCAGAAGGCAAAAGTGATTTTGATTGATAAAAATATCAGTCATCTATGGAAACCACTTTTACACGAAGTTGCAACAGGATCTTTAGATGATGGTACAGATGCATTAAGCTATCGTGCACACGCAAAGAATCACGGCTTTGAATTTCAACAAGGTATGTTAACGGGTGTTTCTGCGGAAGAAAAATTGGTTACTTTAGCGCCGATCTATAATTCTGAAAATGAATTATTAGTTGCGGAACGTAAGATCGCTTACGATAAGCTTGTGATCGCGATTGGCAGCCGCTCAAATGATTTTAATACACTGGGTGTGGCGGAGCACTGTATATTCTTAGACAGTTCAGAGCAAGCTAAATTATTCCATAAACAGATGATGGAGTTATTTTTAAAGTTCTCAAATAACAATGAAAAAGAAGTGCATATTGCAGTTGTGGGCGGCGGTGCAACAGGGATTGAGCTTTCAGCAGAGCTTTATAATGCTGTGAAGAGCTTAAATTCTTATGGCTACGGTAAATTAGATAACACGAGCTTAAAAGTGACTTTAGTTGAAGCTGGCCAACGTCTATTACCTGCACTTTCGGAACGAATCTCTGCGTCTGCATTGAAAGAGTTAGGTGAGCTAGGTGTTGATGTGCGTTTAAATACGGCGGTAACAGAGGCGACTACGGAAGGTTTAATGACTAACAGTGGTGAGTTTATTAAAGCGGATCTTATGGTATGGGCAGCAGGGATCAAAGCCCCTGAAATTACTCAACGCTTTGGCTTTGAAGTAAACCGTATTAACCAAATTGCAATCCGTGATACGCTACAAACTTTAACAGATGATAATGTGTATGTGATCGGTGACTGTGCATTCTTAATGCAAGAAAATGGTAAGCCAGTGCCACCACGTGCGCAATCGGCTCATCAAATGGCTACGACGTGCGGTAAAAATATTATTGCGCAGTTAGAAGGTAAGCCATTAAAAGCCTTTGTATTAAACGATAAAGGTTCATTAGTGTCTTTCTCTCGTTTTGGTACTATCGGTAGTTTAATGGGGAACTTGACTAACGGGACAATGTTTATTGAGGGTAAAATCGCACGTATGGCGTATTTATCGCTTTACCGTATGCATCAAGTTGCACTACACGGTTGTGTGAAAACAGGCTTAATTATGCTGGTTGGACGTATCAACCGTTTTTTAAGACCAACGATGAAGTTACATTAATCAAAAAGTGATTGAGGCTAAATAAGTCTAATTGAAACCGAAAATGGCAATTGCTCTTTTCGGTTTTTTTGGCATTAAAACTCGATAAAAGCCTAACTAAATCGCCCATTTTTAGCCATTCTATGCTATAATCTCACCCAATTTAGCCCCATTTCTGGGGTATTTTTATAACGTGATTAGGAAGTCTCAATGAGCGAATTAGCCAAAGATATTACCCCCGTCAGTATTGAAGAAGAACTGAAAACCTCCTACCTCGACTATGCTATGTCGGTAATTGTTGGGCGTGCCTTGCCTGACGTACGTGATGGCTTGAAACCTGTTCATCGCCGTGTGTTATTCTCAATGGATCAAAATAACAATGTCTACAATAGAGCACATGTAAAATCAGCGCGTGTTGTGGGTGATGTAATCGGTAAATATCACCCTCATGGTGACTCTGCTGTATACGATACAATTGTTCGTATGGCTCAGCCTTTTTCACTTCGTTATATGTTAGTCGATGGTCAAGGTAACTTCGGTTCTATCGATGGCGATGCACCAGCGGCAATGCGTTATACCGAAGTCCGTATGCAAAAAATTACACAGGAATTATTAACAGACTTGGATAAAGAAACTGTTGATTTCTCGCCTAACTATGATGGCAAAGAGATGATTCCAGACGTGTTACCAACTAAAATTCCTGCGTTATTAGTAAACGGTTCGTCGGGTATCGCAGTTGGTATGGCAACCAATATTCCACCACATAACTTAAATGAAGTATTAGATGGCTGTCTTGCTTATATCGAAAATGATCAAATCACTATCGAAGAATTAATGCAGCATATTCCAGGTCCTGATTTTCCGACTGCTGCGATTATTAACGGTCGTAAAGGGATTGAAGATGCTTATCGCACTGGTCGTGGTAAAATCTATGTGCGTGCAAAAGCAAGCGTTGAAACAACAGCCAAAGGTCGTGAACAAATTATCGTGACTGAAATTCCTTATCAGGTGAATAAAGCGCGTTTAATTGAGAAAATTGCAGAATTAGTTAAAGAGAAGAAAATCGAAGGAATCAGTGAGTTACGTGATGAGTCTGAAGAAGATATCCGTATCGTTATTGAACTTAAAACAAGTGCTGTGGGTGAAGTTGTTTTAAATACACTTTATGCTTTGACCCAGATGCAAGTTACCTTCGGTATCAACATGGTTGCACTTGATCATGGTCAGCCGAAAGTTTTAAATCTAAAACAGATTATTGAAGCCTTTGTTACTCACCGTCGTGAAGTTGTAACTCGTCGTACAATTTATGAATTACGCAAAGCTCGTGAGCGTGCTCATATTCTTGAAGGCTACTCTGTTGCATTAGAAAATATTGACACGATTATCGAGTTAATTCGTGGTTCAAGAACAACGGAAGAAGCGCTTGAGAAATTATTAGCGCGTGGTTGGTCAATTAATCAATTTGCCCCAATTTTAAGTTTGGATGCGCGACCTGATTTACTTCCAGCTAAATTTGGCGTTCACAATGGTGAATATTTCTTATCTGAAGCACAAGCAAAAGCGATTCTTGAATTAAGATTACAACGCTTAACTGGCTTAGAATACGATAAGATTTTGGATGAATATAAAGAAATCTTAGTTTCTATTGGCGGATTGTTGCATATTTTAAATAGTGCCGAACGTTTAATGGAAGTAATTCGCGAAGAGCTTGAATTAGTTAAAGCAAACTTTGGTGATGAGCGTCGTACTGAAATCACATCAGCGTCTGGTGATATCAATCTAGAAGACTTAATCGCTCAAGAAGATGTAGTAGTTACGCTTTCACACGCAGGCTACGTAAAATATCAACCGCTTTCAGACTACGAAGCACAGCGTCGTGGTGGTAAAGGTAAGTCAGCAACGAAGATGAAAGAAGATGACTTTATTGAGAAATTATTAGTAGCGAATACTCACGATACGATTCTCTGTTTCTCAAGTCGTGGTCGTTTATATCAATTAAAAGTGTATCAATTACCGCAAGCAAGTCGTGGCGCACGTGGTACACCAATTGTGAATATTCTTCCGCTTGTAAAAGAAGAAAATGAGCGTATCACCGCGATTCTTCCAATTCCAAATGGTGAATTTAGTGCAGATAAATTTATCTTTATGGCGACCGCAAGTGGTGTGGTGAAGAAAGTTTCATTAGACGCATTTGCAAATGTTCGTTCAAGCGGTCTGATTGCCTTAAAACTTCGCGAAGGCGATGAATTAATCGGTGTGGATATTACTGATGGCGAAAGCGAAATTATGCTGTTCTCTGCGCAAGGTCGTGTGGTACGTTTTGCTGAAAAAGCTGTACGTAGTATGGGCCGTGTGGCAACTGGTGTGCGTGGTATTAAACTTGCAACAACCGAGCTTGCAGATGATATTGAAGATGCAGAAATCGAGCCAATCGAAAACGAAGAAGCAGAAGATACATCAAGTGTGAACTTAACCGCAGACAAAGTAGTATCTCTTGTGATTCCACATAATGAAGGCGATATCTTAACAGTAACTCAAAATGGTTTCGGTAAACGTACTGCATTAAGTGAATACCCAATTAAGTCTCGTGCAACAAAAGGTGTTGTATCAATTAAGACAAGCGAACGTAACGGTAAAGTGGTTGCAGCGGTTCAAGTTGAAGAAACTGACCAAATTATGCTGATTACTGACGCAGGTACTTTGGTACGTACACGTGTAAATGAAGTTGCATTAGTGGGGCGTAATACCCAAGGCGTGCGCATTATCCGCACTGCTGAAGATGAGCAGGTTGTAAGCTTAGAGCGTATCTGTGAAATCGAAGAGGAAGATTCAGAAGGCGTGGAAGCTTCTGAAGAATAGATAAACCAACGGCTAGCTTAATGCTAGCCGTTTTGTTTTATTCACTGATATATTGTTCCAAATCAATCACCTTGTCACAACTTTTTTCGATGAGATAGTGATCGTGGCTCACTAAAATCAGCCCACAATTTCTCGCTCGACATTGCTCAACGAGCAACTTAATTGTTTCTTGTTGGGTAATTGGGTCTAAGCGAGAAGTCACTTCATCAGCAAATAACAGAACAGGTTCTAGCAATAATGCACGCAAAATTGCCACTCGCTGTAATTCACCACCTGACACATTTTCTGCAGTACGTTGCAGAATTTCAGGAGAAAGAGCGAGCTGTTTTAATAAGCTAGGAATCTGTGAGCGATCCAACTTGTGATAGTTAATCACATCATCAAGCAAAGTTTGCAAAGTCGCATTTGGTGCAAAAGCTTCTGGCGGATCTTGATAAAGCTTTAAAACCTGATGTTTTTTATGAACCGTAGAGTGCCATTGTACTTCACCTGCTTTTGGCTTGAGTAAGCCACAAAGCACATCAGCAAGGGTACTTTTGCCGATACCACTTCGCCCTACAATCCCTAAAATTTCGCCTTTGTTTAAATCAAATGAGAGATGGCTAAACAGATCACGTTTACCACGAGCAACAGTGAGATCTTTTACCGATACAAGGGGTTGCTTTTCTGGGGAGTTTTGCAAATCTTGCAGAGGTTGCCAATGTTGTGGATCGGCTCCGATTAAGGCTTTAGTGTAAGCATCTTGCGGATTATTCAACAGACTTTCGGCATCGCTTTGTTCAACAAGTTTGCCTTTTTTCATTACGAAAATATAGCCACCTAAAGCTGTTGCGACTTCAATATCGTGAGTGATAGTGAGCAATCCGCCGCCATTTTGATAAGCATATTTGAGTAGGTTAATCACCCCTTGTTTACTTACAGGATCTAACCCTTTGGTCGGTTCATCGGCAAGCAAAATTTTCCCGCCTGAAGCGGTCGCAATTGCAAAAGATGCACGTTGTGCCATACCGCCAGAAAGCTGATGTGGATAGGCTTTTTGAGCTTGCTTCAAACCTAATTCAGTTAAATATGTTTCGCTTGCTTGAGTAGATTTCTTCTCATCTAACCCTGCGACAAAATGGTAACTTTCCCAAAGTTGTTGGCTAATGTCCATAATTGGATCGAGTGAACGGCGTGGCTCTTGAGGAAGCATAACTAAAGTTTTTCCCCAGCACTCACGCAGTTTTTGCAAGGGGGCAGAATTGCTGTCAATTTTGCAATTCTCAATCTGAATCTCACCCCTTGTTGTTAATCCTTGTGGCAAAGCCCCCATAATGGCTTGAATTAATAGGCTTTTCCCTGAGCCTGTTTCGCCCAAGATAGTGATGTTTTTACCTTGCTCAAGGGTTAGGCTCATTGGTTCAACAAGTTCTAAACCATCGATGGTTTGAACCGACACATTTTCAATTTTTAATAATGACATATTATTTAATCTTTCCTGATAACAATTGTAGGCTCAACACCAACAAAAACACGGCGATAACAGGCTGTAAAAAAATCATCGGTGCTTGGTAGTAGTAAGGGAATAATTCCGTCATCATCAAACCAAGTTCCGCTGTTGGTGGACGCAAGCCAACGCTCACGAAACCCAGGGTTGCTAGAGCCAAAATCGCATTACCAATAGAGAATGCGGTTAGGGTTGCAATTAATGGCAATAAACGTGGCAATAAATGGCGTTTGATACAATAAAACAATGACATTCCCATTAAGCGTGATGATTCTAATTCACTGCTGCTTGTGAGGGTGCTAGTGATTGCTCGCACAACACGGAAAAACTCGACCCACATCACCAATGAAATTCCTAAATAGAGCGTCCAGAATGAACCTGGGGAAAGTGATGCGAACAGTAAAATCAGTAATAAACCAGGTAGAGCCATCACTAAATCGCAGATAAAACTAAATAAGCGATCTACCCAGCCACCAAATAAACCAGCTAAAATCCCAAAAGCGAGACCAGCAAATAAAGCACAAGCAACGCTGAAGAGTGATAATCCAAATGAGAGGCGAATTGCTGACGCAAGGCGTGCAAGCATATCTCGTCCTAAATGGTCGGTACCGAACCAGCTTTCTGCATCCGGGCTAGCAAGCAAGTTGCTTAAATCTTGGAAACCGATATCCATCGGGTAGAAATAAGGTTGTAAAAAAGCGAAAGCGAGTAACATTGAGAGTAAAACCGCTCCGCAAAGTTGTCCGAAACTTAATCTCATTCTTTCACTCCATCACGAATACGAGGGTCAATCCACGCACTTAATAAATCTGCAAACATATTTAAGATCACAAATAGCCCGCCCATCACTAATGCAGTACCTTGAATCATCGGCACATCGCGAGCAATAATGGCGTGAACGAGGGCGTGTCCACTTCCAGGCCAAGCAAACAGACTTTCAACAATCACCACGCCTTCAATTAAGTAAACGAGTTGCACACTGTGATAAGCGATCACAGGAATCGCAATATTGCGTAAACCGTGACGCACAAAAACTTGCCAATCACTTAAGCCTTTTAATTTTGCGAATTGATAATAGTCGGACTCCATCACTTGCACCATCGCTTGACGAGTTACGCGAACCGAAACCGCACTCAAGCCAAGAGCGAGAGTAAGAGCTGGTAAAACAAAGTGTAACCAAGTGCCGTAGCCACCTGCAGGTAGCCATTTGAGGTTCACTGAAAACAGCGTAATCAAGCCAATTGCAATAATGAATGCTGGCACCGAGCGGAATAAACTACTGAAAACTAGCGTAAAGCGGTCGAATAATCCATTTGGTTTGCGAGCCGCAAGAATTCCAATAGTTGGACCGATAATCAACGCCATCATTAATGCCACAACTGCAAGGCTGAGAGTGTGTCCAAATTGATGTTGAATTTCGTGCCAAACAGGATCGCCAGTCACAAGGGATTTGCCTAGATTAAATTGAATTAGATCGACAAACCAACTTCCGTAGCTATGCCACCAAGGTTGTTCTAATCCGAGTTCTGAACGTACCAATTCGGCGGCTGCAGAATTGAGTTGATCGTAACCGTATCGACTTGCTGCGATACGATACGCCATATCCCCCGACAGTTGTCGAGTTAAGATAAAAGTTAAAGTACCGACCGACCAAATAACCAAAAAGATTTGGAACAGACGGCGAGAGATGATTTTTAGCATATGGTTTATAAAATAATATGTAACTCGCCCCATACGAGCCGTATGGGGTTACTTAGCTAAGCGACTTTGTCGCTTCAGAATTAGTCGCAACGCGACTAAGATAAGTAACCTAGCACGGCTCGTGCTAGGTTAAATAGCGATGATTATTTAGAAAGCTTCTCCAAAAAGAATCGTCTTTCAAATGGGTCTAGTGTGATATTTTTGACTTCTTTGTGAGCCACGACATTTTGTTGGTAATAAACAACAGGAATGATCGGTAATTCATCATAGATAATTTGGCTTACAGTCTGCTTTAACGCTTTCGCTTTTTGCGGATCGCGTTCTGTTTCTAGCTGATGAAGAGCTTGATCAACGGTAGCATTTTGCCAGTTCATTACGCCCCAATCGCCGCCGTTATTGGCATATTCTTGCACGATCACGCCAAATGGATCTAAGGTTTTACCGTAGTTAAATGCATACAATGCCATTTCTAATGAGCCATTTTGGTGACCAAGTGGGATTTCACTAAAGTTACCTACAGAGACTTGCATATCGATCCCGATCTGTTTCCATTGTGCTTGTAAAATGGTCGCAATAATCGGTAACTCTGGACGATCTGAGAAGGTACGTAGTGTGAAGCTAAATGGTTTACCTTCTTTATCTGTTAATTTTCCTTCCGCATTATATTGATAGCCTGCAGCGGTGAGATCAGCTTTGATTTTTGCAATATCTGCTTGCTGTTCTGAGGTATCAATTCGCCAATCTGCGAATGCTTTAGGTAAGATTTGATCAGCAATACTGTTTTCAATTTTGAGTACCGATTCAGCAATCGCTTTACGATTGATACTTTCGCTAAGTGCTTTGCGGATCGCAACATCATTAAAGAACGGTTTTGCAACGTCCATTTTCAGCTGGATAGTACGAGCAATCGAACCGCTAGTAAGATTTAATTTTGGATTATTTTTCAAACGCTCAACACTTGCGGTATCAAGGTTGAAAACAAGTGATGAAGCATCACTTTGAGCCATTAACATACGTGTTTCACTACGGCTACTTGCTAAATAGTTTGCTTGTAAAAGCTTCGGTTTTGCTCCCCAATATTGATCAAAACGCACTGTTTCTAACTTTTGTGGTGCTTCAATTTTGGTTGCTTTAAATGGACCTGTTGCGATTAATTCAACCACATCGCCTTTGTCATTATAAGCTTGCTCGGCAAGAATAATGGTGGTGTAGTGGGTTAAGAAATAAGGAAACGGCACGAACGGTTTGGTTAAGTCAATTTCCACCTGATTTGGCGAAATTGCTCGAATTTCCTTCACAAATGCACTTTGTAAAATACTTGGTTTAGAGAGTGCAACATTTAAGCTTTTTGCGACCGCTTGTGCTGTAACAATCTCGCCATTGTGGAATTTTGCATCACGTAGCGTGAAGGTCCACACCGTTGCATCTTCGTTACTTTTCCATTCAGAAGCTAAATTAGGGATTAACTCGCCTTGTAAATTAGACTCCAACAGTGTTTCAGCAATGTTCATACGATGGAAAATAATCCCTGATTGGTTTGGATCAAGGCTGTTTAATTCCCAAGGTGCAACCACCGTTACAAGTGGCAATTCATCGTTTTGCTGTGCTGATGCAGATGGTGCTTGTGTCTGTTCGGTCTCAGTTGTTTTATCACTTTGGAAGTAATTTACTGCCAAAGCAACAACACCACCAATTAAGAATGGAGCAAGATATTTACGCATTTTAAATATTCCCTAAAATAAAAATGGTTTTAAAAAGATGTATTGTGCCATAAAAACCATAAAAAAATAGAGGGATTCTGTAAAAAAATTGCTAAGTATTACCGATTGAATAAATAATATTCAGAGGCTATAGTTATGTAATAAATTTTATTTTTGCGATCTTTATCGAAAAAATGAAATAGATTTGTTGAATAGCTAATTTAAACGAGTACTTTCGTATACATTAAATCTAGGTTACTTGATAACTTGTCTTCTCAAGAGTACAATTTGCCATAAGGGTTATTTTCAATGAATCAACAAATAGAAGCAATATTGATAAATAGTGTCAATAAAACGGCAATATTCATTAAATGGTTTCAAAGGCTTAAAGATCCAATGGCTATTGCAGCCATTCAAAACAGAATAGATCGCTTAAAATTAGGAAATTTTGGAGATCATAAAAGTGTCGGAGAGGGAGTATATGAGCTACGCATTACTGTTGGTGTTGGTTACAGAATATATTATGTGAAGCAAGGAAAGAGCATCTATCTTTTAACAAATGGTGGCGATAAAAGTACACAAGCGCAGGATATCGAAAAAGCGAAGATAATTTGGAGAATGATTAAGCAAAAAGAGGAGAGAGGCAATGAATAACTTTAATTTAAGTGAAGATGATTTAATGGTTAGTGAATTTGATGAGCTAGAGCATTTAAAAGATGATGATGTAGCATTCCATTACCTTAATTTTGCCTTAGAAAGTGGCAATTATGAAGAAATTATTTTAGCTTTAGGCAATATTGCAAAAGCTAAAGGGATCGGCATGAGTGAATTATCAAGACAAACTGGATTAGGAAGAGGAAGTTTGTATAAAACACTGTCAGGTAAAGCAGATATAAAACTAACCACTTTTTTGAAAATTTTAAATGTTTTTAATTTACAGTTAAATTCTTCAAAAGTAGCTATGAGTTAATCGTGCTTATAAGCTGTATTGATGGGCAGAAGCCCATCTTTACATCGGTTTGGAATATAATATATATTCGAGCTACACCGAAAACGGGTACTGAATACTCGGGTGGTATTCATAACCTTCCACTTCAAAATCATCTAAAGTTACCCAAGTTTCTAAATCTTCTAATGATTTGATATTTGGATTAATTTTTAATTTTGGTGCTGCAAATGGTGTGCGTTTTAGTTGCACATCACTCATTAGTTCAAGCTGATCTTCATAAATGTGTGCATTGACGATTTTATGGAACGCTTGTCCTGCTTTGTGTCCGGTAATTTGTGCCATTAATGCTAAGAAAGTATAGCATTGAATCATATTCCAGTTTAAGCCAAGTGGTACATCCGCAGAGCGTTGAGTGCTATTTAAGTAAAGAGTGCCGTCTAATAGTGAAAAATGGTGGCTATATAAGCAAGGACGTAAACAGCCCATATCGAAAGCACCCGGATGGTAGAAAGTATAGATTTCACCACGATTATCCACACCACGTTTTAAATCATCCACGATTTGACGAAGTAAATCTACGCTACCTGAGCCATCAGCTTTGGGGAAATTACGCCCAACAGCACCATACACAAACCCCATATCATCTTCGCCTTTACGGAGCGGATTTGCAAGCCAAGCACTGTTTTGGTTAGCATTGGCATCCCAAGATTTTGTGCCCAACTTACGGAAATCAGCGGCGTTGTCGTAACCACGAATATAGCCTAATAATTCTGCAATCGCTGCTTTCCAAAAACTACGGCGAGTAGTGACGAGTGGAAATTCGCCTTTTTCTACATCATAGGTTAAATCGGCGTTAATCACCGTCAAACAGCGCTTACCAGTTCGTTCGTTATTCACCCATTTGCCTTGTTCTACAATGCGTTGGCATAAATCTAAATATTGTTGCATAAAATATCCCAAGTAATCTTGCTAAAAGTTTGTTAGAATTGTTGTGATTTTAAAACGAAAAGACATAAGGAGTAAATGATGAAATCTTTAGTTAATTCATTTTTTGTAGTTTCTGCACTATTTGTTATCGCAGCTTGTAGCACTAAAACCAGTGGTTGGAAGCGTATTGCTGATTCAGAAGTTGATCAAAAATCTTATGCAATCGGTTATGGCGCAGCTGCTCAAACTTATGCAGACCGTGTAAATGAGAGCTATGATATTGATTCATTTATGCATGGTGTGGATGATTTTTTTAATAAAAAAGTAAATTTACCTGTTGAACAAATTCGTGCAAGTACTTTAAACCGCATGTTGGACAATGACGTTTATGCATATTACAGTGGTACGCTTTATGCAGCTGAATTCCAGCAAAATGTAAATCGCTTAAGTCCAACTTGTTGGAATTCATTTGTGCAGACACCTAGCTTGACGCAAGGTATTCATGATGCAATGCTTGATTTACAAAAAGGTAAAAAGCGTGATGATGATTATATTGCGAAAGGTACTGAACAGATTATTCATTTATGCGTAGAACGTATAGAGGCTGAAGAACAAAAAGCAAAACCAGCTAAAAAGAAATAAAAATAGGACAAGCGGTAAGATAAGAAGAATTTTTTGTAAGAAATTCATAAAATCTTACCGCTTGATACTTTCTTATTCTCAGCGGTTACACTAGAATGGTATTAGTGTTTACCTAAAAGACCAATAAAAATGAAACTCAACTTCCCAACCTATTTAACTATCTTTCGTGTGGCATTAATTCCGCTGTTTATTGTCGCGTTTTATTTACCGATTCAATATTCTGCTGAAATTACCACGTTAATTTTCTTTATTGCGTCAATTACAGACTGGTTCGATGGCTATTTGGCTCGTAAATGGAATCAAACTACTCGATTAGGGGCATTTTTAGACCCAGTTGCAGATAAAGTCCTAGTGGCTATTGCACTCGTTTCTGTGGTTGAATATTACCATACATGGTGGATTTCAATTCCAGCTGGCATTATGATTGCGCGTGAAATTATTATTTCTGCTCTGCGTGAGTGGATGGCTGAGATTGGTGAACGTGCGAGTGTTGCGGTCTCCATTTGGGGTAAAGTAAAAACAACGGCACAGATGCTTGCTCTTGGTGGGTTATTATGGCGACAAGCTCCTTGGATGGAATATACAGCATTTGTGTTGCTTTATATTGCGGCAGGTTTGACGATTTGGTCGATGTTGCAGTATCTACAGGCGTCGAAAGGTAGCTTATTAAAATCTTAAAATCCCCCTTAGTCCCCCTTTTCCAAAGGGGGAAATGATCTATTATGTCAGACTTCAATTCTAAACAATTCCTTGCCGATGTTTCGCATCAACCCGGTGTTTATCGTATGTATGACGATAAAGACAAAATCATTTATGTAGGTAAAGCCAAAGATCTGAAAAAGCGTCTGTCGAGTTACTTTCGTTCAAATTTATCGAGCCGAAAAACCGAGGCTTTAGTTGCTCAAATTGCTAAGATTGAAACAACCATTACTCATTCTGAAACGGAAGCGTTACTGCTTGAGCATAACTACATCAAAGAAAATCAGCCACGTTATAATGTTCTATTACGTGATGATAAATCCTATCCCTATATTTTACTAACCAAGCATCAGCACCCGAGAATCACCAGTTTTCGCGGCAGTAAAAAAATTGCCGGCGAATATTTCGGCCCTTACCCGAACGCTGGTGCCGTGCGCGAAACCTTAAATCTGTTGCAGAAACTGTTTCCGATTCGCCAATGTGAAGATTCTTACTACAAAAACCGCTCGCGCCCCTGTTTGCAATATCAAATTGGGCGTTGCTTAGCACCTTGCGTAGAAAGTTACTACTCTCAGCAAGAGTATGATCAACAGGTTGAATTTGTTCGTCTGTTTTTGCAAGGCAAAGATCAGCAAGTGATCGAACATTTGATCACAAAAATGGAAAAAGCGGCGGAAGATCTTGATTTTGAAGCTGCGGCGCGTTTTCGTGATCAAATTCAACAAGTGAGAGCGGTGACTGAAAAACAATTTGTGTCGAATGAACGTTTGGACGATCTCGATATTATCTCAATTGCTTATCAGCATGGGATTGCTTGTGTACATATTTTATTTGTGCGACAAGGTAAAGTGCTTGGTAATCGTAGCTATTTCCCTAAAGTGCCGAATCATACCGAATTAGCGGAACTGAGTGACACCTTTATCGGGCAGTTTTATTTGCAGATGAACCAACATCGCACTATTCCAAATCAGATTGTGATTGATCATTCGGTCAGCGAAAAAGAGGCATTAGAAACCGTATTAAGCGAGCAAGCGGGACATAAAGTATCGATTCAAGATAAAGTTCGTGGTGAAAAAGGGCGTTATCTTGCTTTAGCAAAAACCAATGCGGTTGCTGCTTTAACCTTGCAATTAAAGCAAGATTCACGAATTCAAGCACGTTATCAAGCTCTACAAGGGGTCCTTTCTTTAGAGAGAATTACAAGAATGGAATGTTTTGACATCAGCCATACAATGGGCGAGCAGACAGTGGCTTCTTGTGTTGTGTTTGATGAAAAAGGTCCATTAAAATCGGATTATCGCCGTTTCAATATTGAAGGCATTACTGGCGGAGATGATTACGCCGCAATGGAACAGGCTCTCATCAAACGCTATGACAAACCGTTACCACCCGAAAAAATCCCTGACATTATTTTTATCGATGGTGGAAAAGGGCAGTTAAATCGAGCATTGGAAACCTTTGCTAATCTCAAGGTAGATTGGGACAAAACCAAGCCGTTGTTGATTGGCGTGGCAAAAGGTGTGGAGCGAAAGGCAGGATTGGAAACTCTACTCATCAGCAAATGGGATAAAGAAATCCACCTTCCACCAGATGATTTAGCGTTGCATTTGATTCAACATATCCGCGATGAATCACACAATCATGCAATTAGTGGACACCGCAAAAAACGCCAAAAAGCTTTTACCGAAAGTGGCTTAGAATCTATCGCTGGTGTTGGGGCTAAACGCCGTCAGGCATTACTCAAATACCTTGGCGGAATGCAAGGCGTAAAATCCGCAACCTTAGAAGAAATTCAATCTGTCCCCGGAATATCCAAGGCATTGGCAGAGGTGATTTTTGATACTTTGCAGAATAGCTAGGCGCTTTGTGCTGGAATAACTGATAAATAGCCTTTTTATATTTTTTCTGATAGTCTCTGATATAGGGTTTGTGGCGTTTCACAAGCCCCAATTTTTTACTTGAGGATTTATATGCAAACACTATTAAAATTCACACAATTTATCAGTAAAACCTTTGCGATCTGGGTGGTAGTTTTTGCCCTTATCGCAGCGCAATTCCCTGAAACATTCAAGATGTTCGTACCTTGGATTCCTTATTTACTTGGTATTGTAATGTTAGGCATGGGCTTAACTCTCACATTTAAAGACTTCGCAGAAGTCACTAAAAATCCTAAAGCGGTAATTGTTGGTGTTGTTTCACAATTTGTTGTTATGCCATTAATTGCTTTTGGTTTAGTAAAACTCTTTGATTTACCGCCTGATCTTGCGATTGGTGTAATTCTGGTTGGCTCTTGCCCAGGAGGTACATCTTCAAATGTAATGACTTTCTTAGCACGTGGTAACACAGCTTTATCTGTTGCATGTACAACAATCTCAACACTACTTGCGCCAGTGTTAACACCAGCAGTGTTCTACCTATTTGCGAGTCAATGGTTAGATATTAATGCATCGGCTATGTTTATCTCTGTATTGCAGATGGTGTTGTTACCGATCTTTGTTGGAGTGGTGATTCGTACTATATTTAAACAAAAAATTGAAAGTTTTAGCCAAACGATGCCATTAATCTCAGTTGTTGCGATTGTATTAATTGTAACAGCGGTAGTTGCAGTGAGTAAGGAGCGTATTATTGAGTCAGGATTATTAGTATTTGGTATCGTGGTATTACATAACTGTTTAGGCTATGCGGTGGGCTTTGGTGTTGCAAAAGCATTAAAACTCTCAACTTTTGATAGTAAAGCTGTATCTATTGAAGTCGGTATGCAAAACTCAGGTTTAGGTGCTGCCTTAGCTGCATTACATTTTAAAATGAATCCATTAATTGCAGTACCAAGTGCCGTATTTAGCTTCTGGCACAATATTTCAGGTCCAATTTTAGCAATGATTTTTAGTCGTTTAGATGATAAAAATAAATAAAATCTTATTGTTAATTTTATAAGCCCCGAAATTTCGGGGCTTAAGTATTAACCTATTGAATCAATACATAAAAATTCGAGCCATTACGTAATACATTAAGTGCTACAGCTGATGGTTTTGAATCTAAAATTTTGCGTAGTTCACCGATGTTTTCAACTACTCGGCGGTTTACTCCGACGATAACATCGCCTTTCTTAAAGCCACGAGCCTCAGCAATTGAGCCTTTTTCTACTTTGCTGACTTCTACACCTTTAGTACCTTTTGCATCATAGTTTGTTAACTCAGCACCATCCAAGCTTGGAAGCAATGCTTTTGCACTTGTCTTCGTTTGCTCGTCAGATTGTAAGGTTACTTTTACGTTGTTCTCTTTACTATCACGTAAGTAGGTAATTTCAATCTCTTTACCAGCACCTGTGGTTGCAACTTTAGCGCGCAACTCTGCAAAGCTACGAATTTTTTGGCCGTTTAACGCTGTAATGACATCTCCTGCTTTTAACCCTGCTTTTGCTGCTGCAGAATCACTCATCACTTCACTGATGAATGCACCTTGTTGTGCTTTAACGTCAAAAGCTTTTGCTAGGTCTGCATTCAGTTCACCACCTTTAATGCCAAGTAATCCACGTTTTACTTCACCAAATTCAATGATTTGTTGTACGAGGTTGTTTGCCATATTGCTTGGAATCGCAAAAGCAATACCTGCATTACCGCCGCTTGGTGAAAGAATCGCAGTATTGATACCAATTAATTCACCTTGAAGATTGATTAATGGACCGCCTGAGTTACCACGGTTTACTGCCGCATCTGTTTGGATATAGTTTTCAAAGCCTTCATCAAGGTTACCTGTCGAACGGCCTAATGCAGAGACGATACCTGATGTGACGGTTTGACCTAAACCGAATGGGTTGCCGATTGCAACGGTGAAATCCCCTACGCGTAATTTATCTGAGTCAGCAATTTTGATTTCAACTAAATCTTTTGGATCCTCTAATTGAACTAATGCAACATCAGACATTGGATCTGCACCAACTAATTTGGCTTTGAATTCTCTGCCATCTTCTAATTTAACTGTGATTTTATCTGCTTTATCGATTACATGGTTATTGGTGATAACATAACCTTTTGTTGCATTAATAATAACACCAGAACCTTCTCCTCGAAATTCACGTGGACTACTACGGCCACCGCCAAACATATCTGGTCCAAAGAAACGCTCAAATTCTTCTGGAACTGCTTGAGAGCGACGTGATGATTCTGTTTTACCTTCTACGGCGATACTTACTACTGCTGGGCGAACCTTTTCAATCATTGGTGCAAGGCTTGGAACTGCTTGTCCATCGACAATGGTTGGCAAATTTGCTTGTGTAGTCATTGGTACTGACATTACACTTAATCCGAGTACTAATGAAGTTAAAAGAGATTTTTTAGTGAATTTTGTCATTAAGATTTGTCCTTATGTTTACAGTTTTATTTGTTTATTGTTTTTACGGATATTCAATGCATCCTTGCTCACTAAGACAGGGAAAAATTTTACCAGTTCATCTAGCTGGATTCAGTCGTTTAAAATTTATCCTTTGGAGCAAAGTTTCACAACTTCATAATAAATGTGTGATCTTTGTCACATTTTTATACAGCTATTCACAAAAAGACAACCTTTATAATTTACTTTACTAACATAGACATCTAAAATATGTACGCCTTTAGGCTTATCAGTAGTTCTATTTATCTCACCTTAGGATCTCATTATGTTGTGGTTTTTCTTTTGTGTTGCCGTATTAGTACTTGGGTACTTTGTATACGGTAAAATCATCGAGAAGATCTTCGTGATCAACCCGAAAAAAACAACGCCAGCTTATTCTATGAATGACGGTGTTGACTATATGCCAATGTCAAAAAAACGTATTTGGTTAATTCAATTATTAAATATTGCCGGAACAGGTCCGATTTTTGGCCCTATTTTAGGGGCATTATACGGCCCAGTTGCAATGCTTTGGATTGTTCTTGGTTGTATCTTTGCTGGTGCAGTTCATGACTATTTCTGCGGTATGCTTAGTATTCGTAACCGTGGTGCATCAATGCCAACTCTTGCAGGAAAATACTTAGGTAGCCCTGTTAAAGCATTTATCAACGTAATGGCGGTTATCTTACTATTCTTAGTTGGTGTAGTATTCGTAACTAGCCCTGCAGCGTTATTAAGTACCATTACCATGGATACTTTTGGTGCTGCAAGCGGTGCGATTTCGTTAGATAATGCGGAAGAGGCCATTCAAGCAGCTAATGGTTTAACTGTATTTGGTATGGACAAACCGACGGTAATCGTTGTTTGGACTGGTATTATCTTCTGCTACTACATTTTAGCAACTCTATTACCTATCGATAAAATCATAGGTAAAATCTATCCATTCTTCGGTGCATTATTACTATTTATGTCTGTAGGCATGGTGTACGGTTTAGTTTCAAGCCACTTAAGCGTGACTGACCCAATTGAATTTTTCCGTACAGTAGATGGTTTCTCTGTTGAAAAATTCAGTCAAAATTTCCAAGTGAAGGGTGATGTTCCAATTTGGCCATTACTATTCTTAACAATCTCTTGTGGTGCATTATCTGGTTTCCACGCTACACAAACTCCATTAATGGCGCGTTGTGCGGAGAATGAAAAAGAAGGCCGCTTTATTTTCTACGGCGCAATGATTGCAGAAGGTGTTATTGCATTAGTATGGTGTGCGGTTGGTTTAAGTTTCTACGAAAACCCACAAGCATTACAAGCTGCAATTGATGCAGGCTCACCATCTAAAGTTGTATATGATTCATCAATTCATTTCTTAGGCTTTATTGGTGGTATCTTTGCGGTATTAGGTGTTGTTGTATTACCAATTACTTCTGGCGATACTGCGTTCCGTTCGGCACGCTTAATCATTGCAGAATTCTTCCATTTAGAACAACGCACTTTAGCTAAACGTTTAATGGTGGCATTACCTCTATTTGCTATTGCTTTCTGGATTATCGCAAGCCACATCGACTTTGGTGTGTTATGGCGTTACTTCACATGGGCAAACCAAACAACAGCAATGGTGATGTTATGGACGGCTGCAGCATACTTATATCGTCACCATAAATTCCACTGGGTATGTACTATCCCTGCGGCATTTATCACAGCAGTATGTTTCACATATTTAGCAAATAATAAAATCGGTTTTGGCTTAGATTACCAATTATCTGTTTATATTGGCTTAGGCGCAATGCTTGTATGTGTGGCAATGTTCTTTACCCTATTAAAACCAATGGGTAAAGATGATCCTGACGCTTATGTAGATGATACTCAAAAAGCGTAATTATCATGTTTAGCTGGCGCGAGCATCTTGCTCGTGCCATTTTTTATCTATGAAATTCTTCGATATTCACACCCATTTTGATTATCTTTCTCAAGATTTAGATCTTTCTATTTCTCAACTTATTGAGCAATCTAAACGTTCTCATGTAGAACGTATTCTCGTTGTTGCTATATCTGCAAAAAATTTTGATAATGTTACCGCTTGTAACCGTGTCGAACCAAATCATGTTGTTTATGGATTAGGACTACACCCACTTTATATAGCTGAACATAAGTACTCAGATTTGGATTTATTGGAACAGCGATTATCAATTAGAGATAAGTATTGCACAGCGATTGCTGAAATTGGTTTAGAAAAAGCTGTAGAAAGTGTAGCTACAGCTGAAATGTGGAAAAAACAGTGTGAATTTTTAGAAGCTCAATTAGCTTTCGCCAAGCGGTTTAATTTACCTGTTAATTTGCATTCTCGCAAAAGTCATGACGCTCTAGCTCCTTTTTTAAGAAAAGCTCAACTAACCCGAACAGGCGTGGTACATGGATTTGCAGGTAGTTATGAGCAAGCCAAACGCTTTGTTGATTTAGGCTATAAAATTGGTGTTGGCGGTACTATCACTTATCAGAGAGCAAACAAAACTCGTGAGGCAATTCGTAAACTTCCTCTTGAGAGTTTATTGCTCGAAACGGATTCCCCTGATATGCCTGTTTTTGGCTTTCAAGGCGAACCTAATCGCCCTGAAAGAATCAAGGTAAGCTTTGACTCACTTTGTGAGTTACGTTCAGAGTCTCCAGAGCTTATCGCTGAAACGATTTGGCAAACAAGTGAAAAGCTGTTTTGGTTAAAAGCCTAAAATTCTAGTTGAATTGGTGAGATACCTAATGCTTTTGCAATTTTTTCCTTTGTTATTTTTCGTAATGAATGTGATTTTTCATATTTAGCATAAGCAGGCTGAGAAATACCTAAACGCGCTGCGACTTCTGCTTGTGTCAGGCCTAAATATTCGCGCCATGCTTTAATCGGTGGAATTTCTTTAATCAAAACTTCCCCAACAATTTCATGTGGAACAGTCAGCTCTTCTGTTTGCCTTGGAGTAGATACTAGTGATAAATAGTAATCGTAAGGTAATACTGCAACAAGAGGCATTCCATTTTGATCATTAACAATTTGTACATTAGCATTATGAAGATTAGTATGTATTGTCATCTCGTTTCTCCACTTTGTTTATGGTAATAATAATTGGGTTTCCTTGTGTATCAATTTCAAAAATGACACGATAATCACCAACTCTTAGGCGGTAATCCTTACGATTTTGTAATTTTTTTATATCAAGAAAACATTGCGGCCAATCTTTTAATTCGCTAATTGCAGCATATACTTTCGAACGAATTTGAATATTGGTTATTTTGGCTAACCCTTTGCGAGCTTTAGCGGTCCATTCTATGTTATTACTCATTCTACCCTCTTTAATATAACTTAACCATAACTTTATAACCTTTTTAATCAATCAAGCCCTAGCTAAAGTCCAAACTTGGATTTCTTTTACTCCTTGCTTTAATAATTCAGCACAGATTGCATTTAAGGTGGAGCCTGTTGTGACGACATCATCTACAATAGCGACTCGTTCATAAGTTTGAATCGGTTGATACCTAAAAGCTTTATGTAGGTTACTGCGTCTCTCTTTGGCTGTGAGTTCTTGTTGTGGCCGAGTTGCTCGAATTCTCTGTAAGCTATCCGTATCCAGTGGAATATTGAGCCATTTTGAGAGAGGAGCTGCAATTAATTCAGCTTGGTTGAATCCTCGTTTCCAATAACGTTGCCAATATAATGGCACAGGCATAATTACTTCTGGTAAATTGAGTGCTTGCTCACGCTGAGCATTACGAATAGCGAGGAGTAATAAGCGAGATAGCATTTTATCTAACCAGTATTGTTCCTGATATTTAAAACGATGTATCCATTCTGCAAGCGGTGTTTTATATTCTGCAATTTGCACAATACGATGCCATTTAGGCTCGTTTCTTAAGCAGTTACCACAGCCTATTTGATATTCTGGTAATATTGCTCCACAGCAACCACAATAAGGCTTCTGGATAATTAACCGATAACAGTGACTACAGATGCCGTGTGTAGTCATGGCTAGGGTTTTATTGCAGTGGAAACATCGAAATCCCCATATATTCATTTGTAGCCTCCTGTTTTTATTGAACTTTATCAATTTTTTCCGGATTAATTTGGACTATTTTTGTGATCTTCATCGAAAAACTGATAGAATTTTAAGATTATTTCACATAAGGATCTGTTATGAATAAACCAAAACACCCAGTTAAAATTGTCTTTTTCGATATTGATGAAACCCTCTACTATAAAAAAGAAACACGCATTCCTGATTCCATTTCACAGCAAGTTCTTCCTGCATTAAAAGCTAAAGGCATTATTCCAGCGATTGCAACTGGACGTACTTATGGTGCTTTTCCAAAAGCAATTAAGCCATTGATGAATGAGAATGGATTTGAGCTATTTGTAACTACAAATGGACAATACAATTTATACAAAGGCGAAATAATTAGCCAATATCCACTGCCACTTGAGCGTATTGAGCGTATACTCACACATTTAAAATCACTTAATATTGAATATGCATTTGTGACCGCAGATGAGATTGCCGTTTCAAAAAATACCTATGAGGTAGAAACTTCGTTACGTCCAATTAAAGAAGATTATATTGTGGATCCTGATTTCCATTTAACTCATAGTGTTATTCAGCTACTTGCATTCTTTAAGCCTGAACAAACTGAAGAAGTGCTTGCGACAGGCATTTTAGAAGATGATTTGAAAGAGGTTCGTTGGCATGAATATTCTGTTGATTTACTTAAAAAAGATAATTCTAAAGCCGTAGGGATTCAAGATGTTATGCATCATTTTGGTTATACAATTGATAATGCAATGGCATTTGGTGATGGTTTAAATGATGTTGAAATGCTTTCAACCGTTGGTTTTGGTGTCGCAATGGGAAATGCAGAGCCTGAATTAAAAGCTTTAGCTGATTATGTGACCTTGCCGATTGAGCAAGATGGAATTCTAGATGCCCTTAAAAAATTATGTGTTATTTAACTTGAATTCATAGTCAATAAATGTAAACTATTCTCACTTGTAAATTATTAATCTAATTAGGGCGCTTGTTGCCCTATTTTTATACCGCCTATGAAAAATAAAATTTTAATTTCAACCTTAGCTTTCACGTTTTCTACATTTGCTATTGCTGATGATAATCAAAAGGTTAATGATCGTCTCAATGACCAGCGTATCCAAGCGGAAAGCAGTGTTACTCATATTCGAAATCAAAGTCATGTTCAGTCTAACTCTGTACAGGATGTAAAGAAGAATGAATCGAGTACATTATCAATTACTAAAGAAGAACTTGCTAAGCATCCTGACTTAGTTGTTAGGGCATTAATTCCAGCTGTGGCGCAAGGCAATGCAGATAATGTAAAGCTACTTTACCCAATTTATCAACAAATTCCTGAACAATTCAAAGATTCTACTCTGACTCAATGGTCTCAAGCTATTCTTGCCAAACAACAAGGTGATAATAGCCAAGCAATCAAGCTCTACCGCCAAATTTTAGCGGAGAATAATGATATTCACCCTGTAAGATTACAGCTTGCGGTTGCATTATTTGAAAATAATGAAATGGAAGCATCAGAAGACCAATTCCAAAAATTACGCGCTGAAAAAATGGCTCCTCAAATTAATAATATAATTGATCAGTATATTCAGGCCATTAATAAGCGTGATCGCTGGACGTTTAGTGGTGGATTAACTTATTTAAATGATCCAAATATTAATAATGCGCCTAAAGCTGGTACTCAATATGGAAATTGGATTGCACCGAAAAGAGAATCCGCGGAGGGGATAGGCTTTAATTTTAACATTGGTAAGAAATGGTCATGGGGCAATGGATTTTATAATGAACTTCGTTTGAATACTAATGGTAAATATTATTGGGATAATAAGAAATACAATGAAGTAACAGGGCGAGCAAGCGTTGGTTTAGGGTTTCAAAATGCCAAATATAATATAGAGCTTCTGCCATTTATGGAACAGACTCTTTATGCTGGTGGTTCTGCTCAAAGTGATACATTAAAACGCTTCTCGAAGGGAAGTGGTGTAGCCCTTGAAAGTCATTACTGGCTTAATCCGCAATGGCAACTTAATGCAAACTATGAATATGCGGAGCAGCGTTATACTGCACGCAAGCATTTGAATGGTAATTATCACTTTGTTTCGACAGGTCTAGCTTACTTTCCAAAAGCAACTCAATATTGGTTCGCGAATGTGAACTATAACAGGACATCAACCCGAGATAAAGATGATAGCTTTTTCCGCCGAGGTATTAGTTTAGGTTGGGGACAAGAGTGGGATAAAGGTCTATCAACGCGTTTATCTTTCAATATAGCTGAAAAACAGTATAAAGCGCCAATGCCTATTTTTGGTATTACTCAGCGTAATAAAGAGTGGGGAATGCAAGCTTCTGTTTGGCATAGAGCTGTGCATTATTGGGGAATAACTCCTCGCTTAACTTATAATTTTACACGTACACGTAGTAATCATGTGTTCTATAGTTACGATAAACATCGCATATTCTTAGATTTTAGCAAACAGTTCTAATATAAAAACGCCCCGTTATGGATAATAGCGAGGCGTTATTCATTTAGTAATCTAATTCATCTTTATAGAGTAGGTAATCCGCTTTTAGCGCTTCAATTAGCTCAACAAAATCTTCAGGTAATGGTGCATGCCATTCCATTACTTCGCCTGTAATTGGGTGCTCTAAACGTAGCATTGCAGCATGTAATGCTTGGCGTTTGAAATTACGTAATACTTCTAAAAACTCAGCGCTTGCACCTTTTGGAGGACGTGGACGTCCACCATAAAGCTGATCTCCCAATAATGGATGAGCGATATGTGCCATGTGTACACGAATTTGGTGGGTACGACCTGTCTCTAAGCGTAAACGCAAACGTGTATAGTTACGGAAACGTTCCATAATACGATAGTGAGTGACAGCTGGTTTTCCCATTGGGTGTACTGCCATTGCCGTACGTTTTGTTGGGTGGCGAGACATTGGTTCATCAACTTTACCGCCCTGGGTCATTATGCCGCTTGCAACAGCCTCATATTCACGAGTAATTCGGCGTTTCTGCAATGCAGTTACAAGGTGAGTTTGAGCAGGAACTGTTTTTGCCACAACCATCAAGCCTGTTGTATCTTTATCTAAACGATGTACGATACCAGCACGTGGTACTTCAGCAATTTGCGGATAGTAGTGCAACAATGCATTAAGAACGGTGCCATCTGGATTACCAGCTCCTGGATGTACAACAAGATCTTTCGGTTTATTGATGACTAAAATATCATCATCTTCATATACGATATTAAGCGGAATATCCTGTGGTTCAAAGCGAACCTCTTCTTCAAGCTCTGCTTGAATTTCAATTTGTTCTCCGCCGAATACTTTTTCACGGGCTTTATTTACAATGTTACCGTTTACACTAACTAAATCACTCTCGATCCACACTTTAATGCGTGAGCGAGAGTAGTCAGGAAACAATTGTGCGAGGGCTTGATCTAGACGTAAGCCCAATAAATCTGAAGTCACTTCAGCTTGTAGGGTAATTTGTTGAGTCATTTATAATAAAATTCCAAATTCTGATTTGCTTATTAATGTTTGTCCTATAGAATAGCACTGTTATTTTGTATGAACTTTGCGAAACATTGTAGGTCTGACTGCATTGTAACATATCTTTAATCGCAAACACTTTCTTATAGGTAAAATTCATTATGCGTAAATTATCTTCTTTAGCTGTTATTTTGTTAGCGGGTCTTATCGTTGGTTGTTCTTCAAATAAAAACGAATTTGATGGGATTCCAGCACAGGAATTATACAATAAAGGACAAAGTTACTTACAAGAGGGCGATTATAACAACGCAATTCGCCACTTAGAAGCAGTAAGTATCGGAGAACAGCAGCAGGCTGGCTATGGGGAACAAGTTCAATTAAGTTTAATTTATGCGAATTATAAATTGGGTGAATATCATAAAGCTCTAGATGCAGCAGAGCGTTTTGTTCGAGCTCATCCAAATAGTGCTTCGATGGATTATGTGTTTTACCTTGCTGGATTAAGTAATGCTCGTTTAGGTGATAACTGGTTCCAAGATTTATTTAATGTAAATCGTTCATCTCGTGCAGTAGAAAGTGTGCGTAATGCTTATGGTAGTTTCCAAACGGTAGTTCAGCAATTCCCTCACAGCCAATATGTGCAAGATTCTGCAAATTGGATGGCGTATTTAAAAGAACGTTTAGCAGAACATGAATTAAAAATTGCAGAATTTTATATGGAACGTGATGCTTATGTAGCCGTTGCAAACCGCGTGGAAGAGATGATGCGTTTCTACCCAGAAAGCAAATCAACTTATGATGCATTACCGTTATTGAAAAAATCATTAGAAGCAATGGGTATTAATGATTCTGCACAAAAAGTTGCAGCAATGATTGAAGAAGGTAAATCAAAAGAGTTTTCGAGCAGCAAAAAACCTGAGTATGGTGCTCAATTCTAATTTCATGATTATTAACGAAAAGGGGATTTTAATCCCCTTTTTCTATTATAATTACTCTAATTTTAGGCACTGTAAGAGTGCCTTATATCATCAAATCAAAATATTTTTAACATTATGAAAATTTTAGGTATCGAAACTTCGTGCGATGAAACAGGCGTTGCGATTTATGATGAAGAAAAAGGCTTAATTGCCAACCAGCTTTATAGCCAAATTGACATGCATGCTGACTATGGTGGCGTGGTGCCTGAGCTTGCTTCCCGTGACCATATTCGCAAAACATTACCTCTTATCCAAGAAGCATTAAAAGAGGCAAATCTTACCGCTTGCGATATTGATGGCGTTGCTTATACGGCTGGCCCTGGTTTAGTGGGGGCGTTATTAGTTGGCTCAACGATTGCCCGTTCACTTGCTTATGCATGGAATGTTCCTGCTTTAGGTGTGCATCATATGGAAGGGCATCTTTTAGCACCTATGTTAGAAGAAAAAGCACCAGAATTTCCATTTGTTGCGCTACTTGTTTCAGGTGGTCACACTCAATTAGTAAAAGTGGATAATGTCGGAGAGTATGAACTACTCGGTGAATCTATTGATGATGCAGCAGGCGAGGCATTTGATAAAACGGCAAAATTACTTGGTTTAGATTATCCTGGTGGGGCAGCATTAGCGAGATTGGCAGAAAAAGGGGCGCCAAACCGCTTTGTCTTCCCTCGTCCGATGACAGATCGCCCTGGGCTAGATTTCAGTTTTTCAGGCTTAAAAACATTTGCAGCAAATACTATTCATGCCAATGTGGATGAGCAAGGTGTACTTGATGAACAAACCCGTTGTGATATAGCTCATGCTTTTCAGCAAGCTGTTATTGATACTTTAATCATTAAATGCCGTCGAGCGTTACAACAAACGGGGTATAAGCGTTTAGTGATTGCCGGTGGTGTGAGCGCGAATAAGCAATTACGAACAGATTTAGCATCATTGATGGCGTCTGTAAAAGGGGAGGTGTTTTATCCTCGCCCACAATTCTGTACCGATAATGGCGCAATGATTGCTTATGCTGGTTTCTTACGCCTGAAAAATGGTGAGAGAACCGATCTATCCGTTAGTGTAAAACCGCGTTGGCCAATGGTAGATTTGCCACCAATACAAGCATAATAAAAGGGCTTAATGGACAAATTAATTTCCATTAAGCCTAGTCCTATTGCTCCGCAATACAATTCAAAATCCGTTTATCCGAAATTGGATATTTGGTGCCAAGCTGTTGAGCAAATAGGCTTACTCTTAGTTCTTCAATCATATAACGAATTTCCAATACTTCATCTGGCACTGCTTTCGATTTTGGCAACTTAGCTAATAGTTGCTGATAGGCGGTTTGTACCTGCTCCACACGCAACATTTTCGCACGGTCGGCATTGCTATCTACCACCAATTTATCTAAACGCTTGTCGATAGCGGTGAGATAACGGTGTAAATCTGCAAGGCGTTTGTAGCCTGTTTTGGTTACGAAATCAGGGTAAATTAAGCCTGAAATTTGTGCCTTAATATCGGACAATGCAAATGCCATAGTGAAATCCAATTTACCTTTTAAACGCTTGCTGAGTTCATAGGCTAAAGTCAGATTTTTTTCAACCTGTTTTGCAATTTCTACCGTTGTGTCATTTAAGTTCGCTCGCACATATTCATGAAGCTCATTAAATTTCTCTTCAGACCATACAAAACCGCCAAAATCATCAATCAACTTATCCACCGCACAAGCGATACAGTCATCAATCAGCTCTAAAACTTTACCAAATGGCGCAAAATACAAGCCTAATTTAGCTTTATTCGGCAGTTTTTCGTGTAAGTATTTAATTGGTGACGGCACGTTGAGCAATAACAAACGACGTAAACCCGCTTGCATTGCTTTGGCTTGTTCAAACTCTGTTTCAAATAACTTCACACCCACGGCTGTTTGTTCATCAACAATCGCAGGGTAGGCTTTTACGCTGAAATGTTGCTTTTTCTGCTCGTAGAATTGCGGTAAATCGGCGAAATTCCACAGATGAACACCACTTTGCTCAATACCATCATCAGCAATATCGGATAGGGTATTTTGCACCTGAGCTTTTAAGGCAAATTTCAGTTCATCGAGGTTTTCACTTTCCATCAGCTTTTTATTTTTACCGTCAATTACGCGGAAGCTAATACGCAAGTGAGCGGGCAACTGGCTCAAATCCCAAAGTTCACTATCGACGGTTACTCCTGTCATACGGCGTAGTTCGTAAGTTAGACTTTCCAATAATGGCTTTTTAAATGGCTCCGCACGAGATAAAAACGCCTCGGCATAGTTTGGTGCTGGCACAAAACTACGGCGAGTGGCTTTTGGCAAGGATTTAATTAATGCAATCACTAATTCTTGACGTAGCCCCGGTACGTGCCAATCAAAACCCTCGGGCTCAACTTGGTTGAGTAGTGGCAATGGAATATGCACGGTAACCCCATCTGCTTCTGAACCAATTTCAAACTGATAACTTAATTTCAGCTTTAACGAACCTTGATGCCAGAAGTTTGGGAAATCTAATTCGCTCACTTTATTGGCATTTTCATTAATTAAAAACGACTTTTCAAAGTTAAGCAATTCAGGATCTTTCTTGCTTGCTTGTTTCCACCAACTATCGAAATGTTTGCTTGAAACCACATCGGTGCCGATACGTTGGTCGTAAAATTCAAACAGGGTTTGTTCATCGACTAAAATATCTTTACGACGAGATTTGTGTTCCAAATCTTCCACTTCTTTGATCAAGCGGTTATTTTCTTTGAAGAATTTGTAATTATTGTGCCATTCGCCTTCAACTAGTGCTGAACGAATAAAGATCTCACGGCTAACAACAGGATCAATAGAACCATAGGTAATTGCACGTTTTGCCACAATTGGAATGCCGTAGAGCGACACTTTTTCATAGGCGATCACTGCCCCTTTGGATTTTGCCCAATGGGGTTCGCTATAACTGCTTTTGCTTAAATGCGCCGCTAACGGCTCAACCCATTCTGGCTCAATGCGAGCGACCATTCGACCCCATAATTTTGTGGTTTCGACTAACTCGGCTGCCACAATCCATTTCGGCTGTTTCTTAAATAGCACGGAATTTGGGAACACATAGAAGTGGGCATTGCGTGCACCTAAGTAGTGCATTTTCTCACTATCTTTTAAACCAATATGCGAAAGTAAACCAGTCAATAAAGCGGTATGAATGGCTTGATAGCCAGCTGCTTCGGTATTGATCGGCAAGCCCATTTCACGTACCGCAAGGCGTAGCTGATGATAGATATCTTGCCACTCACGCACACGTAAGTAGTTAAGATAATCTTTTTGGCACAAGCGGCGGAACTGGTTTTTACTTAGCTCTTTTTGTTGCATTTGGATAAAATGCCATAAATTCACAAAGGCTAAGAAGTCCGACTCTTTATCAGCAAAGCGACGGTGTTTATCATCTGCCGATTGCTGTTTCTCTTGCGGACGTTCACGAGGATCTTGGATCGACAGCGCAGAAACAATCATCATTACTTCGTGCAAGCTGCCGTTCTGGCTCGCCGCTACCACCATACGTGCTAAACGTGGATCGACAGGTAATTGCGACAATTGACGGCCGATAGGGGTTAAAATCCAATCCGAACGGCTAGCGCGAGCGTCTCGCTCGTGCTTATGTTGCGAAGGCACGAGCGAGACGCTCGCGCCAGCATTATGTTTTCTTGGACGAATTGCCTGCAACTCTTCCAATAACTTAATCCCGTCTTGAATATGGCGCACATCAGGAGCATCAACAAATGGGAAAGAAGCAATATCTGTTAGGCCTAGCGCGGTCATTTGTAAAATAACTGAGGCTAGGTTAGTACGCAGAATTTCAGGATCGGTAAACTCAGGACGAGCGTTAAAATCCTCTTCCGAATATAAGCGGATACAGATACCTTCCGAGGTACGTCCACAACGACCTTTACGCTGATTTGCCGAAGCTTGTGAAATTGGCTCAATCGGTAGGCGTTGCACTTTAGTGCGGTAACTATAGCGAGAAATACGCGCAGTTCCGGTATCAATCACATATTTGATATTTGGGATAGTCAAAGAGGTTTCCGCAACGTTGGTTGCAAGCACAATACGGTTTAAACCACTTGGGTTAAAGATCCGTTGCTGTTCCGCGCTAGAAAGGCGAGCGTAAAGGGGCAAGATCTCCGTATGGCGCAGATCTTGTTTTTGTAATGCATCTGCGGTATCACGGATCTCACGTTCCCCATTCATAAAAATCAGAATATCGCCACGACCTTCAGCCTGAAGCTCATCCACTGCATTTAAAATCCCCTGTAGCTGATCTTGGTCCTCTTCCTCAACAACAGGGCGATAGCGTACTTCCACAGGGAAGGTTCTACCCGAAACTTCGATAATAGGCGCATGATTAAAATGCTTTGAAAAACGCTCTACATCAATGGTTGCCGAGGTGATAATGACTTTTAAATCTGGGCGTTTATGTAGAATTTGTTTGAGGTAACCTAAAATAAAATCGTTATTTAAGCTACGTTCGTGAGCTTCGTCGATAATCAACGTATCGTATTGATTTAGATAGCGATCATTCTGAATTTCAGCCAATAGAATACCGTCAGTCATTAGCTTAACGAGTGTGTTATCGCTGATCTGATCGTTAAAACGAACCTTATAGCCAACTGTTGAACCCAGTTCTGATTTGAGTTCTTCGGCAATACGAGTTGCCACTGAACGTGCAGCAATACGGCGAGGCTGGGTATGCCCAATTAAACCTTTAACCCCACGCCCAAGTTCTAAACACATTTTTGGCAACTGCGTGGTTTTACCCGAGCCTGTTTCCCCCGCAATCACCACCACTTGATGATCATTAATCAGTTTGAGAATTTCTTCACGGCGAGCCGATACAGGTAAATCAGGGTACTCAATCTTTAAATTACCTGCGTGATTTTTACGGATAGCAAAATAGGATTGAGCTTGTTGAATATCTTGCTCAATTTCGTTAATTACAGCCTGTTTTGCTTGTTCATTTTTAATATTCGCAATACCTCGAATACGTCCAGACAAACGACGATAATCAATTGTTGTTGTCTGTTTTAATTGGGAGAGTAGCACTTTCTGTTCTGGTGCAAGCGGTTGGTTTTTAGGTTTTTTTTGCATATTTTTATTCATTTAAACTTTCCCCACTACTAACGATAAAATCCCCGCTGCAATTAATGGTCCAACAGGCACACCTTTTAAAAATGCTACGCCGATAATTGTGCCGATTAATAAACCTGTTACTAACACAGGTTGGCTTCCCATTAAACTTACGCCACGACCACCCAACCACGCAACCGCAACGCCGGCAACAATGGCTAGAATCATTTTAAGGTTAATTAATTGGGCAATTTCAGGCAATGCAATTCTGCCAGACACAAGAGGTGCTAATACACCGATAGTTAAAATGATAATGCCGATTTTGATACCGTGCTGATCAATAAAAGGGATATATTTTGAGAGTAGTGTTTGTTGCATAATTAGCAATATGGCACCCGCAATAGTTACAGGGCTGTTTTGACTAACAATACCGAGAATGATGAGTGCCACAAGCAAAAGGGCGACAGAGTTAAATTGTAGGGACATAATTATTTCATGAGATAAAAATAAATCCCCCCTTTGAAAAAGGGGGGGAATAAAAGGGGGGATTTCTAACTTGCAACCATCACCATTGCTGGGCGTATTACACGGCCATGCAAAGTGTAACCTTTTTGCAATACCACGCTTACATGATTTGCTTCAATCCCTTCAGCAGGCTGCATTGAAATTGCTTGATGTAATTCTGGGTTAAATGCTTCACCAACAGTGCCAACCGCCTCAACACCGAAGTTTGCTAAAGTTGAAACTAAACCTTTATGAGTTAATTCCACACCTTCTGCTAATGCTTTAACACTTTCATCAGCACCTTCTAGTGTTTGTAAACCACGCTCAAGGTTATCAACCACATCTAATAATGCTTTAGAGAATTTTTCTAAGGCAAATTTATGTGCTTTTTCAACATCTTGTTCAGTACGACGGCGGATATTTTCGATTTCAGCACGAGCGCGAAGTTGAATATCTTGTTCACGTTTATCCGCTTCTGCGATGTAAGTTTCTAGTTCTTGCACTCTCTCTAAAGCCAACACAAGTGGGTCTACTACTTCAGGCGCCTGTGAATCAGTTTCAAGCTCTGTTGCTTGATCAGAGATAACTTCTTGGTCTAATTGTTCTTTTTCAGTTTGGTTTGTCATTATTTATCCTTTGGTTTAAAACGGCTTTTGCAGGATGTGCATCCTTGTCCATCAAGATATAAATAGAGATGGTGGGCAGGGATGCCCACCCTACGATGAGCATTGTTTACATAATGATATTTGCAAAATTTTGCACTAAAACGACCGCTAATATAGCGTTTAATTGAGGGATTTCAAGGCTAAAATGATTTTTTCATTGCTTATCTATTAAGTTTCCCTAATTTTCGCTATAATTCGGCGTAATTTTTTCCAAATTCTAGAAAGGATAACTAATATATGATGCGTTCTCACTATTGCGGTACATTAAACCGCTCACACGTTGGCGAACAAGTAACCTTAAGTGGTTGGGTTCACCGTGTTCGTAACCTTGGTCGTTTTATCTTTATGCAAATCCGTGACCGTGAAGGGATTGTGCAAGTTTTCTTTGATGAGAAAGATGAAGCGATTTTTAACATTGCTTCATCTTTACGTGCTGAAGCATGTGTGCAAATTAAAGGTGAAGTGATTGCCCGTGATGAGTCTCAAATCAATAAAGAGATGGCAACAGGTGAGATCGAAGTATTAGTAAAAGACGTATTAGTGTATAACAATGCGGATGTTTTACCGTTAGACTTCAACCAAAACAACACAGAAGAGCAACGTTTAAAATACCGTTATTTAGATTTACGTCGTCCTGAGATGGCAGAACGTTTAAAAACACGTGCGAAGATCACTAGCTTTGTTCGTCGTTATATGGATGACAATGGTTTCCTTGATATTGAAACCCCAATGCTAACTAAAGCGACCCCAGAAGGCGCACGTGACTACTTAGTGCCAAGCCGTGTTCACAAAGGTAAATTCTACGCATTACCACAATCACCACAGCTATTTAAACAGCTTCTAATGATGTCTGGTTTTGATCGTTACTACCAAATCGTAAAATGTTTCCGTGATGAAGATTTACGTGCTGACCGTCAGCCTGAATTTACCCAAATCGATGTGGAAACAACCTTTATGACTGCGCCAGAAGTGCGTGCAATGATGGAAAAAATGATCCATGGTTTATGGTTAGATCGTTTAAATGTGGATTTAGGTGAGTTCCCACAAATGACTTTCGCAGAAGCAATGCGTCGTTTTGGTTCAGATAAACCAGATTTACGTAACCCATTAGAATTAGTGGATGTAGCGGATATCTTAAAAGATGTTGAATTTAAAGTATTCAGCGGCCCAGCTAGCGATCCTGAAGGTCGTGTTGCAGTAATTCGTGTGCCAAATGGTGCGGAAATTACTCGTAAACAAATTGATGAATACACGCAATTCGTAGGTATCTATGGTGCTAAAGGCTTAGCGTGGATGAAAGTAAATGACATCAATGCAGGTTTTGAAGGCATTCAAAGCCCAGTAGCTAAATTCTTAAATGAAGATGTGGTGAAAGCGTTACTTGAGCGTGTTAAGGCGGAAACTGGCGACATTATCTTCTTTGGCGCAGATAGCGAGAAAGTGGTAACAGACGCAATGGGTGCATTACGTTTAAAAGTAGGTCGTGATTTAGGCTTAACAGATTTAACAGCATGGAAACCATTATGGGTTGTTGATTTCCCAATGTTTGAAAAAGACGACGAAGGTAACTGGTCGGCAATGCACCACCCATTCACAGCACCAAAAGATTTAAGTCCTGAAGAGTTAGTGGCAAATCCAAAAGGTGCGGTAGCAAATGCGTATGATATGGTTATCAACGGCTACGAAGTAGGTGGCGGTTCAGTACGTATCTTCGATCCAAAAATGCAACAAACAGTATTCAGCATTTTAGGTATCAACGAAGAAGAGCAAAAAGAGAAATTTGGTTTCTTATTAGATGCGTTAAAATTCGGTACACCACCACACGCAGGTTTAGCATTCGGTTTAGACCGTTTAACCATGTTAATCACTGGCACGGAAAATATCCGTGATGTTATCGCATTCCCGAAAACGACGGCAGCTGCATGTTTAATGACAGATGCGCCAAGTTTCGGCAACCCGAAAGCGTTAGCAGAGTTAGCGATTGAAGTGGTTAAGGCGGAAAAAGAGTAATTTATTGAAAATAAGAAGAGCTATTGGCTCTTCTTATTTTTTAGCGAAGGGAATTATAAATGAAAGCACCAGTATCGTTAAAAATACTTTCTATTTCTTTAATTATTTGGTTTGTTATTTCTTGTGGTGCTCAAGGTTTTTCTTTGTATGCCACATTTTTTACAATGTCAACTAGGAATATTGATATAGATATCTTTAACTCTATTCAAACAACTATTGTTGGCATTGCTTATGTAGGTGTTGTACTAGTTGCTGCACTAGCTATGTTGAAAGGAAAATTTTGGGGAAAAGTTTTATTTATCGGTTGGGCAATTCCTAAATTTTTACAATTAATGTTCAAGGCTATTATATTTATTCGTTATGAAGAGTATTCTCTTGCTATTCTGAATAGTATGTTGTCTCTCTTAATATTAATTGGTATTTATATTGTGTATCGACCAAATAATCGTCAGTATTTTAATGAACTACAAAAATCCTAACTCCGTCCTAATCGTTATCTACGCCGAAGATACCAAGCGAGTATTAATGTTGCAGCGCCAAGATGATTCTAATTTTTGGCAATCGGTAACGGGAACAATCGAGATTGGTGAACAACCTTATCAAACCGCTTTGCGTGAAGTGCGAGAAGAAACGGGGATTGATATTTTGGCGGAAAATTTGAGCTTAAAAGATTGCAATTTCAGCATAGAATTTGAAATTTTTCCGCAATTCCGTTATAAATACGCCCCTGAAATTAGTCGCTGTACGGAACATTGGTTTTTACTTGGTTTACCAAGTGAAAGAATGCCAATTTTAACTGAGCATTTAGCGTATCAATGGTTGCCAGTTGAGGAAGCGATTCAATTAACCAAATCGCCGAATAATGCACAGGCGATTGAGAAATATTTAAAGAATAACTCCCCTCTTTAGAAAAGAGGGGCTGGGGGAGATTTGATTACGATATCAAATTTTCGTATGAGCGTAGATTAATTCTGTCAAACCTCCCTCAAATCAATTTAACAAAACAAATATAGAAGGAAACAAGAGAATGGCAGGTCATAGTAAGTGGGCTAACATTAAACACCGTAAAGCAGCACAAGATGCACAACGCGGTAAAATCTTTACAAAATTAATTCGTGAATTAGTCACTGCTGCAAAAATTGGCGGTGGCGATGTTGGTTCTAACCCACGTTTACGTGCAGCGGTTGATAAAGCATTAGCAAGCAATATGACGCGTGATACCATCAACCGTGCAATCGAGCGTGGTGTAGGTGGTGGTGATGACACTAATATGGAAACTAAAATCTATGAAGGTTACGGTCCAGGCGGAACTGCGGTAATGGTTGAGTGTCTAAGTGACAACGCAAATCGTACAATCTCTCAAGTTCGTCCAAGCTTCACGAAATGTGGCGGTAACTTAGGTACTGAAGGCTCTGTTGGCTACCTATTCAGTAAAAAAGGTTTAATCTTAATTGCTAGTGGTGATGAAGATGCATTAACAGAAGCTGCGATTGAAGCTGGTGCGGATGATATCCAACCACAAGATGATGGTAGCTTTGAAATCTATACCGCTTGGGAAGATTTAGGTTCTGTGCGTGATGGCATTGAAGCCGCTGGTTTCAAAATTGAAAATGCTGAAGTAACAATGATTCCTTCAACAACAGTAGATTTAGATGCAGAAATTGCGCCTAAATTATTAAAGTTAATTGATATGTTAGAAGATTGTGATGATGTGCAAAACGTATATCACAACGGCGAAATTAGCGACGAAGTTGCAGCGTTATTATAATTAGCTATTTTGTCAAATTATTAGCAAAGACTCGTAGGGGCGGAATTTATTTCCGCCCTTTATAATATAGTTAATTATATCCTCTATTTTTGAAACCATTTTGAATCGTATTTGTCATAGCATGCACGTTGCTATTCAAATGCTATTTTAGGAAGTAGTTGGTATGTGGCAGTGGATTGGCAACAGGGGTAGTAACATAAGCTATCAAGATTATTGACAAAGTATTGCGGTAGGGTTCGTGTAAACGCACCAATCAATATGTTATAAAAATGGTGCGTTTACACGTACTCTACAATTTATATTCTCATTTTTAATAGGAATACCTTATGAAATTTGTTAAATTTCTTCCTGTAACTTTGGTCGCAGCTGTATTAGCTGCTTGTTCTACACCTGCTAAACAAGAAATTGTTCAAGAAGCTCAACCACAACCTACAATGTCTGAAAAATTTGTGGCGTTCCAATGTGCAAATAAAAATGCAGTGGTAGTTAAATACAAATTTGCAGCTCAAAAAGCAGTTGAAGCTACTGTAACCATTAATAAGAAAGCAGTAGGTGAAACATTTGTTCGTGATGACAAAGCTGAAGATCCAACATTCGTTTCTGGTAAATACGTATTAAATGCAGACACTCCATTAGCATTGGATACAGCAACGAAAACAGATTTAGTAAACATTTTCCATTCGGAGAGTGAAGGCGATGTGATTTTAGCGAAAAACTGTAAAATTGAGCCAAAAACTACAGCAAAATTAAATAAATAATTTAAACTCGGATTTTTCAACCCTAACTAATAAGGAACTTTTAAATGAAATTAGTAAAAACTGTATCAGCAGTAGCTATCGTGTTAGCATTAGCGGCTTGTTCTTCGACTGGCTCAGAATCTACAGCGACTACATCAACAGCTCAAGATATCGTTACTAATGCGGCAAATAGTGCAAAAGATGCTGCAGTATCAAGCGTTAAAGAGAGTGTAACTGGTGCAATGGGTTCAGCTGCTTCAACTGGTACAAGTGCAGTGTCTGAAGTAACTAGTGCAGTATCCAGTGCAAAATCTTCTGCAACTAACGCGGTAAGCTCAGCAAAAGAAGCGGTGAGCACAATTAAATCAACCGTATCTGGTGTTACAGCTAAGTAATTAATAGAGCAAACAAAAAGAGGGCAGATCGGCAAATTTTTGCAAATCTGCCCGCTTGCATATATGGATATATCACATAGGTATATATAGAAAATATGGCAATTATTTTAGGTATCGACCCAGGCTCTCGAGTGACAGGCTATGGTGTGATTCGTCAAACAGGGCGACATTTAGAGTATCTTGGCAGTGGTGCTATTCGTACTCAAGTGGATGATTTACCGAATCGTTTGAAGCGTATTTATGCTGGTGTGACAGAAATTATTACTCAATTTCAGCCTGATATGTTTGCGATTGAGCAAGTATTTATGGCGAAGAATGCTGATTCAGCTTTAAAACTTGGGCAAGCGCGTGGTACAGCCATTGTTGCAGCAGTAAACCATGATTTACCTGTATTTGAATATGCCGCACGGTTAGTAAAGCAAACAGTCGTTGGAATTGGTTCTGCAGATAAAGTCCAAGTTCAAGATATGGTAACGCGCATTTTACAGCTTTCGGCAAAGCCACAAGCTGATGCAGCTGATGCTTTGGCGATAGCAATCACTCATGCTCATTCAATACAACATTCATTAACTGTGGCAGGGCATAGCAAGCAATCAGTAAACTCTGAAAAAGAACAAATTCTTGCATTAATGAAAACTCGCTATAGCCGTGGGCGTTTTCGTTTAAAATAAAAGCACGAAATGTTCTCTATTTCGTGCTTCATCTATTAAATTGCTGCAGTTACCACAATCTCAACTTTCCAATTCGGGTTGGCTAGACGAGCCTCAATTGCTGCTCGTGGTGGTGCATGACCTTCTGCAACCCATTCATCCCAAGCTCTGTTCATTTCATCAAACTCAAGCATATTAGCTACAAAAACTTGTGCCATTAGAATTTTGCTTTTATCTGTGCCAGCAACAGCAAGCCATTTATCAATTTCAGCCAATACTTGACGAGTTTGACCATACATATCTTGTGAATCGTCTTCAGGAATTTGTCCTGCGAGATAAGCGACTCCATTATGAATAGCCATTTCAGATAGTCGCTTGCCAACTTGGAAACGTTGGATCATATTTTCTCCTTATATAAAAATGGGGCATTACGCCCCAAATGATTAATCAACTTTAACAATCCAGCCTTCTGGCGCTTCAACATCACCAAATTGGATGCCTGTTAGTTCTGCATAAAGTTTTTTGGTTACAGGGCCAACTTCTGTTTCTGAGTGGAATACGTGGAAGTTATCGCCATATTGAATACCACCAATCGGAGTGATTACTGCTGCAGTACCACAAGCCCCAGCTTCCGCAAATTGATCTAATTCATTGATATACACATCGCCTTCAATTGCTTCCATGCCAAAACGCTCTTTAGCTAAATGTAATAGTGAGTATTTTGTGATACTTGGCAAAATTGACGGTGAAATTGGTGTGATAAATTTATTATCTTTTGTAATACCAAAGAAGTTTGCCGCACCTACTTCTTCAATTTTTGTATGCGTTTTTGGATCTAAATAAATTGCGTCGGCAAAGTTACGTTCTGCCGCTAATTCGTGTGGTAATAGACTTGCTGCATAGTTACCACCTACTTTCACTCCACCAGTTCCATTTGGTGCAGCTCGGTCAAAATCTGATACAAGGAAGTTTGCTGGTGCTAAACCACCTTTAAAGTAAGCGCCTACAGGCACACAGAATACAGAGAAAATATATTCAGGAGCAGGACGAACGCCAATATTTTCACCCACGCCAATTACAAATGGACGTAAATATAAAGTTGCACCTGTACCGTAAGGCGCTAGCCACTCTTGGTTTGCTTTAACGACTTCTTTACAAGCACGAACAAATAAATCAACTGGTACTTTTGGCATTAATAAGCGTGAGCAAGTTGTTTGCATACGCTGTGCATTTTGATCAGGGCGGAATAGGTTGATTGAGCCATCTTTACAACGGTAAGCTTTTAAACCCTCAAAACATTGTTGACCGTAATGTAATGCAGTTGAGCCTTCGTGGATATGTAATGTATTATCAGTTGTTAATTCACCTTCATTCCATTCGCCATCTTTCCAACGTGCAATAAAACGAAAATCTGTTTTGATATATGAAAAGCCAAGATTTTGCCAATCGATATTTTTAGACATGAGTTGTGTTCCTTATATAACATTGAGTTAGAATTATCTGGATAAGATACACCATTCTAATGGAAATTAACAAGGCTGACAGAAAATTTTGTAAACTTTTTGATGAAAAATAGTCTTTTGCTAGCGAGAAATTTTTATTCTGGTAGAATACGTGGGAATTAGGCGTAAAAAAACCGCCCAAAGTGGGCGGCGTATAAACCAAAAAGGGTTCAAAATATACAGGAAGTGAAACGAGTAACTTACGTTACTCTAGTCTAGTTTCCTAGACCAATATGCAAACACAACATCATACTTAAAATTCAAAATAGTTGTATAAACAACTATCACTATCCATCTAAGTACGGCGCGCATTGTATAGAAATTTGGTTATTTGAACAAACGAGATTTTTTAATTTTAATTATCAAAAAAAATAATGGATAGGTAAGCTATCTCATTATATAAATTTACATAAACAGTATTAGCTATGAATAATAAAAAACTTCCTCCGTTAAACGCACTAAAAGCTTTTGAATCAGCGGCTCGTTACTTAAATTTTACCAAAGCAGCTGAAGAGCTATTTGTTACGCAAGCAGCCGTAAGCCACCAAATAAAGTTGTTGGAGGACTTTCTTGGTGTGCAATTATTTCACCGTCGTAATCGTATTTTGGAATTGACTGAACTAGGGTTGCAATATTTTGATGAAATTCGACCGCTATTAGAACAAATAGCCAAAGCGACGGATAAAATTAGATTGAAGAATAATCGTCAAATTCTGACTATCAGTGTTCCGCAAACCTTCGGAATGCAGTGGCTTGTTCCGCGTTTGAATGATTTTCATCAGAAGTTTCCAGATGTTGAAGTTCGTATCAAAGGTGTAGATCAAGATGAGGGATTACTGGGTAAGGAAATTGATGTCGCAATTTATTATGGTTTAGGTAAATGGGAAAATGTAGAATCCATCCGTCTTACAGAATCGCCATTAGTTATTTTGGCATCTCCTAGTTTTCTTGAGGAAAATCCTATCAATAAACCACAAGATTTAGTGGGTAAAACGTTATTGTATGTGTTTAGCCGTAATAAATGGAAGCGTGCAATTGAACATTTGGGGCTAGCTGAACAAATTGATGTTGAAGAAACTGGAACCATGTTTAGTCATACCTTCATGGCGTTACAAGCTGCAATGCACCAGCAAGGGATCGCAATTGCAAATAAAGTTCTTGCACAGCATGAAATTGAGCAAGGCAACTTGGTTGAGCCTTTCCCTACAGGATTAAATGATGAGAAATCTTTTTATGTTGTTTTTCCTCCTCAAATGAAAGATACGAAAAAAGTTCAGTTATTTGTAGAATGGATTTTAGATGAAATTCGTTAGAATTTTTTAAGTTATCAAAAATGAGTCAGGCATTTCGAATGAAATGCCTGATTTGCTATTAAAGCTTCTTCTCTTTGGTAATATTCAAAACATAGTTCCAGAAAATAAGGTAAAATAACCAATTGTTATAACAAACTAGATTTAATGAGGATAAAATGAAATATCAATGGATCTTATTTGATGCTGATGAAACCCTTTACTCTTTTAATTCTTACTTTGGATTAAAAGCGATGTTAAAACATTACAGCATTGATTTTACTGAACAAGATTATGAGGCGTTTCAGGCGGTCAATAAGCCATTATGGGTAAAGTATCAAAATAAAGAGATTACTGCAGAGGAGCTTAGAGCCATTCGTTTTAGTAAATTAGCTGAACAAACAGGGCAGAGTGCTGAAGAGCTTAATCACCAGTTAATGCATGAAATGTCTTATGTTAGCCAGCCTTTGAATGGTGTTATGGATATGCTAAAAGCGCTACATGGCAAAGTAAAAATGGCGATTGTTACCAATGGTTTTAATGCGTTACAAGAAAAGCGATTAAATAATACTAAAACGAAAGCATTTTTTGATTTGGTGATTACTTCTGAAAATGTAGGTATAGCCAAACCTGATGCAAGAATTTTTGAAGCAACTTTTGCTCAAATGGGAAATGTTGATAAATCGAAGATATTGATGGTTGGAGATACTTTAGCCTCCGATATTTTAGGTGGAAATTCCGTGGGAATTGATACCTGTTGGTATAATCCAACACAATATCATAATGATAGTGATATTCGGCCTACTTATGAAATTCATTCAATTTTGGATTTAGTGAGTATCGCAGAAAAAGGAACATTCTAATATGAAACTACAGCAGCTACGCTATATCGTTGAGATTGTTAATCAAAATCTCAATATCACAGAGGCAGCGGAAGTGCTTTACACTTCTCAACCTGGTATTAGTAAACAAGTTCGTTTATTGGAGAATGAACTTGGCATTAATATTTTTGAACGTAATGGTAAGCATATTAAAGGGCTAACACCTGCAGGTGAAAAAATTGTGACGATTTCGCGAGAACTGCTGGCTAAAGCACAAGGAATTAAGGCTGTTGCAGAGGAGCAGACATGTCCTAATAAAGGGGTATTGCGAATTGCAACCACAAATACACAAGCTCGTTATATGCTGCCAGAGGTGATTAATCAATTTAAAGCAAAATACCCTGATGTTAGTCTGCATTTACACCAAGGTTCGCCAAATCAAATTTATGATGCGCTTATTGCAGGCGAGGTTGACTTAGCTATTACCACGGAAGCTCAATATTTATTTGAAAATGCTATTTTACTGCCTTGCTATATGTGGAATCGTTCGGTTATTGTTAAGCCAGATCACCCTCTTGCAGAGCTTGCGAAACAAAATAAAAAATTAACTGTCGAAGAGCTTGGTAAATATGACTTAATTACTTATACCTTCGGATTTACAGGGCGTTCAGATTTAGATCATGCATTTAATAAAGTGGGTATTTTGCCAAATATTGTATTTACTGCAACAGATGCGGATGTAATTAAAACTTATGTTCGCTTGGGATTAGGTGTTGGAATTATGGCTACAATGGCTCATACTGAAAGCGATACTGATTTAGTCGCAATTGATGCTAGCCATCTATTCCAATCAAGTATGACGCAAATTGCATTCAAACGAGGGATGTTTTTGCGTAATTATATGTATGATTTTATTCACTACTTCTCACCGCACTTAACGAAAATGCGAGTAGAAGAGGCGGAACAATTACGCGATAACAACGCAATTTTACGTCTATTTGAACATACTAAATTAGAGGAAAGATAATGAAGTTTATCAAAAAAGTGGCTTTACTAGCGGTAGTTTCTGTTAGTTTTATTGCAAATGCAATGGCGGAAGAATTCAATATTAAATACAGCTCAAATTACCTAATGCCTGCTTATGTGAAATTTAGCAATAACGGAAAGCAATATTCTATTGAGTCGAAAATTAATGTGCCTTTATATAACATTGTGTTTAGCGCGAAAGGTACAGAGCGTAATGGGCAATTTAATATGCTAAGTTACCGTGATACACGTAATGGCAAAAATTATGCAATAGCGGAGTTAGATAGCTCAACTATTCAGTATGGTAAAGTGAAAGAGCCACTGAAAAAAGAGTCGTTAAAAATGCCAACTTTTGACTTATTTACTGTGGCATTTCAGCTAAGTTATTATGATAAGTTACCGAATAGTTTCCAAACAACCAACGGTAAAAAACTTTATCCAACAGAAAACGTAGTATTAAATAAAAGTCAAAAAACAGTTAAAGTGAAAGGTCAAACTTTCGAAGAGATTACTTATCGTTTTAAAACAGATGGTAAATATATTACAGTTAAGAAACATATAGGTGAAAAATTCCCTCGCTATATTTCTTACAGTCGAGATGGTGATAATTACGAACTAACGTTTGATAGTTTTGTTCAGTAATTCGTTAATGGCCCCACATTAGTGGGGCTATTCTTTTACTATTAAATTCGGCTGCGGTGTTCTACTCGAACATTCGTATGTTCAACGCCTTCTTGATGCTCATAATCGTACTTAAATCCACGCAATTTCACCTGAATATTATTCTCTTGAGCATAAACATTCGTAAAATCTTCTAGTAACTCTAAAACATCACTCGCAATATAGAGTGCTCGTTCTGCATTGATTGTTATTTTTGAATTTGGCTGGATGTTTTTAAGAGTCTTTTTAATAGCCGCTTTATTTAAAAAAGATACTTCTTCGCCCAGTTCTAATACAATTTCATCAGCTTCGGCTAACTCTTCTCGGCTTAAATAATAAGCTCGCTTCATATTTCCATGTAGGATAAATAGAATGCTGATAACTAAACCGAGTCCAACGCCTTTTAGTAAATCAAAAGCAACAACTGCTGCCATGGTTGCGACGAAAGGAATAAATTGATAAATCCCTTTGTGCCAAAAATGCTTATAGACAGTGAATTTAGTTAAATTGTATCCGACTAAAATTAATACCGCGGCTAAAGAAGCTAGTGGAATTTGATTTAATAAACTCGGGATTGAAAGCACACATACAAATAGCAGTAGACCATGAATAACGGCAGATAGTTTGTGCGTTGCGCCTGAGTTTGCATTTGCTGAAGAACGAACAATTACAGAAGTCATTGGTAAGCCACCAATTAAAGAGGCAACAATATTACCAATTCCTTGAGTTCTTAGTTCTTGGTTTGTATCCGTAATGCGGCGGTGTTGATCTAGACGATCAGCTGCTTCAATTGATAGCAATGTTTCAATTGAAGCGACTACAGCAATTGTTATGCCTGTAATCCAAACAAAACTATTTGAGAATCCTGAAAAATCAGGTAAACGAATAAGATTTTGAGCTTCCTCAAAGGAGTGAACATTGGGAAGTTGGACTAGTTGAGAACTTGGGATAGCAAGAGGGCTATCAAACATGATAAACAGATTATTTAGTAAAATCCCAACAAACACAGCGCTCAGGGCAGAAGGGAGTAGTTTCAGTTTTTTCAGGCGAGGATTTCGATCCCAGCTTAGAATTATAGCTACAGAAATAAAAGCAACAATTAATGAGCCTAGATGGATAGGTCCAGCTTCTTTTGCTAATTGAAATAAATTAAGGCTAGATCCTAGCGCATAAGGAATCTCTTTGATGATAATCAATACCCCAATCCCAGCTAGCATGCCTTCAATAACGGCAACAGGAATATAATTGGTAATACTACCTGCGCGAATAAATCCCAGCGCCAATTGAATAACACCTGCAACTAAACCAGCACATAAAAAGAGTTCAAAAGAACCTAATTCGTTGATAGCACCAAGTACAATGGCCACGAGTCCTGCAGCAGGGCCTGAAACACTGATATGTGAGGTACTTAGCGCACCAATAATTAGCCCTCCAACAACTCCTGAGATGATGCCAGAAAGCGGCGGAGCACCAGAAGCAAGAGCAATACCTAAACAAAGAGGTAATGCAACAAGGAAAACGACAAGACCTGATGAAAAATTTTGTTTGAGCAAACGCCCTTTGCTTTCTGTATTCATATATACTCGTTTATAATTGATAACACACAGATTATTTTTATATGCGAAATATTCTATCTCTTTTTTTATTGGGATAATTTGGCATAAATCATAATTTTTTCATTAATTAAAAAAATTATTAACTACCTTGAAGCTGCCTCAATTGTTCAATTAATCCACTTTGGCGTTGCACCTCTTCTTTTACTGCTTCTTTCCAAATATTTTCGTTACTAAATAGAGTGAAATGCCTACTTGCTCGAGTAATAGCAGTATAGACTAATTCTTTGGTAAGCACAGGAGCTATCATTTGTGGCATAACTAATAAAGTATGTTGGAATTCAGACCCTTGAGATTTATGCACTGTCATAATATAAGCTGGTTCATATTCAGGCAGTCTATTCAGTGAAAGATTTAAATATCCTTCATCATTATCAAAAGGTGTATCAAAATAAACACGCAACTTTCCGTCCAGATCGGGCAAGATAATCCCAATATCGCCACTATAAACATGATTTTGTGGTGAGTTTTCTGTGATGAGAATTGGCTTGCCAAGATAATTTTCACGGCTATGTTTAAATTGTACTAATTTTGCTTTTTGTAATTTTTCTGCAATATGTTGATTTAAACGATCAACCCCTAATTCACTGACGCGTAAAGCACCTAAAAAACGCACTTTTTGAAAAGCTTCAAAGATCTGTTTAACCGAAACTTGATTTACTGATTTTTCTCGTTGTTTGGCAAGCTCGAGATATTCTCTATATAGCTCCTGAGCTTTGTTTACGACAAGATTAACACTATCTTCTATCCACAAACGTTTCTCTGAGAAATCGTTGATGGAGGCGTAGCTAACCAAAGTTAAATCCCCTAATGGATTTTCTTTTAAAATTTCCCAGCTCTGTTTGGCTTCTTTATTTTTTACCGCATGGGCGAGTTTGCCAATTCCCGTGTCTTCACCGAAACGATGACTATAGCGTAAATAGCAGAGAGAATCACAAATCGCAGGCACATTATCTTGTTGGGAAAAAATGCGATAACCTGTTGCTTGAGTTAAATAATCACTATGTTGTGAGCTATAACCTTTAGTGAGTAATTCGCCGAGCTCTCCCATTAAGTTACCAGCCTCAACAGAGGCAAGCTGATCTTTATCGCCTAGTAGAATTAGATGCGTAGTAGGCTTAAGGGCATTACACAATTTCTCCATCACAAACAGATCGATCATTGATGCTTCATCTACAACTAGGAGATCAACATGTAATGGATTTTGCTGATGATGACGCGGAGTATCACTGTTTGGATTAATACCAATTAAACGGTGAATTGTCATTGTTCCTGCAGTGGTAAGAAATTCAGTTGGTATCTGTAATCGGCTAAAACTAGCGTGGATAGACTCTGATAAACGTGCCGCTGCTTTACCTGTTGGTGCTGCAAGGGCAATTTTGAGTAAAGGTAAATTTTGTTCCAATTGCTTTCTTTGTAAAGACGCAATTAATTTCGCAACGGTAGTTGTTTTACCTGTACCTGGACCACCTGAGATAATACTAAATTTTTTATTTAAAGCTGTTGCGGCTGCCACTTTTTGCCAGTCAATTCCGCTAGGATCTTGAGGTGGTTCTGTAAAGTATAAGTCTAAAATTTTACGATCTAAAAGTGGATTTGCAGATTCTTGTTCAAAACTGACCGCTTGTTGTAGATAGTACGCAATGCGATTTTCAGCTTGCCAATATCGGTAAAAGTAAAGACGCTCATTTTGAAAGAGTAATGGTGCAATATTTTCAGGTGTTAGGCTAAAGGCAATATGATCTCGTAACGCAGTTTGCCATTCAAGCGGTGAAATATTGCCAATTTTTTGCATGATTTCGGCATAATAATTACGTTTATTATTCTCTGTAGGCTTTAAGCCGAATGGATACTTAGCTGATTTTGAATTCAGATTTAAGCAACTATTACCTTGTAGTGAATGAAATGACACGAGTGCGCTAATTAATACCGCTAAATTTTTTTGTTGTTCGTTATAGTCGTGATTTTGCTGTTGTTTATTATCAATAAATTTGGCAAATTGATAATTGATTTGGGAAAGGACTTTTTCACTAGTTAAATCTTGGAGTAGGTTCAGCATGGCAAAATCTCATAGAAAGAAATAATGCTTAAGAGTATATAAAAAAATCCACGCAAATGCGTGGATTTTTTCAGTTATTTAGTTGAATTACTCAACACGTAAAATACGGCAAGTATTTGTGCCACCTTCTTTTAACTCATCACCGTGAGTTAATAGCACAACATCACCAGAAGCTAAGTAGCCTTGCTCTTTTAATAATGCTAATGCAGATTTTGCACCTTCAATTGTACGGCTATCTTTATCATAGAATACTGGTGTTACACCACGATATAATGCACTACGGTTTAATGCTTGCTCATTGCGAGAAAGAGCATAGATTGGTAAACCTGAGCTAATACGGCTCATTAATTTTGCAGTTTCACCTGATTGAGTTAATGCGATAATTGCAGAAACACCTTCTAAGTGGTTTGCAGTGTACATTGCAGACATTGCAACAGCTTCATCAACAGAAGTGAAAGAATCTTCCATACGGTGACGAGAGATATTGATGCTTGGCATTGTTTCAGCACCGATACATACTTCAGCCATTGATTTAACTGTTTCAACAGGGTAGTCACCGTTTGCAGTTTCACCAGAAAGCATTACCGCATCTGTACCATCTAATACCGCGTTCGCAACGTCCATAACTTCTGCACGAGTTGGCATTGGTTTTTTGATCATTGATTCCATCATTTGCGTTGCCGTAATAACTACACGGTTTAATTTACGTGAACGACGGATTAATTTTTTCTGTACGCCAACTAATGCAGCATCACCGATTTCAACACCTAAGTCACCACGCGCAACCATGATTACATCAGCACCTAAGATGATGTCATTCATTGCTTCTTCAGTTGCAACTGTTTCAGCACGTTCAACTTTTGCGACGATTTTAGTATTTAAACCAGCCGCTAATGCTAATTCGCGTGCATAGTGTAAGTCAGCGCTTGATTGTGGGAATGATACCGCTAAGTAATCCACGCCAATTTTTGCAGCTAATTTGATGTCTTCTTTATCTTTGTCTGTTAATGCAGGTGCAGATAAACCACCACCTAGCTTGTTGATACCTTTATTGTTCGATAAAGGACCGCCTACAGTTACTTCTGTAAATACTTTAGCGCCATCAATTGAAATAACACGTAATTGAACATTACCATCATCTAATAATAAGATATCACCTGGTACTACATCGTTTGGTAAGTTTTTGTAATCTAAACCTACAGCATCTTGGTGACCTTCGCCACGTGGTAATTCAGCATCTAAAGTAAATTTATCACCGATATTTAAGAAGATTTTGCCTTCTTTGAAAGTAGAAACACGGATTTTAGGACCTTGTAAGTCACCTAAAATTGCCACGTGTTTGCCTAAACGTTTAGCGATCTCACGAACTTTTTCCGCACGGTCAATATGATCCTGTGGAATACCGTGAGAGAAGTTCATACGAACCATATTTGCACCAGCGGCAATGATTTTTTCTAAAGTATCGCCACGGTCTGTTGCAGGACCCATTGTACAAACGATTTTGGTTCTTCTAAGTTTAGCCATTATGTTATTGCTCCATTGATTGATTATCTAAAAGTTGAGATTGAAATGGGACTTGCCATTATTCAAAACACTGTGCATTATACGCCCAAATTGCAATAGTTTAAACAACTGAAAGGGAGTGAATATGAATATTTGGGTAATGCGTCACGGTGAAGCTGGTTTTAATGCCTCAACGGATAGCGAAAGATCTCTGACTAAAAACGGTGAAAAAATGGCTTTTAAGCAGGGAAAATGGCTCGCTAAACGTTTTTCAGATCAACAAGTTAAACTTGATAAAGTGCTTGTTAGCCCTTACTTACGGACACAACAAACCTTGCAGCATATTGAGCAAGGTTTACAAGCGGTTAATTTTATGCAAAGTTTTGCAAATATCTGTGAAACATGGGAAGGCATTACACCTTACGGCAATCCTGATAATGTTATTGATTATTTACGCTTTTTGCGAGAGGAAGGTGCGAATAATGTGTTAATTATTTCGCATTTACCACTTGTTTTTGATCTAGTTCAAGGTTTAACGGCTTATCAAGACAGTGTGAATTTCTATCCAGCGGTGATCGCTGAGGTTGAATGGAAAGCAGAAAGAGGGAATGTCGTTATTTCAGAATATCCTTAAAACTAAAAAAAGCCCTTTGGTTTTCCCAAAGGGCATAATTTTTTATTTCACTTCTCGTGCACCTTGATTATCAACGCGACAAATATGGATAAATCCTTCATTGTTTTGAAGATACTCTTTTTCAAGGTAAGAGACTAATTTCTGAGCATGTTCTAAATCAGGGGCAATGGCAAACATTGTTGGGCCTGAACCAGAAATTCCCACTGCTAATGCCCCTAAATCTTTACAGCCTTGGCGCACTTCTGGGAAGTTTGGTAACAATGCTTCACGGTATGGCTCGGCAATTAAGTCTTTCATCATCACTGCCGCCAATACATCTTGATGGGTATGGCAAGCGTGAACGAATGAACCTAATAGACGTGCCTGAGCAATCATATCTTGGCGTGTATAGCTTTTTGGTAAAATTGCACGAGCTTCAGCCGTTGAAACTTCAATCCCTGGGTAAGCTAATACCCAATACCATTCATCAAAGAATGGCAACGGTTGGCAGATATTACCTAAAGATTGAGTCATTAACTGTAAGCCGCCTAAATAGCAAGGTGCTACGTTATCATAGTGGATCGAACCAGAAATTCGGCCTTCTAATTCGCCCATCATCTCTAATAATTCCATTTTTGAGAATGGCTCATCATGGAATTTATTTAATGCAACTAACGCCGCTACGATAGAACAAGCGCTTGAACCTAAGCCTGAACCAATTGGCATATTTTTCTCAAGAGTTAAGCGCAAGTTTTTAATTTTGCCACCACGTAATTTAAAGCGTTCGCTAAACAGAACATACGCCTGATAAACGATATTTTTTTGTGGTTCTTTTGGCAATTTACGTACAAAATAGCCTGCGGTATCCAGTTCGAATGGCACATCACAATCTTCAATTTGTACAACATCGCCAAGTAGTGAGCCATCAATAGGCGAAATAGCTGCACCGAGTGAGTCAAAGCCAACGCTTAGGTTAGCGCTTGAAGCAGGAGCATAAATTCGTAAAACGCTCATTAGTTTGCACCTCCACGTAGTGTGCGTAAAATATCAGCAAAAATACCAGCGGCAGTCACATCATTACCTGCGCCATAACCACGTAATAATAATGGAATTGGGCTGTAATAACGAGTGTAGAATGCTAATGCATTTTCACCATTTTTAACTTTATATAATGGGTCATCGCCATTGACTTCTTTGATTGCTACACGGCATTTACCGTTTTCAATTGAACCCACATAACGTAGTACATTACCGCAAGCGGTTGCTTTTTCGACACGTTTTGCAAATTCAGCATCAAGCTCTGGTAACATTGCCATAAATTCATCAGCCGTTTTACCCTCAGAGAAACCTACAGGTAAAACGCCTTCAACTTCAATATCTTCTAATTCTAAAGCTAAACCGGTTTCACGTGCTAGGATTAAGAGCTTACGTGCCACATCTTGACCAGATAAATCGTCACGTGGATCTGGCTCTGTAAAGCCTTTCTCTTTTGCAATTTGCGTTGCTTGAGAAAGGGTTAAACCTTCTTCAAGTTTACCGAAAATAAATGACAGAGAACCTGAAAGAATACCTTCAAATTTTTCAACTTCATCCCCTGCGGCAAGCAAGTTTTGTAAGTTTTCAATTACAGGCAAACCTGCGCCTACATTAGTTTCATATAAGAATTTATGTTGGCTTTGGCGAGCATTTTCACGCATTTCTAAATAATATTCATAGCTAGAAGTATTCGCTTTTTTGTTTGGTGTAATTACATGGAAGCCTTCTTTTAATGCACGAGCATATAAATTGGCTACCGATTGGGCTGTTGTACAGTCCACAAATACTGGGTTTACGACGTGGTTTAATTTGATAAATGAAAGTAATACGTCAAAGTCAGAGGGTTGAGTTGCAACTTCAAGATCCGCTTTCCAATTATCAAGACTTAATCCACTTGCATTGAGTAACATTTTGGTCGAATTTGCTAATGCGCAAACACGGATTTCAATGTCCTTCTTTGCAAGGTACTCCTTTTGTTGTTTGATCTGCTCGATTAGCTCACCGCCAACACCACCAACACCAACAAGGAACATATCAACCACTTTTTTGTTATTGAAAAGAGTTTGATGAGTGGCTTTCACTGCTTCAATCGCTTTATTTAATGGCACAACAGCCGAAATTGAACGCTCAGAAGAGCCTTGTGCAATCGCATTAATACTGATGTTCGCTTGTGCTAATGCGGAGAAGAATTGTGCTGCAACACCTTTTGAGGTACGCATGCCATCGCCTACCACCGAAACAATAGAGAGATCTTTAATAACTTCTACTGGATCGAGTAAACCTTCTTTTAACTCTGCTGCAAATTCTGTATTTAGCGCATTTAATGCTTTTTCTGCCGATTTCACTGGTACACAGAAGCTAATGCTGTATTCCGAAGAAGATTGTGTAATTAAAATCACCGAGATATTTGCTTTCGACATGGTTGAGAATACGCGCGCAGCCATCCCCACCATACCTTGCATACCTGTGCCCGATACGTTAAACATTGCTACGTTATCAAGGTTGGTAATTCCTTTTACTTTTAAGCCATCAGCAACGACATTACCAGTGATGATTGTACCTTTACCTTCTGGATTACCGGTATTTTTGATTAAGCACGGAATATTTAATGGTACTAATGGACCGATTGTACGTGGATGAATTACTTTCGCTCCAAAGTAAGAAAGCTCCATCGCCTCTTGATAGCTCATTGATTCTAAACAGATTGCATCTGGCACTAAACGTGGGTCACAAGTATAAACACCGTCCACATCTGTCCAAATTTCACAAACTTCAGCTTTTAAGCAAGCAGCTAAGCATGCTGCAGAGTAGTCTGAACCATTGCGACCTAATAAAACTAATTCGCCTTGCTCGTTACCAGCAGTAAAGCCTGCCATTAACACCACGTTTTTCTTTGGAATAGAACCTGCATCCACACGCTTAGTTGATTCTTCAATATCAACTGAAGATTCTAAATAGCTACCGTGTGCTAGTAATTTTTCAACAGGATTGATTTGGGTAACTTCATAGCCTTTGGCTTCAAACCATGCACGCATCATTGCGATAGATAATTTTTCACCACGGCTGTGAACTGTTGCACCAATATTATCTGGGCAGAATTTATTTTTAGCTGCTTCTGCGGCAATTGCGCAAATATCGTCTAATTCAGTTTTGATAAAAGCAAGTAACTCTTCACGTCTGAAGTTATTATTAGCGTCATATAATCCATTGATAATATTGTGGAAAATTTCGTTTGCTTCGGTGAGATGGGATTCATAAGATTCGCCAGCTTGGGCTTTATCGACAATCGCGACGAGATGGTTAGTGATTTTGGCTGGGGCAGATAAAACACCAGCCGCTTGGTCTGCTAAATGGGCTTTTTCGATGATATCGGCTGCTTGCATAAAGCGTTCTGGGTTTGCTAAAGAAGTACCGCCAAATTTAAGAACTCGCATAGTTTCTCCTGTGATTTTATTAAATTTTTAGATGTTGCAAAATTTTATATAAAAAAGCCCGCTTGTTAGCGGGCTTTCGTTTTATTCGTTCTGTTTTTTAACCACGAACACCCGCACTATGTTTGCACATAATGGTAATCATCGTTGTTGTAATCGTAGTTAAAACATTCATGTTATTGCTCTTTGGTTGAGAATAAAAACGTATTGAAGAATCGTCTAAAATTAAAGGTTTGTCAATAGGGGAAAATAGATTTTTTACTATTTTGAGACAGAATAATTTCAAATTGAAGAAGAGCTCTTTATTTTTGAAATATAAAGAGCTCTTTATTTAAGGAAACATAACTATTTTTAATTAATTACTTCGTACCAAAAATCTTATCGCCGGCGTCACCAAGACCTGGGATGATATAACCTTGTTCATTTAAGTGGCTATCCACAGACGCTGTGTAAAGTTCGATATCGGGGTGAGCGGCTTCTAATGCTCTAATCCCTTCTGGTGCAGCTACAAGCACTAATACCTTAATTTGTTTACAACCAGCCTCTTTTAAAAGATCTAAAGTTGCAATCATAGACCCCCCCGTTGCAAGCATTGGGTCTACAACGATTGCGAGGCGTTCTTCAACGTCATTTGCTAGTTTTTTGAAATAAGGCACTGGTTCAAGTGTTTCTTCATCACGATAGATACCGACCACGCTGATACGAGCACTTGGAATATGTTCTAATACGCCATCCATCATGCCCAAGCCTGCACGCAGAATTGGCACAACAGTTACTTTTTTACCTTTGATACGGTCGATTTCAACAGGACCGTTCCAACCATCAATGGTTACTTTTTCGGTTTCCAAATCAGAAGTTGCTTCATAAGTGAGCAAACTACCAACTTCTGTCGCTAATGCTCGGAAATCTTTAGTACTCACATCAGCAGCACGCATTAAACCAAGTTTATGTTTTACGAGAGGATGTTTTACTTCAACAATTTTCATTACAGTCTCCTGATTAGGTGGTTCAAAAATAAAATCGAACTATTTTATCAGAAAATTAGTAAAATTATTTAATTTAGATCAGATAATAGTTGCCAAAATGCATGAATAATTGGTTCTTGTAAGCGACGTTGCTGTACGCAAATCCCTAATTCAAATGCTTTGATTGGAATGGGCAGTTTAAAATAAGAAATTTGGTTATTCACAGGACTATGTTGCACCACAACATCAGGTAATAATGCCACGCCACATCCGAGGGCTACCATAGATACGATCCCTTCATGGCCTTCAACTGTTGCATAAATTTTAGGCTCTTTAATCTTTTGTAATTTAAACCATTGATCTATCCGCTTGCGAGCAGGACCATCAACAGGCAAGATAAAAGGCACTTGTTGCCAATCAATTGGGCTTTTTTGCAATAACTGCGTTGCAGGGCAAGCTATTCGAGGGATGATCATCGAGAGGCTAATATCGTCAATATAATGAAAAGCAATATTATTGGGTAAATGCTCGGGCTTACCTGCAAGGGAAAGATCCGATTGCAGTGATTGCACGCTCTGTAGCGCTTTTGCTGGGTCACCAGTAATGAGTTTAATTTCAACTTTAGGGTATTTTTGGCGAAAACTTTCTAATATACGAGAAAGATGGCTATAGGCGGCTGTTACGGAACAAAACAACTTTAATTCCCCTTCAAGCTCGGCTTGATGAGGGGAAAATTGGTGTTGTAGCTGTTGCCAATTAGCCCAAGTTTGCTCTGCAAAATGGAAAAATCGCTCACCCGCTTCAGTGAGTGAAACCTGGCGGTTATCACGCAACAAAAGCGGCTGCCCAATCTCGTCTTCCAGTCGTTGGATATGACGAGAGAGGGTTGATGCGCTCATATAGTTTTTTTCCGCAGTACGGATAAAGCTTTGGCTCTGAGCAATATCGAGAAAAAGTTTTAGGCTTTGGAATTCCATGAAATATATCTATTTTTTCTTTTTCGGATTAATTAATGTCGCCTTTTGGTTTTCATCAATTTCTAAATATCCAGTATCACCTGTTAATAGAGAAGAATACACAACCCCTTTTTTACAATCTGATATTGGCATATCAAATCCCATAGAGTTAATCATAAAGGTAGATAATTGTTGATGGAATAATCTTGGACATTTTTCAAAGACTTTCATATTTTCCATAACATTTTTGTTATTAGAATAAATAAATGTCGGAACAATATATTGTTCTTCATCTGTTGTTCCCTGATTATAATATTTTTCAGTAACAAACTGTCCATGGTCTGAAGTATATATTAAAATATAATCATCTTTGTTGCGCTTTTGTAAGTGCTGATATACCTTTTGAATAAATTGGTCAGTGTTATAAATAGTACTATCATAATTATCTAAAGGCGTATTCTGTTTAAATATTTTTTCAGATTCTGATAAATATTCACCGTATACAGAATGAGAACCTCGTTGGTGCAACACGATAAAGTTATTGCCCTCATCTAGATTAATCTGTTCAAAAAGTGGAATTAAACGATGGTCATTCATTCCTCTAGATATATCGGCACCTAAATGAGTTGGCATAATAATGTGTTGCATCCAATTTTTACCCATGAGATTGAGTAAACGCATTTCTTGTTCAGGCTGAGATGTATAATAATAGGTATTATAGCCTTGCATTCTTGCTAAATTGAATACATTTGTATCCCCTTTCATAATTTGCTCTACACCATTTGGATAGGGTATTGCATTAAGTAATGCAGGAACAGAAATTGCAGTTAATACACCAGCACTATATGTTTCTTTGAATAGTGAATTATCTGTATATTGATTATTTTGAGCTAATTTAGTTAAGAATGGCATGGTTTCTCGGCTATAGCCAAAATGATTTACATTTTTAGCACTAACACTTTCACCTAAAATAAGAATAATATTTGTTGCTTTAGGGACAGAAATAATATTCGGCGTAGGATGATGATATTTAGGAATATCACTTAAATCAAGTAGATCATAAGGT